>DASYNM010000001.1:0-9050 GCA_036008545.1 Verrucomicrobiia bacterium
AGCGCAGATTGAAACTCTCCTACAAAGCACACCTTATGCGAGCTTGAACGCTGAATTTGATAAGTTAAAAGGTAAGAAATTACACGATGTCCCATGGCATCTTCCGTTTGGCGGCGTCTCATCAATAAAGAAAATGGCCGATCATCTGAAGTTTTCCAAAGAATACGATATAAGTTATGACCAATTATCCGGGGTTGCACACTCCACAGCTTTTTTCAAACAAGTCGCAGTTAAGAACGAACAGATCACCTTTGAGCCTGTACGAGAACTTGTGGGTGTGGATACACACTTTCGCAGCGTTGCCGCCTACTGCCTGCAAACCTATAGAATGGTTTTGGGTCATTATCGTCATGCAGAAATAGAGGCGTTCGACCGCAAATACCGAGATGAGTGGAGGAGCCGCTTTATGGGAATCAAATCTGTTGTAAATACGGAGCCTATTATCATTTCCATGTGATTCCTTGAAGAGCATTCAAATAGCCGCGCAAACTTGCGGTCGGGGTTTTTCGCGCCGAAACCATTCCTCAACAGTCTCGTGCCAGCGCCATTTTCACGCCTTAACAAGTGTCTTTGCGCAGAAGCTGTTAAGACTTTCACCGGCGGCGAGGGCTTTGGCGGCGAGACGACGGTGGAATGCGGGTTCAAGGCGCAGCACAAATTTGCCGCTGAATTTTTTTGCGGCCAACGGTTCGGGCAGCCCGTGGCCGTCGGTTTTCAATTATTCAAACATTCCTCGGAAAGGTCATTTGGGACTCCGGCTGGCTTCTAGTTCCCAGCGCTCAACTTCTTGTCTCACCAGGGAGCGCAGCCTTTCTGCGGGCATGGTGCTTTGATAGCCATACGCGCCGTAAGGAAAAGAGTACCTCGGAATAATGCTAATTTCCCTGCGCTGCGCCCGGTCGTGGTCATCAAATTGAATCATCGCGACTTCGAGGCAAACGGGGTCCCTAGGGACGGCAATAGGCAGAATTCCAAAAAGCAGCACAAGTCGGCGTCGATTTATCTCGTTGAGCTTATAGCAGGAAACCCGCAGATCCGCGTAGTATTCGTCAGGCGGGCCAAGTCTGGCGACGACTTCGTCCCGGCTTGGATGTCCATTTTTCTTGAGTGAAAATTCGGCCCGCGTATGGATTGACAAAGGCGTGCGGGAAGCCGGCAGCGGCGGAAAGGCGCACCCAGGCCAGACAATGAATCCAGCGGCGCACAGAGCGCCCGCCACCAAGAATGCAGTTTTCGCCACAAAACGGTTCATCGGAATTTTGTTCGATGATTGTCCTACCACGACCAGCTTATGGATTGAAAACCAAATCTGAAAACCCTCACCCCGACCCTCCAGCACGCTGTGGAGGAGAGCGAGAAATCCAAGATGCATAAAAACGGAGTTGCGCACCTGACCAATGGGTGCAAATCAGTTTTTTGTAGGGTCGGAGCGCTGCGCCGACCGGACGCCGCAACGCGGTGTCCCTACCAGCGACTTTGCCAAAGGCTGACTTGCGTGGCTTGACAATTCCAGGTCGGATTGGGTATCGAGCATTGAAGATGTCTGAACATAAAGCGACCATCCGATGGAAGTGCAACGGACCCGATTTCCTCAAGGGCAGATATTCGCGCGAACACACGTGGACCTTTGATGGCGGATTTGTCGTGCCCGCTTCGTCGTCGCCGTCAGTGGTGCCGGTGCCCATGAGTAATCCCGCCAACGTGGATCCAGAGGAGGCGTTCGTGGCGGCGGTTTCCAGTTGCCACATGCTCAGTTTCATTTACCTGGCGTGGAAGGCGAAATTCCAAGTGGACACCTACGAGGACGAGGCCGTGGGCGTGATGAGCAAGAACGAGAAGGGCGTGCCTTGGGTCAGCGCGGTTACACTGCATCCAAAAATCGCTTTTGGCGGCGCCAAGCAACCCACTTCGGTGGAGCTGGAAGCGCTTCACCACGAAGCCCACGAACAATGCTTTATTGCCGCCTCCATCAAGACGCAGGTTTCGGTGGCGCCCGCTTGACAATGGCGCGTCGATCTTCACCATCATTGCCTTATGACGATAGGAGTCCCGCGCGAAATAAAACTTCAGGAGCATCGCGTTGCTTTGCTGCCTTCGGCCGTCTATCTACTGGCCAAGCGCGGTCATCGGGTTATCGTCGAGCGCTCCGCCGGCGCCGGCGCGGGCTATCCCGACGCCGATTACGAACAGGCCGGCGCGCAGATGACCCATGATCACGCCACCGTTTTCCAAAAGGCCGATTTGATCGTCAAGGTCAAGGAACCGCAGGAATCGGAATTCGACCTCTTGCGCGCCGGCCAGATTCTCTTCACCTACCTGCACCTGGCGGCTGATCGCGGCTTGACCGACGCGCTGCTCAAATCCGGCGTGACGGGCATCGCGTATGAAACCATCGAAGTCAATCGCCGCCTGCCCTTGCTGGAACCAATGAGCGAAATCGCCGGACGCATGTCCATTTTGGTCGGCGGTTATTGTCTGGCCAAGCATAATGGCGGCAGCGGCGTTTTGCTCGGCGGCGTGCCGGGAGTGTTGCCAGGCCGGGTCGTGGTGCTGGGTGGCGGCGCCAGCGGCATCAACGCCGCCCGCATGGCTACCGGCCTGGGCGCGGACGTGACTATTTTAGAGGTGGACCTGGAGCGGATGCGGTTTTTGGACATAACGCTCCACACGGCGCACACGCTTTTTTCCAGCGAAGCGCACTTGGTCGATCTGCTGCCGACGGTGGATTTGCTGATTGGCGCGGTGCTCGTGCCCGGAGCCAAGGCGCCCAAATTGATCCACCGCGATATGCTTCGCCACATGCGACCGGGCAGCGTGCTGGTCGATATCGCCATCGATCAAGGCGGTTGCGCCGAGACGTCGCGACCCACGACCCACGATCATCCGACTTATGTCGAGGAGGGCGTCATTCATTATTGTGTGGCGAATATGCCCGGCGCTTATGCGCGCACCGCCACGCAAGCATTGACCAACGTGACCTATCGCTACATCGAGACGCTGGCGGACATGGGTTTGCAGGAGGCGTGCCGCGTGCAGCCCGCGCTGGTCGGCGGCATCAATGTGATGAACGGCAAGCTCATGCACAAAGCTGTCGCCGACGCGCACGGGCTGAAATGGGAGCCGCCGCCCCTGGTGTGAAGTCTCTGCGCGATTAGATTCTTAATTTTTGAAAGCCGTCGAATAATCTCTCACATTTGGGCGGCGCGGAAATCGCAACACCCAAAATCTCAAATTTCTTTGACTGGTATTAGGAGTAGGAGCAAGAGAAAAAGACTGGCAGCGCGCCAGGCGCACCTCAGCATAACTCACGGTGCCGAAAGCAATGCACCAAATGGTCATTCACCATCCCGGTCGCCTGCATGAAGGCGTAGCAAATAGTCGAACCAATGAAGTTGAACCCGCGCTGTTTCAAATCCTTGCTCATAGCGTCCGAGACGGGCGTGCGGGCGGGGACGTCTTTCATCGAGCGCGGGTGGTTGATGATCGGGCGCCCCTCCACGAATCGCCAGATGTAACGATCGAAGCTGCCGAATTCCTCCTGCACAGCCAGAAAAGCCCGCGCGTTGCGGACAGCGGAGGCGATCTTGAGCCGGTTGCGAATGAGGCCGGGATTGGCCAGGAGCTTTTTGATCTTGGCCGGCGTGTAACGGGCCACTCTTTTCGGGTCAAACTGATCGAAGGCGACGCGGTAATGCTCGCGCTTTTTCAAAACGGTATGCCAGCTCAAACCAGCCTGCGCCCCCTCCAGGATGAGAAACTCAAAAAGCGCTCGATCGTCATGCACCGGCACGCCCCATTCCTTGTCGTGGTAGGCGATGTAAAGTTCGTCCATCGGCCAGGGACAGCGTGAGATGCTCTTGCTCATTTTCACTCACGCTCCGCGCACGGCGGCGATAAAGTCTTGCATTTTTTTGGCGTCCTTTTTTCCCGGCGATTGCTCCACGCCGCTGGAAACATCCACGCCAAACGGCTCCACTTTCCGCACCGCCTCCGCGACGTTCTGCGGCGTCAATCCGCCCGCCAGGAAAATGGGCTTGCCGAATTTCTTGGCGGCCAGGGCGACGTCCCAATTGAACGTTGCCCCAGACCCGCCCAATTGCCCCGCCACCTTGCTGTCAAGCAGAAAGGCGTCGGTCTGGTAGGCGCTCATGGGCAGCAGCGAATCGGCGTCGTGGATGCGGAACGCTTTCATGGTCATAATGCCGAATTGCAGGCAAAACTCCGGCGTTTCGGAGCCATGAAATTGCAACAGGTTTAATTGACAAAGTTGGATGGCGGCAAACACGTCGGCTGGTTTCGGGTCGGCGAAAACTCCTGTCCGCAGGATGTGCGGCGGCAGAACGCGGGCGATCTCTTGCGCTCTCTCCAGCGTGATATAGCGCGGACTACCGGGAAAAAACATCAACCCCAACGCATCCGCGCCTGCCTCCACGGCGGCCTCGGCGTCTCCCACGCTGGTGATCCCGCAAATTTTCACTTTGACATCCACCGCATCATTAAACCTCAAACCGGTTACTTTTGGCAACTCCGGCACCAGCAAGTCGTCCGCCCGCCGATTTGCGCGCGTGACAGAATGGCGCCATCGCGGGGACAAATGCCGCCGGGCCGCCAGCGCTGGTGAAAAAGCCACGAGGCAGGCGGATAGTCGAAATTCGCGCTGACCGTCCGCATCGCTTCGCGGCAGACAAAACGCACTTCGCGGAAAAGCTTCTTTGCCTCGACCGCATTGACTTTAGCCGCGAGCCGCGCGGGACGAAGGCACCCCCGCCACAAAATTTCATCCGCCATCCAATTGCCGACGCCGGGAAACCCGTCCTGCAGTAGCAACACCGCCTTAATAGGCATGCGCCCGTGCCGCCGAAGAAAGTCCGCCATGCGGCCCTGCGTAAATTGTTTTGACAAGATCGCGGCGGGCAAATTGGCCCGCCAGGCAGGCGTTGTCTCACCGGCGTGAAAGCGCACACGGCCAAACTGGCGCGCATCGGCGAAAACCAGGCTTTGTTTGCGCTGGCGCAAGACCAGATGATCGTGCCGGCCCGCCGCATGGCCGGGCGGTTCCACGCGCAGCTCGCCGGTCATGCCCAAATGCAGGCCCAGCCAACCGTTCCTGGAAAACCGGAAGAACATTTGTTTGCCGTGCGTTTCCGAATTCAGCAAGATCGACCCCTTCAAAGTCTTTCGCAGCGCATTCGTGTCAACGCCACGCAGAATACGCACGTTTGCGTGCAGATCGACGGCGAGAATCTTTTGCTTCAATCCACACTGCCATTGCTTGCGATAATAATCCACTTCGGCCAATTCCGGCATGCGCGGACTTTAAAGACCGCGCTCGATCATGGCAACGCTCATCCGGGTGCAATCTAATTTTCCGTAGCGCAGGTTTCCAACCTGCTGTATCGCCGGCTTCCAGCCGGCAGGCTCCCGAGCGTGGCAGAGCGAACAACACAGAAGCAGCCCGGCGTGCGGGGTGCGCCTGCGGATTGGAAATCCGCGACACAGCAGGTTGGGAACCTGCGCTGCAATCTGCGTACGCCCAAAAATGAGTTACGCTTCCACTCATTCGTTCTGCCCTCAACAGTGATTGTGCAAACGGGCGCGCGGGGCTACACTGCGGCTCATGCTGACCGAGCAGGCCGAGCGCCATTACCGTGGCGATGCGGGTCGCCGCTACCAGGAATCCAAACGCGGCCTCCCGGAGCAAGCCATCCCGTGGGTGGCCGCGCTCCGGTCGCGCAAGTTCGCGCCACTCATCGGTTCGGACGACGTGGTGCTGGAATACGGTGTCGGCAGCGGATGGAATCTGGGCGCCCTGGCTTGCCGTCGCAAAATTGGTTTTGACATCGCGGATTTTCTCGAAGCTTCACTTCGCGCGCAGGGCATCGAGTTCGTTGCGGACACGAAAGTTCTGCCGGATGCGGTCGCGGACGTCGTGATTTGCCATCACACATTGGAACACGTCCTGCATCCGTCTGATGTGCTGGAAGAAATTCGACGGTTACTCAAGCCCGCGGGCCGGTTGCTGCTTTATGTGCCGTTCGAGCGCGAGGGCAGGTACGAACATTTCAATCCTGCAGAACCCAACCATCATCTTTACTCCTGGAACGTCCAGACGCTCGGCAATCTGGTTGTGGAGGCTGGCTTCGAGGTGTCGAACGCTGGAGTTGGCGAATTTGGATATTCGCGCTTCGCCGCCAACTGGGCAGCTAAACTTCACTTGGGCGAAACCGGTTTCCGCGCCGTCCGTCAGCTTTTGCACGGCCTCCGGCCTGCGTACGAAGTGCGCCTCATCGCCGTCAAACCTAGCCCGACATAATTCCTTATGAACCACTGGATTGTAAAATCGGAACCTGAAAGTTACTCATGGTCGGACTTTCTGAAAGAAGGACGCGCCGCCTGGACCGGCATCCGCAATTTTCAGGCGCGAAATAATTTGCGCGCGATGAAGAAAGGCGACCAGGTATTCTTCTACCACAGCGTCAGCGAAAAACAGATCGTCGGTCTGGCTCGCGTGGACCGCGAGGCGTATCCGGACGACACCGCGAAAGAGGGCGATTGGGTTTGCGTCGATTTGATCCCCGCCAAAACGCTGGCGCGTCCCGTCCCTCTGGACACGATCAAGACGGATAAGGCGCTCAAGGACATTCTGTTGTTGAGGAATAGCCGCCTTTCCGTCTCACCTCTGAGCAAGGCGCAATTCGATCGGCTCATGGCCATGGCCGGGAGCTGATATCGCTACCGCGACGGCGCCGCCTTGCGCCCGCGCGCGACCCAGAACAGCAGCAGCGTCAGCGCGGCGAAGGGAATCAGCGCCAGCAAGTCAGCCTGGGAACCGGCGTAAAACGGATTGTGCGCCTCGGCCCATTTGGTGATTTTGTCGTCCGTGTCGCTCAGCACGCCCGCCATGAACGCGATGACAATCCCCGCGATGGCGCCACCCGCGATGTAGCCGCTGGCCAGCAAGACGCCCGGACTGCTGTCACTCTCGGCGGCGAGTTGTTCGGCGGTTAAATGTGTTTGACTCAGGCGCCGTCCGCGGTCCACCAGCCAGCGCACCATCCCACCCACCATCAACGGCGACGACGACGAGAGAGGCAGATAGACGCCGACCGCGAAGGCCAGCGAAGAAATGCCGCAGAGCTCGAGCACGACGGAAATCATGACGCCGAACAGCACCAGCGCCCAGGGCAATTGTGAATTGAGAATGCCCTTGATGATGTAGGACATCAGGACCGCCTTCGGGGCGGAAAACTTTGTCACCTCCGAACCGTTGGGACGCTTGGTGAACGTGCCGTTGATGCCCGGATCGACGTAGTACATCGCCGCTCCGGTGTCATCGACGAGATATTTGCCGGACCGTCCGCCCTCTTCGCTGGTCTTTTGCCAGCCGCGGTAGGATTTGGAGTCGTCCTTTGCTTGCGGGCCAGACAAAGTCTCGCTCGCGCCGAAAGCAGCATCGGCCGGCGCGTGCAAACCGGGTGCAACCTGCGCAATGGGAACGTAAACGGTCTTTGCCGCGTTGAGCTGCAGGAGAATCGGCCCCATGACGAGCGCCGAGAGCGCCGCGCCGATCATGATTGCGATTTGCTGATAGCGCGGCGTCGCCCCCAACAGGAAACCTGTTTTCAAATCCTGCGAGGTTGCGCCCCCATTGGAGGCAGCCACGCAGACAATGCCGCCCACCGACAGCGCGGTGACGTAGTAGCCGACCCCCGTCCAGCCCAGCAAAAGAAACGCGAGGCAAGTCAATAATAATGTTGCCACGGTCATGCCGGAAATCGGATTGGATGACGAACCGATTTCCCCGGTCAGCCGCGAGGAAACCGTGACGAACAAAAATCCGAACACGACGATGAGGATCGCTCCCAGCCAGTTCATCTTCATGGACGGCGTGATCCAAATCGCCGCCACCAGCGCCAGGCAGCCGAAGGCGACAAACTTCATCGACAAGTCACGCTCGGTGCGGAGCGCGCCGGTGCGAGCCTGCGCCGCCGCCGCGCCGAAATCCGCCAAACCGGTGCGGATGCCGCGCCAGATCAGCGGCATCGAGCGCATCAGGCTGATGATTCCTCCCGCCGCCACCGCGCCGGCGCCGATGTAAAGAATATAAAAGCGGCGAACCGTATCGGGGTCCATTTCCTTGATCGGCACGTCTCCGGGCGGCAAGGCCCCGGCCGCGCCGCCACCAAAAAATTTGATTAACGGAATGAGAACCAAATACGACAGCACTCCCCCCGCCGCCATGATGCAGGAAATGCGCGGGCCAATAATGTAGCCGACGCCCAGCAACTCCGGCGAAATCTCCGCCGCAATCGAGCCGCCGGCGAGCGGCGCGCCAAACATTTTCGTGGGCGTATCCTTCCAGACCTTGAACGCCCGCATGGCGGTGCTGTACAAAAGACCCACACCGAACCCGCCAAAAATCGCCGCGCCGCTCGGGTGCGCCGCGTGCGCGCTCGTGTCGTGCTGCGAGGCGGCGCGCGATTCTTCGTTGGCGCCGGCCTTGAGCACCTCGGCGCAAGCGGTCCCCTCGGGATACTTCAGCTCGCCGTGTTGCTGCACGATCAGCGCACGACGCAGCGGAATCATCATCAAAATTCCCAGCAAGGCCCCGAGCACGCCGACGATCATCACGCGCGTTACTTCCAAGTCGAAGCCCAGGATCATAACGGCGGGCATGGTCACGCCCACGCCGAAGGCAATGGACTCCCCGGCCGAGCCAGCCGTTTGCACGATGTTGTTTTCGAGAATATTCGCGTCCTGGCCCATCTTGGCAAAGAAGCGAAACGGGCCACCCAATTTGGCCCAACCGCGGAATAGCGGACCGATCTTGGCCCAGAGGCGAAACAAGGTTAGCGAAATGACCGCCACCGGAATCGAAGCGCTGACGGTCATGCCGACTTTGAGAACGAGATAAAGCGAGGACGCGCCAAACACCACGCCCAACAGCACGCCCAGAATGACCGCCCGGACCGTGAATTCGGGCAATTCTACTTCGGGCCCGATGAAGGGTTGCGCGTCGGATGCAGCAGGAGTTGTCGCGTCGGGCTTAA
>DASYNM010000002.1:0-1990 GCA_036008545.1 Verrucomicrobiia bacterium
CAGCCTGCAAATGCAGAAGGTGCGCACGGTCAAGGCCAGCCTTCCCACCGCCACCCTGATTACCCCCGCCACCAAGCCCGACCTGATCAAACTCAAAGTCGATCCCAATGGCCTGCCTTCGGTGGACAACCAATCCCTGAGCTTTCCCGAGCTGGGCAAGCTGCTGGCCGAGCGGCTGCGTGTCAATACTAACGTACCGGTTTATCTCAGCGGCAGCCGCAATTCGACCCACGGCCAGATGGTGTATGTGCTTGACTTCGTCAAGCGGGCCGGCGTGCAACGCGTGGCCTTCGCCGTCAAGGCCGATCCGGACTCTACCGCGCCGCATCCATGAAAAATTTTCTCCAGAATTTGCTCATTGTCTTGGCGCTGGGATTGTGTGCCCTGTGCGCCTGGCAATGGTATATCCAGACTCGCCTTCACCTTGAGGGGGAGTCGTTGCAACAGACCGTTTTCAATCAAGCGGCCGCCATTCAGAGCTACACGAATTCCATCAGCAACATGGAGGCCGAGATCTCCGGGCTTTCGACGCATGTCAACGAACTAAAGCAAACCGCCGTCACCAATGAGTTGGTGGCGTCGGAGCAAAAGCACGAAATCCTTCGCCTCCACGCTTCCAGCGAAATGTTGAGCAACGAGATCGTCCAGTACAAGGATGCGGTGGACAAATTGGAAGCCAAGCTCAAGGAGGCTTCCGACGGCATTTTGAAACAAAACGACGCCATCAAAAAACTGGCGGACGAGCGCAACGGCGCCATCCAGAAATACAACGACAGCATGAAGGAGCGAAATGCCCTGGCCGAGAAATACAACAGCCTGGTCGAGCGCTTCAATAAATTGCAAGCCGCCGGCGCGTCAGACACTGGCAAGCCGTAGCTTCCGCATAAAGTAGTTTGATTGACACGTAATGTGCTGTCAAATACCGTGATGTCGGCGTTTTATTCGGATTCACGCGCCAAAAGAACCACTTGGTCTTCGCAGCTAAACAATTTTGCATAAAGTACTTGCGTTGGTTGGCGATTCCTTTTAGAATCGGCGTGCCGGACGAACTGAGACGGTATGATTGATTATTTGATTCCAATACGGTTGACACGGCGCGATATTCGCGTCGGGACCGCCGCCGACCCCGGGTTGGCCGTGACCTGGTGCAACAGCGCGTCTAGGGAAACCGCGGCGGCGCGCAACGTCTCTTGCTTCTATGAGCACAAGAGTTTGCTCGACATTTCAGATTTGGCCAGCCGCGCCACGATGCTCGACGCGGACAACAACCTGGCCGCTCAATTGGGGGACGGCAAAGAGACCAATGGCACAACTAACCGGCCCTATTACCAAACTAACCCCGCACTCTTTGCCGCACCCCATTTTCTTTCAGTTGACTCCGAGGAAAACTTTTGCGTCGTGGAATGGATTCCTGCCGGACGCCCGCGCAAAATCCAATACGTGCCGGTTTAAGAACAGCTTCGTGACGAAGCCGGCTCGATCGCAAGCGTCATGATCGGGATGCTCTCCAGGCTGATCGACCGGTCGGCCATGTATCTTGCCGCCGCGCGCATGCCACGGCCCGATGGGCGAGACTTTCGCCTGGCGGAGGCGCAGAAAGTGATTGACAGCCCGGATTTCATTCCCGCCGAAGAGAAGGTTGCGAATGTCCAATTCACCCGGTCGGTCGAGTTTCGCTTCGATACTCCGCGACCAGGTCCATTCGCGCAAAACAACACGGTGCATGGCCGGTTGTACCGCTGCGCCGGACGGTGGCAGGAGCGCCCGACTGCCATCCTGCTGCACGGCTGGAATGACGCGATTCATCATTATATCCGGTTGCCTCACATGGCAGCACAATTCAATCGCAACGGATTTAATGCGGCCACGTTGGAAGCGCCTTTCCATTTCCAGCGCCGTCCGCGACAGCTCGGGGCCTGGAGCAATTTCCTGTGTCCGGATATCTTTCGCACGGTCGAAGCCGTCCAACAAGAAGTCGCGGAAATCCGGG
>DASYNM010000003.1:0-5716 GCA_036008545.1 Verrucomicrobiia bacterium
TCATCCAATGGATCGAAGGACATCTGCACTGTGCTGAAGGCGCCCACGCCAGTAGCGTCAAGAACATTGATCCACATATAGTCCGTTGTCTTGTATTCCTTCTGCGGCGTATAGGAAACGGCCGTGATATTGCGGGAGTAATAGACCCCGTAACCTTTGACGTCATCTTGAGATGGACGCTCCGCCGGTCGGTTTGTCAGCGCGGCAGGGAAACCCACCGGATCAATGACCTCTTTGAACATCGAATTGTTGCCTTCGCCCAGCAAGCCGCTCACGTAAGAAAGTTCAGAGCGAATGTCCTCGTCGGCCGGTGCAAGCTTGGCGGCCTCTTCCAACGATGCCTTCGCGTCCCGGTACCACTTCAGCTTCAACTCACACTGGCCTTTGAGATAGAGGGTTGACGCCGTGTTCCCGCTGGACTTGATCAGCTCCCGGCTGTACGACAGCGCCTCGCTTGGAAGCTCAGCGTCCAGGCATGTTTCTACAAGGGCTTTGGTAATCTTGGAATTAAACGGTGTCTTTTGGTGTTCGCCCTTAAGAAACGCCACTGCTTTCTCAAAATCTCGTTCGTCCCTGTAAATCGTGGCCGTCAGGAGCCGCACCTCCAACGAATCGCCCGCTTTCAAATATCTGGCTACTTCGTCGAGGGCGCGCTCGTACTGATGCTGGTCAGTCAAGACTCCCACGTAAAATTTGAAATCATCCTCGTCCCGATAGCCTGCGGCAAAGACCGCGGCGTAATTGGTCAATGCCTCTTCTGTCTTGGAACACCCGGCTTGGAAGTAAGCCTGGAAAGCGCGGAATTCCGGTTGAGCCAGGATGCGCGCAGGTTGGGACTCAAGAAAATCCAGTCCTTCCCTCGGTCGTTGCAGGCGGCACCAACACAGCAGCGCATTCTGCAAATAGGCGGAGTCTATCTCTTCCTTCTTAACATCCAAGGCTGCTCGAAACAGCGGCAAAGCCTTGTCGAAGTCGTTTGCGTTGAAGCAGAACAGACCGGCTTGATTCAGAACATTGCCTTGATTCTTTAACTCTTGCTCGGAGAATGCCACGTTGGTGGACAGTGCCGGCACGGCCGCAGCCGAAAATTTTACTCGCTCCAAGGCGTCCTTCATTATGGGATCCATCTCTGCTTCACGGCGCCGCGTCCACGCCGCCATCAGATAGCCACAGCCATGGCCCCGCAGCAGCCTGAGCCGGTAATGATAGGTTGTGCTGTCGATGTCGCGCTCAAAATCGAATTGGTCGCCAGTTAATTCGCCTTCCTTGACCGGCTCCCGGTTGTTCAGGTTTTCGTTTGGATAGTCAATCGTCATCGAGGACAACAACCCGCGGTAGAGAGCGTCATTTTCGATGGGTGTGTTGCGCAGCCAGACCGGCAACACCACGACGCAACTGTCACCCATCGAAGCGCGGAATTCCGCTTCCGGAAAGGACTTTTGCAAAGCCGGGGATGCGTGCCACTTTGAGTTGGCCACCTGCGCTTCATAGCCGTAGCGACGCGAGACGAAATTCGTGGTGAATAATCGTCCCGGAGAAGGTGCCGTTCGCTTTGCGTCCATGACCTCAAAGCACTGAAACATCTGCTGGAGTTCCCTGCTGATGCGCTGGCGATTCTTTGACTCACCCCATCCCATCAACTGGTATCCGTAGCCATTGGTAACGCAAAACCACTGCTCATAATAAGCCTTATATTTGCCCACCACTGCTTCAGATTTCACGCTTACTCCGTCCAATCCGCTCAGCTTCAGCGGCCCCTCGTTCAACACCTGGGCTGACACAGCCGTCGCTTGCATGTGCGCTTTGCCGAGCTCCGCCAGTTGCTCGGAAGTAGCCACCGTCCCGCCACCAAGATCCTCGGCGATTACAATAAAATAGGAGTCGGGGAAACGGCGCATGTAAGAAACTTTGCTGTCCTTGTTTAATTTGGCCGCTTGAACCGATACCCACGGACGACTCGGCGCGCGAAACCGAAAATTGAGGTCATCAAATGTCAATAATTTGCCAGGGCGGGTTTGCGCTGCGGCCACGGGCTCGGATTTGCCGGCCACTACCAGCGCCGACACGAAACCCGCGCAGACGCTTATGCCCGTGAACCCAGCCAACGTCAAAGCCCAGATCGCCTGGGCGCGACCCTGGATGTAGCACCCTCTCCTCTGGGAAAGCTCCACCAATCCCATGATGCCCAGGGCAATTGCCGCCACGCAAAGTATCATCACGGCCAGCCCTGCCAAGACGACGACCACGCGCGCGCCTGACCAATCGCCGGCCAAATCCTCCAAGCTCGACACCAGGCAAATGGGGATCCCCGTCGCTAGAACAAGCGCCAGCGCCAGCGCGCATTTCGCATTTGTCGTGGGGCGACGCGCGATAGACAAACACTTCCAGATTCCCGCGCACAACCCGACCATGGCCATGATTCGTCCCGTCCAAAGACTCACATCTCCAGGATTCATTTCCGCTAGAAACATCAAACCTGTCACGGCCATCGTGACACCTAGCAAATCAGAACTTTACCCTCGCCGACAAGCGCAATCGCGACGACAAGAATGACGTCCTGCCGGGCCTGCTCATCATGGTGCGGCGATGACGTTCACTAGATGCCAAGCGGCTTGCACGGATTGGGAGTAATCTGCTACCGTTAGCCACGCCGGTGGCGCGAGTGGTGGAATGGCAGACACGCCAGACTTAGGATCTGGTCCCGAAAGGGGTGGAGGTTCAAGTCCTCTCTCGCGCACCAACTCCGCTGCACCTCAAGGACCAAGCAAAATCAATTTCCCTGGTGTGCCAGAAAACGTTCCGCATCAATGGCGGCGGCGCAACCGGAGCCGGCGGCGGTGATGGCCTGACGATAGACATGGTCGGCGCAATCGCCGGCGACAAAGAGGCCGGGAATGTTCGTAGCCGTGCCCTGGCGCGGGATGATGTAGCCGTTCTCATCCATGTCCACGACGCCCTTGAAGAGTTGCGTGTTGGGCACGTGGCCGATGGCGACGAAAACTCCCGCGCACGGCAGCACGCTCTCCGCGCCGGTCTTGAGATTCTTCAATCGCACGCCGGTGACTTTGTCCAACTTGCAGTCAAGTATTTCCGTCACCTCCGAGTCCCAAACCGGCTTGATCTTTTCGTTGCTGAAGACGCGCTGGGCCATGATCTTGGAGGCGCGCAAGGTGTCGCGGCGATGCACCAGGCGGACTTCCGAGGCGAAGCGCGTCAAGTAGAGCGCTTCCTCGCAGGCGGAATCGCCGCCGCCGATCACCACCAGCGTCTGATTGCGGAACATGGGCCAGGCGCCGTCGCAAGTCGCGCAGAAGGTCACGCCTTTTTTCTCCAGCAACCCCTCGCTTTTTATGCCGAGGTGGCGGTGGCTGGCGCCGGTGGCGATGATGATGGATTGCGTTTCGACTTTTGCGCCGTCCACGGTCAGGACAAACGGGCGCCGGGAAAGATCCACCGCCTCCACCACTTCCAAAGTCTTGACGCGCGCGCCGAAGCGTTCGGCCTGCTTTTGCATGCGCATCATCAGCTCGTGGCCGTCCACGCCCTCGGGAAAGCCGGGATAATTCTCCACGATGCTGGTGGTGGTGAGCAAGCCGCCCGGCAACAAACCAGTCAATACTAGCGGCGAAAGATTGGAGCGCGCCGCGTAGATGGCGGCGGTCAATCCCGCGCAGCCCGTGCCGATGATGACAACTTTTTCCATAAAGGCTGCGCAACGTAAGGGCAATCCGTGCGCTTGGCAAGTTGCGATCAATTTCGCTCCAAGCTGCTTGACACAGCAAACGCTGCCATAGCCTGGAATGCAGCGCCAATTATTCCGCGCTCGGACCGGCCCTTATTCTGCGTCCGGCAAATCGCCCTTCTTGTAGCTATCAAGTGTTTTTTGCAGTTTGTCCTTGATGTCGTCGCCGGCCGAGGCCACCGCTTTTTCCTGCAAGGCAATCGCGTCCTCTTTGCTCCCTTGCATGAATTTCACCCGCGCCAGCGTGTCCATGAACATGCTTTTTTGGGCGGGCTCCTTGGCGCCGTCCGTGGCGCGCTGGGCCATGGTTTGCGCCAGGTCCAGGTCGGGATGCTTGATGGTCTTATCCGAAACGATCATCCAAGCCATTTCGTTCTGCATCATCGGGTCGTCCTTGTGGGCGTCGCTGATTTGGCGGATTATTTTATTCGCCGACGCATTGTCGTCCTTGGAATACAAAATTTTGGCGCGCACCATGGAGATATTGTCGGCCATGGCCGCCGGCACCAACTTGGCCAATTCGTCCAGGTTGCTCAGGGCGGCGTCCCAATCCTTGTTCTGCATGGCCTCCTGGAGCTTGCGGCTGTATTGCTGCAATTGCGGGGCGTTCTTTTCCGCCTCGGATTTTTCCTTCTCCGCCTCGACCGCGGCGGCCTTGACGTCGTAGGTTCCAGCCAGGACTTGCTCGATGGTCTTTTCCTGCAACGTCATCGGGTGCCCGATCCAGGCGATGTGGCCGGTGGTGTCAATTAGAAAAGCCGTGGGGATGCCATTTTGTCCTGCGGCCGTCATCCAGGTCTCCGCCATTTTCCCTTTCTCGCTGCCTTCCTTATTATCCAGCGCCACACGATAGGTCATTTTGTCGCCCATAGTCTTGACGAAAGGGGCGACCAGGCTTTCGTCCTGCTCCCAGCAATTCTGGCCGATGACGATCAGGCCCTTGTCTTTGAATTTGTTGTAAGTTTCGTTGAGGTGCGGGATGGAAGCCTTGCACGGGCCGCACCAGGTGGCCCAGAACTCGACGACATAGGCTTTGCCGGGGGCGAAATCCGTGACCGCATCGCCTTGCACGAACTTGCCGGTCTGCAACTTGGGCGCCGGGTCGCCCACGCTCAGGGTGGCGCCGGCGTTTAAGGAAAGGCCGGCGGCCAGCGCCAGCGTGACGGCGAAAAGACTGCGTTGGATGGTATTCATATCTTTATCCAGTGGTTACAAGTTTAAAGTTAACTGCGCTTGCCAGATGAGGATACGCCAAGCCGGCCTGGCTGGCAAGCCAAACTCGGGGAAAGCCCACGCTTTGAGTTCGCTTCTTCAAGAAGGATGCGAGAACTATCCGAAACTATCATGGAAATCAACGACTTACGCATGATGGTTTGACTTAGTTTGATCGGGAGGATGAGCAGCCCGCACCTCGGGCCTCTCTCGTGTTGTTCCGACTCTCCGAGTCCCCGATTGCTTTGACCGGTTTGACTGAGTGCGACTGAGTGCGACTGGCTTGACCCAAACCAATCGAGGCCAGGCGACCGGAAATCCATGAACTGCGTGACATCCGTGGTTCCCATCCCGCCTTGGACCAGTGGTGGCGTGGGTTTCACGCAGAAGGCCGCGCCATCGCGTTTCGTCTCTGCCGCCGTCCCTTTCGTCCCTTTAAGTGGTAGTTCCATACTCCATCTTGCCGACGATACTACCCCGACTCCCAAAAACCAAAAAACCTACCGTAGGCTTTTTGGTATGATTTATTTCAGAAGGTTCGGATCGATGCTTGTCTTTGATTCGCAACCATTTACAATGCAATAAATCCTGACAAAGCCGAAAAAACGCAAAGCAAAGCCAAAATAATTCCCGCCAAACCCTTGTTTTTATGCAATAGAAATGCTTATTTTATGTATTAGTATTACTGGATTAATTTGCGTTTTGCCTTTGCCAAGCGCAACCTTGAGAGCGGGGAAAGACAGTCCGGCCGAATGACCCGGC
>DASYNM010000004.1:0-21547 GCA_036008545.1 Verrucomicrobiia bacterium
ATATTTTCGGGTGGGGCGAGCGCCGCGAGTCCCTAAATAGCCGAGTGGCCATGACATAATCCAACTCATGACGGTTTGCGCTTCCACGGCTTCTTCGGTGGTTCGGGTAATCCTTGCGCGCGCAAGGCGGTGCGGAAATGCGTCTTGGACACTTCGCTTAACGCCGGCGCGCCGTAGCGAGCTACAAATGCCTTCGCCGCCGCATCGACATTGGCCGATCCGCCTTTGGGAAACACCATGTCATACTTGCGGCCAAGCTCGCGCAGGCGCGTGACGAATTCGTTGCGCGCCAGAATGGAGGCGGCGGCCACGGCCAAATCTTCCTCTGCCTTGTGCCGCTGCACCAATTCGATGCTGCGCCCCAACGACATCAGAGCCTTGGCAATGACGCCTTTGTCATGGGCGAATTGGTCGCTGATGGCGCGCACTGGCGGCGGGTTCATTTGATAGGCGGTGCCCATCATGTTCTCGATGGCGCGGGCATGGCCCCAAGCCAAAAGAGTATTGACGCTTTTCATCTTGGCATAAAGGCGATTGTAGGCCGCGTTGCCAATGGGCACCACGCTATAGACGCAACCGGGCGTCTTGCGGATCAACTCCGCCAGCTCGGCGATGCCGCGGTCGCTGCCGACGCGCTTGGAATCGCGGACGCCGGCGTTTTTCCAGACGGGCAGGATCTTCTCGTTGACATAGACGGCGGCGATGCAGAGCGGGCCGAAGAAATCGCCCTTGCCGCTTTCGTCCACGCCGATGCGCGGGGCGAGCAACTCCGGGTTCAACACCGTCTCATAGCCCAGCTTGACTTCCTGGAGAATGTGCGGCTCCAGCACAAATTCGACAAAATCCTGCGTGCCCTTGCCTTGCACGACGAGCTTGCCGCTTTCGTAGAAAACGACATTGGTCTTTTCCTTTTCGCCGGCGAAACGGGCGTAGGGCACCGTGCGGAATTTGTAATCATTCTCGCGCAGATACTTTTCCAGCGACGCGGCCTGGGCGTCGGTCAATTTGGCCGTATAGATGGTCAGCGGTTGCACCGGCATAGGGATAACGCGGATCGCGGAGGAAATAAATGCTTTTGCGCGACGCGGGTGGAGAGTGGCGCATCTTGCTTTTTTGCACATCCCTCTGAGGGCGTCCGATGAACTTCCCTCGCCCCGCAGGGCGGGGAGAGGGGGTGCGCCCGGTCGAGCCTCCTCTCCCCAGCCCTCTCCTCCACACGTCTGTGGAAGAGAGGGAGTTGACCCAAGTCGTCCAAAAAGTGAGATGTGCCCGCTGGACGGGCGAGCGCATCCGACTCTTTGGGCGACTTTAAATTTCTCGTTCTGCTCCATGACGAAGACATGCAGGAAATATCGACAAATATCCGCAAAATCAACGACTTGCGTAAGGCCAATCCTGCAAATCAACGACTTACGCACGGAACCGCCAAGGTGGGCCGAGACTCCGTCGAGGCCTGAACTTGCGACAGCTTCCCCGGAAGGGACTTTTTTGACAGGATGAACAGGATAAAAGGGATTCCTCTTATTAACCAAGTGCCTGCCGGACAGCCAGCTCATCCAGTCCATCCTGTCATCCTGTCTCTCCCGTCTCTTCTCAGTCCCTTCGATACTCTTACAATCGATCATGGCTACGACTTTACGCCAGTTCTCAAAAACCAAAAAACCTACCGTAGGCTTTTTGGTATGATTTTTTTCGAGGGATCTGAGTCGATGTTAATAGCTGCCCTACAATGGTTTGCAACTCAGAAAATCCAAAAAAACCGCAAAAAATCAAAAGCAAACTCGATTTTTGTTTCCTGAAACATCGATTTAGCTGCCAAAACGCCTCAAAAAAGGCCTGTTTTTTCTGTCAGTACTAATCCATCGGTCAGCGTTTTGATGTATAAGTTACTGCGGCAGAGGAGTGTACGCTTATTCTTCGAACGACAGTTTTTAAGCAAGAATTCGGTTGCATGGTTCCCAAGCGGGTGGAGCAGTGGGGGCTTCGAATTCCTCCGGGGAGCATACGCGCCCCCGCGTGTGGCAGTCGGCGCCCTCGCCGACTGCTCCCCGATTTCTGACGTTAATAAAACGCGAAGATGTGGTCGGCGGGGGCGCCGACCACGACACGCGAGGGCGCGCGTGCTCCCCAGGCCGTAGGCAATGAACCCTGGTCCTTTGGTAACTCCTATGATGTCGGCGGTTTAGCGTCAACGGTCACTTCAAAACCAACCAGTCGGGGTCAAATCACAACCGGCTACTTTGAGGTGGCGATTTCATAACAGATGCAAGGGTTGGTCTTATTGAAACCGCCCCGGATTCGATTCGTAACATTCAGGCAGCATTTTCATCTTCATCGTAATGCAATCTAGTCTCAGCCCAGACGGAATCTATACACCTGCAATCCGCCAACGCATGACGACGGCACAAGCATACAGTGTAAATCTGAAACTCCTGACGTGGTAAGCGCACACTTGCCAAACGCTCACGCGATAATCTCCATCGCTCATCAACAACGTGCGAAACTGGTGCTGCCCCGCCCTGCCGCCAAAGGAACTGATTGCATCCATCTTACTTGCCTTGCCAACCACGCAACTCGACTCCGCATTTCGGACAGCGGAGTGCAGGAACTGGCTCAAAATGGTCGAACATGCCCATGTGCGTGATGCCGCCTAAGCTAAGTATTATTCAACGAATCATCCAATAGTATATTAGGGAATGCAAATTCAGCGCGCAATGCGTTTGTGCGCGACATGCCGAAAACACGAGCCGGGGCCGAGATGCGAGGCTTAGGTCTCTGACATGACCACGTCTGGTTTGAGGTAGCTCTACCAATTTCTCAAGGAGTGCAATGCGCGATGAACGGGCGGCCATGACGATATTTGTTGAGACTGAGTCTCAGTTTTGTGTAAACTGCAGCGATGACTGATTTGGTCACGGCCAAGAGCAAGCGATCAGCGCGCGAGCGGAGCGCTCCGGACTTCAGCGAGACCCAGGTCTGGAAGCCGTTTGGCCACGGCTGGCGCAAGTTGCACGGCGGTTTCCGCGATGCCGGCTACAGCGTGGAATGGCACGATTTTACGGCCACGAATCCGCTCGATTGGTCCAAGACATTTCATCCCGGCAGCCTGGAGATTTGTCTTAATTTATCCGGCCACGCCGAAGTCCGCAGCGCGACCGAAACGCTCGAACTTGGCCCGCTCATGGCTGGTTTTTACGCGCAAAACGGTTCTTCATTGATTGCTACGCGGCAGGGTGGGGAGCGCCATCAATTTATCACCATCGAACTTTCGCTGCCATTTTTGGAACGTCATATTGTCGCAGGCGAGGGAGGACTTCATCCGCGCCTGAGCCGGTTTTTGTCCCGCCGGGAACGCGCTCCGGCAATGGTTTCCGATGCGATCCGGTTGAGCCACGAGCAGCAGCAATTGGTCTCGAGTCTTCGCACTCCGCCCGTTTTCCAAGCCGCGCAACGTCTCTGGTCGCAGGCCAAGGCTTTGGAAGTGGTGGCGGCTTTTCTTTATCAGCCACTGGCGGGCGAGGAATTATTTTGCGAACGCCAGCATCATCTGAGTCGGGAACGGGTGCAAAAGGTGCTGGCCATCCTCAAGGAGGACCTCGCGCAGCCGCCCGGCCTGGAGGAACTGGGGCGACGCGTGGGATGCAGCCACTTTTATCTCAGCCGGATTTTTACGCAGGAAGTCGGCAAAACCATCTCGGTCACCTTGCGCGATTTGCGCATGGAGCGCGCCGCCAGCCTGTTGCGCGAAGGCCGCCTGAATGTCACCCAAGTTGCCTTGGAGGTGGGCTATTCCAGTCTGAGCCATTTCAGCGGCGCCTTCCGCGAAGTCATCGGTTGCTGCCCCGGCCTTTATCCGTTGGCGCCCGTGGGCCGGAAAACGTGATATATGCCTGGCAGCGCAAGTGACCGCTAAAGAATCGCAAATCACCGGAAGCGGACCGTGCCGGCGTGTGTCAGATTCCTGCCGCTATGAAGAGACAAAAATTTGCGGCATTCACACTGATCGAACTGCTCGTCGTTATCGCCATCATTGCGATTTTGGCGGCCATGCTTCTGCCTGTTTTGGCCAGGGCGAAAGAGCAGGCGAATCGCGCCACCTGCACGAGCAACCTCAAACAATGGGGTCTGGCGCAGAGCATGTATCTGGATGACAGCAGCCTGGTCTTTCCGAGCGCGAAGATCACCAATGGCACGCCCGGCGCGCTCTCCAGCTATAATGAAGACGACCCGATGTGGGCCGATTTGAGTGCGTTCGCCGCCGCTGGCCAGGGCATGACGGTTTGGTACAATATCCTTCCACCTTACATCGCAAAAAATCCGCTCTGGCAGTACGCCGCGGATCCATCCGTCTTTGTCAACTCCAGCAGCATCTTCACTTGCCCGACATCCGCGGCCATTCCGCCGGATTTCAATTTGCTGGTGCGCATTGTTTTCAATTACGGCATGAATTACAAAGGCAACACCGGCTTGGACACCAACATCGCTTTCAAGGCCAGCATGGTGCAGCACCCGTCGGCTTTTGTTTTCCTTTCCGAGTCGCGCACGCACGCGGCGGAAGTTCCGTTTTACGGAACCAGTCCGACCAATGAACTGGGCACCTCGCATTGTTGCTATGCCATGGAAAGCTCGCGTCACAACGCGGGCGCCAATCTGACGTTTGCGGATGGGCACACCGCGTATTTCCCTTACTCTTACATCGCCGCCAACGTCGGCAGCAGGCCCGGCGACCCGGGGCGGCCGGATATCAATTGGACCTACAATGGCGTGGCTGTGCCTTAGCGCAAAGTGTCAATACTATATGTGTGCCACAACCAGCAGGATGGGTTCAGGGCAGGGGGCGCGTTCAGCCCGGCAGCGTAAAGAAGAAAGTTGCGCCCTCGTTGACCGCGGCTTCGGCCCAGATGCGGCCGCCCTGGCGGACGATAATGCGCTGCACGATGGAAAGGCCGACGCCGGTGCCCTCGTATTCCTCGGCGCTGTGCAATCTCTGGAAGACGCCGAACAGCCGGCGCGCGTGTTGCATGTCGAAGCCCGCGCCGTTGTCGCGCACAAAATAAACTCGCTCCTGTTCCTGGAGCCGGCCACCGATTTCCACGACAGCGTTTTCGCGCTGGCGCGTGAACTTGAACGCGTTGGTCAGGAGGTTGACCACGACTTGGCGCAGCAGCGCGCGGTCACCCTGGCAATCGGGCAATTCGCCGAGGCGGATTTCCACCTGGCGGCCCGCGCGCTCGGTTTGCAATTCGTCCAAAACCTCGCGGAACAATTCTCCGGCCTTGATCGATTCCTTGGTCAAGGGTTGCTGGCTCAAGCGCGAGAAACGCAGCAAATCATCGATCAGTCCGTTCATTTGCCGCGCCGCATCCATCACCACGCCGAGCAGGCGCTGGGCGTCGGGAGGCATGGCCTGGGCATGTTGTTCAAGAAGCAGGCTGGTAAAACCGTCGATGTGGCGCAGCGGGGCGCGCAAGTCATGCGAGACGGAATAGGAAAAAGCCTCCAACTCGCGGTTGGCCATTTCCAGTTCTGCAGTGCGCTGGCGCACGCTCTTTTCGAGCGCGGCATTTTCCAGGCGCAGCCTGCGCACGGAAAGCGCGCGCTCCAACACTGGCAGCACCGCCCGCAACTTGAACGGCTTGAGAATGTAATCCATCGCCCCCGATTTCATCGCCTCCACCGCCGTGGCGATGGTGCCTTCGCCGGTCATGATGATACCCGCCAGATTTGGGTCTTTGCGCCGCGCCCCTTCGAGCAGGGCGATGCCGTCCATCTCCGGCATCATCAGATCAGTCAACAATACATCAAATCGGCCCTCTTGAATTTCGGCCAGCGCGAGGACTGGGGCGGAAAAGCCTGAGGTTTTGTAGCCCTGACCTTGCAAGGTGTCGCACAAGGCCTTCATGTGCGCGACCTCGTCATCCACAATAAGGATGCTGGCGGGCGGAAGATCAGGCATGGGTTTGCTCCTTCGGTGGGCGAGTCAAACATCGCGCCAGGGCTTGGCGCAGATCGCGCAATTTGGGCGGCTTGCTCAACACTTCATCCACGCCCGGAGGCACGTCGCCTTCGGCCAGCAACCTTTCTCCCCATCCCGTTAGCAGAATAACCGGCGTGGACGCAGAAGCCGCCTTGACGGCGCTGGCCACTTGCCGTCCATCGACCGTCGGCATGCCAAGGTCGGTGACCACAATGGCAAAACCGTCTCGTCCCCCGCACGCCGCGCGGAAGGTGTCGATTCCTTGCTGCCCGCCGTTGGCGCAGACCACGTGGTGGCCGTCGCCTTCCAGAATGTCGCGCAACGACCGCACCAGCAATGGATCGTCGTCCACAATGAGAATGCGTTGACGCACGGGAACGGTGAGTTCCGTGGTCGATTTCCCGACCTCCGAGGGAGTGGCGCCAATGGGAAAGTACAGTCGGAAGGTCGTGCCCTTACCCGGCGCGCTTTCGACCTCGATTTCCCCGGCGTGACGCTGGACGATGCCATAGACCATGGCCAGACCGAGGCCGGTGCCGCGTTCGCCCTTAGTAGTGAAGAACGGTTCCAGGCAGCGGCGGCGAGTAGCTTCGTCCATGCCGATGCCGGTGTCGCAGACTTCGACCGCGATGCGCCGCCGGGCGGCCGGCCCCGGCGGAACTTTGGTGCGCACGGTGAGGGTGCCGCCGTCGGGCATGGCATCGGCCGCGTTGAAAATGAGATTGACCAGCGCCTCGCGGATTTCACTTTCCACCGCCATGACCGCCGGCAGATCAGGCGCGAGGTCGGTGACCATCTTGATAACCGCGCCGCGCTGCTGCGGGATGTCGCTCCAACGGGCGCGGGAAAGGTCGATGACCTGCTTAACCAGATCATTGACCATTGCGGGGGCGAAGTTGAGCAGCGGTTCGCGCTGGCGGTAAAACTCCCTCATGCGCGCCACAGTATGAGCGACGTCTTCGATGGAGCGCTGGATGGTCTGGAGATAATCGCGGGCGCGGGCGCTGAGATTGGCCTCCGTTTCCAACAGCGATTCCGTGTAAAGTGAAACCGGGGCGATGGCGTTGTTAATGTCGTGGGCGATGCCGCTGGCCATCTGCCCCAGCGCGCGCAACCGTTCCTGTTGCATGACGGCCTGCTGCGTCTGGCGCAACTCGTCGAAGGCGCGTTGCAAGGCGGTGTAAAGTTGGGCCTGATGAGCGGCCAGCGCGACGTGGTCGCTCAACTGCTTGAGGAATTCGCAGTCCGGGCTGCTGAAGCTTTCCGGTTGGTGGCGCGCCACCATGAGAATGCCAAAAATCTGGCTTTCCACTTGCAAGGGCGCGAACACCACCGATTGCAAGCCAGCGGCCGACAGTCGTTGTGGGAAAGGAAATTGAACCTTGGAAGTATCCGCTTCGTAAACCAAATGCCCGCGCAGACAACGGGCCAGGCCGTTCTTATCGATGGCGATGCCGGTGTTTTCCATCAACCCCATGGACCGGGCGACCTCTTCGCTGCGAACACCGACACCGGTGACGGTCAGGGTGTTGGCGACGGGATCGTGGGCGCAGACACAGGCGAAATCAACCGGCAGGTGGTCTTCCAGGCGGCTGATGACGACCTGGTAGATGCTGCGGAGATCCTGACGCTCACCGATGGCGCGCGTGGTCTGGTCCAGCAACTTCACCCGTTCCAATTGCGTCTGGAGCTTCTGTTCGATCTCCTTGATGACGGTGACATCCTTGGACGTGCCGAAGGTGCCGATGACATTTCCGTCCTTGTCGCGCCAGGGCATTTTGGTGGTCATGAACCAGGCCAGATTGCCGTCCAAAAGCCGCGTCCGCTCAACTCTGCCGATGATCGGCAGACCGGTGCGGATGATCTCGCGCTCCTCATCCTGCAGAGAGCGCGCGTCTCCCGGAGTGTAGAAATCAGCGTCGGACTTGCCTTTCAAGTATTCCGCAAATCGTTCGACACTGGACAAATGCTCCGGCAGTTCCTTTATGCCGGCCCCAAGATGGCTGGCCCGATGGCGCGCCATGCAAAGGGCAAACGTGGCCTCCAATTTGGAGTTGCTGACGCGCACGAAGCGGGATTCCAGGTCCTTGAAGTAAATCGCATCCGGCAGGTTGCTCATCAAAGTGTCCAGCAGGTCGCGTTCGTAAGAGAGCGCCGCCTCCGCTTCCTTGCGTTCGGTGATGTCGCGCATGACCATGACATAACCGCGCAGTTTGCCGGTCGGATCCCACACCGCCGTCAGCGTTGCGCTGGCCCAAAAGCGCGATCCGTTTTTGCGCACGCGCCAGCCTTCGCTTTGGCACCTGCCTTCGGTCCGGGTCGCGGTCAATTCTGACTCGAGTTGACCGCCTTGAGTGTCCTCGGGCGTATAGAACACCAAGCCATGGCGGCCGATGATTTCCTCCGCCTGGTAACCCAGGGCCCGCTCCGCGCCGACGTTCCAGGTGGCGATGCGGCCGTCGATGTCAACACCAAAAATGGCATAATCCCGCACGCTGGCCACCATCAGGCGGAACCGTTCCTCGCTTTCCTTGAGCGCGCTGTTTTGCTCCTGAATTTGCGTGAGCATCTGGTTGAAGGCGCTGGTGAGCAGGCCCAATTCGTGGCCCTGCTGCGAGGCGGCGCGGACGGTGTAATCGTGGCCCTCGGCGACCACGCGGGCCGTCTCGGCCAGTTCGAGGATGGGCTGGGAGATGGGACGCTGGAGTTGCGACGAGAACGCCAGGGCCGCGAGGATGCAGGCCGCCAGCAAGGGCACACCGATCTTTACCGACCACCAGAGCCGGTCATGAAGGGCTTGCAAGCCGGCCTGAAGATAGATTGTGCCGATGCGCTTCTCGTTGAGCATGACGGGCCGCGCGACGATCAGCCAGTCCGCCTCGAAACGCTGATCGACGGCGGGCGCCACAAGAGGAACATCGATCTTGACGTCGCTCCGAGTGTATTGGGCGAACTTGGCTCCCTTGGCGTCGTAGAGGCAGGCGGCGGCGACAGACGGCTCGGCCTCAGCCGCCAGCAAAGTCTGGCGCGCGCCGTCCAGGTCCTGAAAGGCAAGGTCGGCCTCCGAATTGCGCGCAAGCACGTCGGCCAAAACCGTGGTGTCGCGTGCCAGCGTGCGGCGGAAGTCGAAAATCTGATAGGCCACCAGCGCCACGCACATCGGCAGCAGGACGGCCAGACAGGTCAGGCCGACGACCAGGTTGAGCTTTCGCTTGATGGGCAGTTGAAGGAGCCAGTTCATCTCATGGGCCTCCCTCTGCAGGTTGGACGATCTTGCCCAGGCTGAGCAATTGAGCGCTGATTTTGAGATTCGCGTGTTGCGCCACAGTGGGGTTGATCTCAAACCGCACTTTGTTTCCTTCAAGGTAGAAATTGATAATGCCGCCGCGCCGGGCAAAATCGCGCGTCTCACTGACGGTCAGGACCGGGCCCGAATCCAATTTGGCGAAGATGGTGGGCAGTTTTTTTTCCTCCGAGCGGCTGACGAAAACCATCTGGCAATCCTTGCAGTCCTCGATGCTGCGCGCGCGCTGGACAATTATCTTGTGATGATTGACTGTCTCGCCCTGCACCGTCTGGTCCAACGCGGCGCCAAAGGGGTCATCGCCCAGGACACCGACAAAGAAAGGCGCATCCGCGTTGGTGAATGCATTGGATGGCCATGTGACGAACTGCATGAAGTTGACCATGAAGGCGGCCTTGATTTGGTACTCGCGGGATTCGGCGCGAGCGGAGCCGGAGCCGAGGGCCAACAAAGCAAGTCCCAGGCAGCACCACCGGACGCACCGCAGCCGAACCGGCGCCGTTGGAACGCGCCAGCCTACCACAAATAACTCACCTTTCCAAAAACGGCGCGCGCGATTTGCTCCCGGGCCGGACCGGGAAAGCCGGCTTCGGGATGTTGGTCGTGCAATAAATTCTGACCGACGACGGACAGCTCGAGACGTGAAGTGGCGTGCCAGCCGATGCGGGCATCCATCTCCCCGTAGCTCGGCACGGTGCCTGGAGTGCTGCCGGAATTATTGTGGACAGTGTCGATCCAGCGCCCGGCCACGTCCAACTCGATGCGATACGGCAAATCCATTGAGGACCGGAGCATGACTTGCTGTTGAGGGTCGGCGGTTTCGTTCAAGCCATCATCCACGTCGGTGGTGCCCGCCCGTACCCAAACATTCTCCTTGAGCAGGTCGTAGCCGGCGTGCAGACGCCACCAACTTTGGGCCTGGTAATTGCCGCTAAGTTCAAAGCCGTATGTTTGCGCCTGGAGATTATTTTCGAAGTAGGTGGTAATCAGTGAAGGCTGATCGAGAGCGATAGTGTCGCTGGTGCTCCGCACGTGATTATAGTCGTTGTAAAAGGCGGAAAGAGAGCCGGAAACCTTTTCGCCCAATTGGGCGCGATAACCCAGTTCGTAGGCGATGACGGTCTCAGATTGGAAGTCAGGACTGCCTACCAGACGAAACAGATACGTATAGCCCGGCGCCGGTTGAAAGAGGTCTTCGTCGTAGCGAGAGGGCGTTCGAACGGCCTTGGAAATCGCACCCCAGACTGTTTGATGTTCGGCAAAGTTCCATTGCAGACGTCCGCTAGGTTCCTCCTCGAAACCGGTGAAATCGTTGTGTTCCACTTTGGTGCCGAGGGTCAGGATCAATTTTTCCTGCAACTTGATTTCATCCTGGACGAAGCCGCTGTACAGGTTCTGGTCCAACGTCGCTGGCAGAAAGGCCACCGAATCCGTGTTATGGACCGCGTCATGCGTGAACCGATAACCCAGCCCCCATACGAAATGCTGAAACGTGCCCCAACCAAATCGATCCTGGAAATCCAAATCGCAAGTATCGAGATTTTCGGTCAAGACCCCGCCGGGGATCGCTGGCGAAGGAGGAAAATAAGGAGGGAAAGCCGGCAAGGCGGGAGCGGTGGGAAACGGCGCCGCCAGGTGAGTCTGGTCGTAGTATATTTGCAGGGTAAGCTCATTGTCGTTAACGAAGGTGTGAGTCCAGCGGCCAAGGATATTGCCGCCGCCAGTCGTTCCTTCGTCGCCGGAAGCCACGTCGGTGTCGCCTTCAAAAAAGTCACCCTGCAACGTGAGGTGATTTTGGGGCGCGGCATCGGAATCGATGCGAAACCCGCCCTGGCCGCGGTTCCACGAATCATTGGCGCTGGCTCCGTCAGATAGAACCTCGGCGCTTTGGTCAAAGTATTTTCCATAGACGCGATAGTACACGTTAGACGCCAACGTGCCGCCATAGCGCACGGCCGCGAAGTCTTGCGTGCCGGTCCCTCCGCCCGATTCAAGATAAAGCCCCTGGGTATCCTGCGCGCTTTTGGAAGTGATGTTGATGACGCCATTGACCGCGTTGGCACCCCACAGCGTGCCGCCGGGGCCGCTGATAACTTCAATGCGATCAATGTCCTCGAGCAAATAATCCTGCATGTTCCAGATGACACCGGAAAAGAGAGGAGTGTACACGCTGCGCCCGTCCATCAAGACCAGCAGCTTGTTGCCGACCGCAGAATTGAAACCGCGCGCGCTGATGTCCCAGCTTGAAGAGGTCACTTGCGCTACCTCCAGATTGTCCGCCAGGCGCAAGGCGTCGGGAATCAGCGTGGCGCCGGAGCGCCGGATGTCATCGCCGGTGATGACCTGAATGGCGGCGGGGGCCTCCCCGTAGGGTTCGGGTTCCTTGGCCACGGAGGTGACATCCAGGTTCATTAACTGTTCCAAGGTCATTCGCTTGTAAGACTCCGCGGCTGGCGCATTGGTCGATGCGGGCGCGGTTCCTTGTGCGTGCAGTTGGGTGCTTGCGCACGCCATCAGACCCAGCACTATGGCAATAAGGCCAGAGGTCGTTTGGAAGAAGGGGCGAGCCGTCCATTCTCGGCCTTTCAGACACGCGGAAGGTTGCTTCATATTGGGGTGATAAAGTGTCTTTGATTTTCAACGTTGAATCACCATCCCCACTGCGATCAGCAGTTGCTCCGCGCTGAACGGTTTGCCCAATTTGGTCAGATGCTCCGTATCTAACCGTCGCGTCTGCTCCGTGTCCCGGTTGGAACCGCTGGCAATAATCACCGGAATGTCCGGCTTCAATTTTTTAATGGCTTGAGCCACCCCGGTTCCGTCCATGTAAGGCATGTCCGTATCGGTGATCAAAGCCCTGACATCGTTCTGGTGCTCCTCAAAAAGGGAGATGCCTTGGACGCCGTTTTGGGCCGAGATCACCCGGTAGCCGTAGTTTTCCAGAGTGGTTTTGGTCAATTCGCACACGGCCTCCTCGTCCTCGATGACCAGAATCAATTCGCCGTGCCCCACCGGGAGTATCACTTCTCGCGCTTCGGCTTCCAAATCTTCGGCCGCGACTTCAATGGCCGGCAAATAAATTCTGAATTCCGTCCCTTTGCCGAGTTCAGTTTTGACGTCAATGCAACCGCCATGATTTTTCACAATTCCTGCCACCGTGGACAATCCCAAGCCTGTGCCGCTGTCCGGCAACTTAGTCGTGAAAAATGGCTCAAAGATGCGCGGCAAAACCTCGGGCGGTATGCCGCTGCCGGTGTCCGCCACCGAAAGCAGCACGTAAGGCCCCGGCGTGGCCTTGAGCGGCGCGGCGGTTTCGGGATCCAGGCGGACATTTTGGGCCGAAAGGGTTAAGCGGCCGCGGTTTGACATTGCGTCCCGCGCGTTGACACACAAATTCAAAAGGACCTGGTGCAGCTCGGTGGCATCACCCTTGATGGGCCAAAGTTCCTGGCCGCCGGGCTTGACTGAAATTGAAATCGATTTCGGGAATGTGTCTTGGACGATCTTCGCCATTTCTCGGACAATGTGGCTGACCATCACCGGACCGGTCCCGCCGTAACCGCGTGCGAAGCGAAGAATTTGTTTGACCATGCCGGTGGCTCGCTGGGCGCTGGAAGTAATGATTTCCAAAAATCGTGCCCGCCCTGCGTCATCCGGGCAGTTTTTCAACAGATCCACGCTCATCAACACCGGCGCCAGGGCGTTGTTCAAATCATGCGCGATGCCGCCGGCCAGGGCGCCGATGCTGTCCATCCGCTGCGCCCGGAGCAAAATGGCTTCCAGCTTTTTCTTTTCCGTGATATCCGTGCTGGCGGACAAAATGGCTTGCGCTTGCCCGTTCTTGTCTCGCATCAAATGCCAGCGGCTGAAGGTGAGGATGTCTTCGCCGCTCCTTGCTTTGTATTGCAATTCACCCATCCAATCTTCCGACTCGAGCAGACTTTTCCTGGCCTTGGCGAGGACCTCAGTGTCCCCATGCAACAAGTCGTCGAGGTTTTTTCCGAGCGCCTCCTCCACGTCCCAACCGAAAAGGGTTTCCGCGCCTTTGTTCCAGGAGACGATTCGATCCTCGACGGTCCGAACGAAAATTGCATCTCCTGTCAGATTGAGAAGGTTGGCCTGTTCGCGAATGCGTTCATCGGCCGCCAGGCGTTTCTTACGGTCCTCAGCTTCGCGCAAGGCGCGGTGGATGGCAGGCACTAGGCGCGGCAGCCGCTGTTTGAGAATGTAATCCGTCGCGCCACTTTTCAAACTTTCCACCGCCTGCGCGTCGTCGAGCGTGCCGGAAAGCATGATCACTGGGGTGAGTGGCTGAATCTGTTGCGCGCAACGTAGCGCCGTGAATCCGTCGTAGCCAGGAATACTGTGATCGGACAGAACCAGGTCGAATGTCTCGCGGGCCAACGCGGTTTCAAAGCCCGGTTTATTTGAAACGTGGGTAATATTGCACCGAACACCCTCCCTTTCCACCCTGTTGCGAACCAACTCAGCATCTGCCGCGGAATCATCCAAGTGCAGAATGCGAATACACGCGTTCTCACTTCTTACGCTCCCGCTTTGCTCAATCGGTTGCACAATAATATGTTATATCGGAATTCCATCCCGAAACTTGATTGGATTACTCCAATGCGCTTGCCCTTGACGCAGGATCATACTATTGCGGAAGCTCATCGTCAACAAGCACTTGCGTATAAAATGTAGTCGTTAGACGACAGGTACACTGCGCCGGATGTCGTGTAACATTTGAGCCAATCGATTCGCCCTTTCCGGTGCTTTCGCCGTTTTCTTTGAATTGCGCATGGCTTGGCGGAGCTAATTGAGATTGGGATTAACAACCCACGATCGCTGAAAAGACGTGCGCTGCTCCCTGACTTGCCTGTGGCGTCGGCGCTCCCTTCGGTTATGACGAAGGCGAACCTGTGTGGATCGATTTGACCTCGTTTGACGCGGCCTATTGGACGGCCGCGCGAACTCGGAAGAATCTGTTGGTGGCCGCCGACGGGCCGTATACTCCCGGATTAGCCGCCGTCCAATTCACTAAATCCGGACTGGATTCGAGGATGACATCCACATTTCCGGTCGCGCTGGCTGGAATGACAATTGCATCCGCAGGGACATAATTGGAGATGACCAAGGTGGAGGCATTCGTGCATGGCGGTGCGGATATTTTAAAAGTGGCCCACACCGGCGGTTGGTTGCTGGCGGGGTTGGAAAGGAAGGAGAGCGTGAAGTTTGTCAATCCAGTCACGACTGCTTGATTGGCAAAAGGTCCGATAGTACCGTTGGCAGGCAGCAGGCGTAACTGGGTTCCATCGGCAAACTGGCCGGCCAGGGACACGCCACTGCTCAAGTTAGCATCCGACCAATCAAAACCAATTAAAGAAACAGTCTGATTCGTTTGAACCGTGTAGTTGACAGATGGCGAACCATAATTTATGTAAACCGTGGCGTTGGATTCTGTTTGCGCCGCGCCTTTGAAAGAACAGCCCAAAATCAGGGCTGACATGACTGCAATGGATTGGAGTGATGCTTTCATAATTCATGTTGTGTTGAGATTCAAGAGTGTCCGGCTGAACAAAAATCATGAATGATCGGAGCTCCTGGGTCAAGTTAGGCCTGACCATTTGCATTTTATCAATTTCCCACGTCCTGGCCGAAATCTCGAATGATGCCCTAATCTCCCCGCCCGACGCCGGTGACCAGCCTGCTTGATTAGCGTATTGACCGAAAACGCGCGGAACGTCAGATTGCCTCATCTTGGAAACGCGCAAAATCAAACGGGTGGTTGCCGCTTTGCTCAAATGGTATGCGGGAAACGCAAGGGATTTGCCCTGGAGGCGCACCAACGACCCGTACTCTGTATTTATTTCCGAAATCATGCTGCAACAGACGCAGGTCAAAACGGTTATTCCCTATTACGAGCGTTGGATGCGGGCACTCCCAACAATCGCCGACTTCGCCCGGGCGCGGCCGGAGCGCGTGCTCAAATTGTGGGAAGGCCTCGGCTATTATCGCCGGGCGCGCCTCGCACAAGATGCGGCCCGGCTTATTATTGACAAACATGCGGGCCGGTTTCCAGAAAAGTTTGATGACGTCCTGGCTTTGCCCGGCGTGGGCCGATACACGGCGGGCGCGATCTGCAGCATCGCCTTCGGCCAACCCGCGCCCATTCTCGACGGCAATGTGATCCGCGTCTTAAGCCGGCTCATGGGAATTGCGGGCGATCCCCGCTCCAAGCCTGTCAAAACAAAACTCTGGGAAGCGGCGGAAGCCTTGGTCGTTGCCAGCGGAGAGCCGTCGCGGCTGAATCAGGGCATGATGGAATTGGGCGCGCTGATTTGCTTACCGCGCCAGCCTCGATGCCCGGTCTGCCCGTTGCGCCGCGATTGCTTTGCCTTCCGCCAAAAGCGGGTGGAGGAATTTCCCATGCTGGCGCGCCGCACGCCCGCGACGCAGAGACGGTTCATTGCGCTGGTCGTCAGCGACGGCGGACGCCTGCTGGTGCGGCGGCGTCCCAGTGGCGTTGTGAATGGCGGCCTGTGGGAATTTCCCAACGTCGAAGTGGGTGTCAAGGTGAAGAATCTCCGTCCGCTGGTCGCGCCGTTTGAACTCGCGGCCCGCAGCCCCTTGCTCCGCGTCCGGCACTCCATCACGCGCTACCGCATTCTGCTGGAGGCCTACCGCGCCAAACTTCCTGCCGGCGTGGCCTCTGCGCCTGGAGCGGAATGGAAAACGCCGGCTCAGTTAAAGAGACTGCCGTTTACCAGCGCCCATCGCAAGGTGTTGCGTAAGGCAAACGCCTCTGAGGAACGATTGTCAGAAGAATGAATGGCAGGGGAATGGGAAGAAGAGTTTACAGAATTGCCATTCTTGACATCGTGTTCACTTTTTCCTTTTCGTTAACTCTTCCAGCCTAGTCCTGATTAAGACCAATTTTTTGCGGGGATCATCCGGTGATCCGTCTTCAACTCCCCGCGCCGTCTTCTTGGGCGGTCGCGGTGGCCCTCCTGCTGGCGCAGTTTGTGTTTTCGGCTTCCGCTCAGGATTAGGATCGCTCTTCATGCTGCTAATGATGGCAGCTTTGCCGAAAGGAGACCAGTTTAGATGCGTTTCCCCTGACTCGCTTCGCACCTGCGCTTGACGCGGATTTATTGGGCGGGGCACGATATATCTCCATGCGTATACCGGCTGGCCTCAAATTCCTTCTGTGCCTGCTCTTATTGTGTGCGAGGGCGTGGGACGGTTCCGCTGCCTCGGTGACAGTTTTCGCGGCTGCCAGTTTGAGCGACAGCCTGTCGAAAATTGCGGCGCAGTATGAAAAGGAGTCGCCCGACAAAATCGTCTTCAACTTCGCCGCCTCCAGCCTGCTGGCGCGGCAAATCGAGGAAGGAGCGCCGGCGGATATTTTCTTTTCGGCTGACGAGGCGCAAATGGACCGATTGCAAAACAAAGGGCTGATTCTCCCCGAAACGCGCAAGAGTCGGTTGTCCAATCTGCTTGTCATCATCGTGGCAGCGGACAGCTTGCTTTCGATTTCCTCGCCGAGTGATCTGGCCAAGCCTTCGGTCAGTCGCGTCGCACTGGCCGATCCGCAGGCCGTGCCGGCGGGAGTGTACGCGCGCGAGTTTCTTCAGAAGCAGAATCTTTGGACCGCCATTGAGGCGAAAGTGGTTCCGACGGCCAATGTCCGTGGCGCACTGGCAGCCGTGGAGTCGGGCGACGTTGAGGCGGCCGTCGTGTATAAAACCGATGCCGCCATTTCGAAAAAGGTGAAGATCGCGTACGAAGTGCCGCCGCAGACCGGCCCGAATATCAGCGAACCGATGGCGGTTCTGAAAGAATCGCCGGAGCCTGCGGCGGCCAAGCGGTTTTCGCACTACCTTGATTCGCCGGCGGCTGGGAAAGTGTTCGAGGAATTCGGATTCATCGTGCGAGACTCGGCACCATGAGCCAGGAGTGGCAAATTGTTTGGTTCACGGCCTGGGTGTCGGCGTTGAGCACGCTTATGATCTTGCCGGTGGGGTTGGCGGCGGCGTGGCTGCTGGCACGTTGCGATTGGCCCGGCAAATCGCTGGTGGAAACACTGATCACCCTGCCGCTGGTCATGCCGCCGGTGGCGACGGGCTTGATCCTGCTCAAGGTGCTCGGCCGCCGCGGCGTGCTGGGCGGATTTATGCATGACAGACTCAACCTCGATTTGGCGTTCACCTGGCGGGCGGTGCTGGCGGCGCAGGCCGTGATGTCGTTTCCGTTGTTGGTGATGTTTGCGCGCACGGCCTTTGCGGAAGTCAATCCGCGCTTCGAACAAATCGCGCGGACGCTTGGGGCGGGGGAATGGCGCGTGTTCTTTTCCATCACCGTACCGCTGGCCTGGCGCGGCATCATCGGCGGAATGATCCTGGCTTTTGCGCGCGCCTTGGGCGAGTTCGGCGCGACCATCATGGTCGCTGGTAACATTCCCGGCAAAACCGCCACGCTGTCGCTTTCCATTTACGAATCGGTGCAACTGGGACAGGACGCGTCGGCCTACCGCTTGCTGGGGATTGCGGTCGTGCTGGCCTTCGCCGCAGTCTGGGCAGGTGGATGGTTTCTGCGGCGGCGCAAAACATGAATGGTTGCGTTTTTGTTCTTGGCCCCAGCCACCCCTCGACTTTCCTGCTTTCTTTGTTATGCTGGCCGACGTGAGTTTTGTTCGCGAGTTAAACACGCTTCCTCTCAACGGCCTGCTGCAATGTTCGCTGGAAGCCACGCCCGCCGAGGTGCGCGAGGCGCTGGGGAAGCCGCGTCTGGCCTTGGCGGATTTTGCGCGGCTGATCTCTCCCGCCGCCGGCGCAGACTTGGAGGAAATGGCCCGCCGTTCGCAGGCGCTGACGCGTCAGCGCTTCGGCCATGTCATCCGCCTTTTCGCGCCGCTCTACCTTTCTAACGAATGTGTCAATAATTGCAAATACTGCGGTTTCTCCCGCGACAATCCCATTGTCCGCGTAACCCTCAGTGTCGAGGATGTCCTGCGCGAGGCGCGGGCGTTGCGGGAGCAAGGTTTCCGCAATATTCTGCTGGTCGCGGGCGAGCATCCTAAATTTGTTACTGGGTCGTACCTGGCCGATTGCATCCGCGGGCTGCACGATGAAATGCCATCCATCTCACTTGAGCTGGGGCCGATGGAAACGGAGGATTATCTCCCGTTGGTCCAGGCCGGCGCGGACGGTTTGGTTGTTTACCAGGAAAGTTATGACCGCGCTGTCTATGCCGAAATGCACACGGCGGGGCCGAAACGGAATTTCGACTGGCGCCTGGAAACGCCTGAGCGCGCTTACGCGGCGGGATTTCGTCGGCTGGGCATCGGTGCTTTGTACGGCTTGGGCGATTGGCGCCGCGAAGCGATCAGCTTGGCCGCGCACGCCGAATATTTATTGCGCCATTGTTGGAAGGCGCAACTGACGGTTTCGCTGCCGCGCCTGCGCCCTTGCGCGGGGGAATTCCAACCGCCTGCGCCCATGTCCGAACGCGACTTGGTGCAACTGGTCTGCGCGCTGCGCCTGTTGTTGCCCGACGCCGGCCTGGTGCTTTCGACCCGCGAATCGGCCCGCTTGCGCGACGGCCTGATACCTCTCGGCATCACCATGATCAGCGCCGGAAGCCATACCGAACCGGGCGGCTACACCGGGGCGGGCCGCGAGAAGCTGCACCACACGCAGCACGGACGCATGGTGGCCTTGGCCGCAGGGTCCAGCGAATGGGCCTCCGGCGCGACGGGCCAATTTGACATCGCCGACTCGCGATCCCCGGGCGAGGTGGCCGACTTGTTGAAGCGCCTCGGCTACGATCCAGTCTGGAAGGATTGGGACGCGGCGCTGATGGCTTGATCCTAACCTGCTGGCTATTATGGTTTGAATGAACGACCACTTCGTCATCGCCAATGGGGAGAAGATTGCCACCGAGTCCCCTAGCACCATCGAGCAATTCCTGCGCGCGCGGAAACTTCTGCCCCGCTGCGTCGTCGTCGAACATAACGGCCAGGCGGTCGCGCCTTCGGAATTCAGCGAGCGCCAATTGGCGGACGGCGACCGCCTTGAAATCGTCAGCGTCGTCGCCGGCGGATGAACCCGGACATGCGCGCATTTTTGGCGGCGTTCGACACGGAAATCGTGTTCGGACAAGTCATCGTGCACCGCCTGGAACGCGGGTTTGAACTGCGCCACGAGTTGGATCGCGCCGCCCCCCCCGCGAGTCTGGCCACCCTAAACGGAACTGAGTTGCGCGCCTGGGCGCAAACGGCTGCCAGCGGCGCCTTTCGACCGCTCAAGTCCGCCCCCAATCTACGCGCCGGCTGGCGGGCCGAGGCGGCGTCCGTGGAGGCCTTGGAGCTTCTGCTCCATTATGTATATCCTGGCGCGGTGGCAGATTGGTTTGCCGCGCAATCGGCGCAGCCGCCGATCACCTCGTATCGACAATTCACGGCGCGGCAATCGGGGATGTATCGCATCACCAGGATGCTTAATGACGCCATCACCGGAGCGGCCATTCGTGCTTGTTGTCATGTCGATTTTTGCCTTAAGCGACGTTTGTGGTCGGTGGAAGGATTGGAGCCGGACGCCGCCGGGCAGAAGAGCCTCATCCCGTGTCTTGAACCGTGCGCGTTGCTGCTGGAATTCGCCCGGAAAGTGGCGCGGCTGGAGCAAGGTGTCGCGACGGTGTCTGAGGAACCGAATGCGGACGCGGCGGAAAGCGATTTCGACGCACCCAACAATCCCAGACGCGTGCGATTTGGCTTGGAAAAGCAAGCTCTGGCAGTTAAACCGGCGTTGGAGTAAGCTGAAGTTTTATGCGAGTTACCATTTCAATCACGATTTTAGGTTTGTTGAGTTTGGCCGCCACGTCGGGGGCGCAACAAGTGCCTGAGGCCTTATTGCCCCCGCCCACAAATCAGGTGCCGGCGGCGCTTTTACCGCCGGACACTAATTTGCTTTCGCACACGTTGGCCGCCAAAGAAGCCGACGCGGCTTGGACTGAATTGCAGGATGCTTCGCGCCGGCCGCAGCCACCCGCCGCGTGGCAAACCAAGGAGCCCAGCGACAAGGAGATGTCCGATTTTCTCATGCCCTATGCGCTGGCGTTGATGGACAAGGCGAAGGATTTTTACACCCGATTTCCCACGGATAGCCACTCACTTGAGGCCCGCAAACAGGAATTGGAAATGACGGGCGTGGCCCTGACCCTGGGCGCGACCAACCAGCAAGCCCGCCTGGACGCCGCCGAGAAAACCCTGCTGGCCGACCCCGCGCTTTCCGAAGACGACCGCTTCAGTATTCGCCAAAGCGACGTCCAACGCGCCGCCCAGGTTAAGGAATCCGAAAGCGAGGCGGCCGCCGTCGCCGAGTTGGAGAAGGGGATTCGCGCCTTGCAGAAGGAATTTCCGAAGCGTCCGGAAATCATGCAAATGCTGCTGGATATCGCAGGTGATGCCGAAGGCGAAAAGGCGCGCGGCATTTTTCAAGAGATCACCAACAGCCCGATTGCCAGCGATGAAATCAAACAGTCCGCCACCGGCGAGTTGAAGAAGTTAGACCTGGTCGGCAAACCCGTTGACCTGCACTTCACCGCCGTGGACGGACGCGAGGTGGATGTGTCGAAGTTGAAGGGCAAAGTTGTGCTGATAGATTTTTGGGCGACTTGGTGCGGGCCTTGCGTGGGAGAGCTACCGCATGTGAAGGAGGCCTACGACAAGAATCATTCCAAGGGCTTCGAGATCGTCGGCATCAGCCTGGATCAGGAGAAAGGCAACCTGACGGAATTTGTTTCCGGTCATAGCATGGAATGGCCGCAATACTTCGACGGCCAGGGCTGGGACAACAAATTGGCGGGACAATTCGGCATCACCAGCATCCCTGCCATGTGGTTGATCGACAAAAAGGGCAATCTTCGCGACCTCCACGCCCGCAATGACCTTGGCGGCAAGGTCGAGAAGTTGCTCGCCGAGTAACCCGCGCCGTCCATGCCGCCATTGGACCATTTTCCCTGGATAAACGGGAAGTTCCTCGGCATCGCCTGGTCGGTCTGGAAAGTGGTGGGCTGGCTTGGCAACGCGGTTTTTTTCTCCCGCTTTTTCGTGCAATGGTACGCGACCGAGAAGCGCAAGCAAGTGGTGGTGCCGGCGTTGTTCTGGTGGTTGAGCATACTCGGATCGCTCTTGGTGCTCGCCTACTCGCTATACAAAGGCGACTCGGTCTTTATTTTTGCCTACGCCTTCACCTGGATTCCCTACA
>DASYNM010000005.1:0-12699 GCA_036008545.1 Verrucomicrobiia bacterium
CAGAGCCACCGTCGCCGCCAGCGCCACTCCTGCGGCGATCAGAAAGAGCGTGTGGAAATCCGTGACCCCCTTGGCGCTGTAGGCGTCTGTCATCCACGGGCAGATCGTATTGGCGGCGATAACGCCCAAGCCCAGGATCATGACGTTGAAGAGGCCTTGCGCGCTGGCCCGCACGTCCTTGGGAAAATATTCATCGACAAAAATATAAACCGCTGCCAGGAAAAACGCGTAGCAAATGCCGTGCAGAATAAACACCAGAACGATAAGCCAGGTCTGCTGGGGAAATAGCGCGAACACCGTGAAACGAATGACATGACCAAGAATTCCTATCATCATCGTCAACCGCCAACCGAGGCGTTTCAACGTCCAGCCTAGGATCGCCATCGTCAGAATTTCTGCAATCTGCCCAATGCTCATAATCGGCATGATGCGATTGGTCGCGATGCCGACTTGCGGACTGCCCAGAAACATGCCGGCCCAATTGAAGTAGGCGTTGAGAACAAAGGCGTCCACGAACGCCAACAACCACAGCACCAGCACGAACGTCTGCTTTAGCAGGCGCAATGCTTCGAGCCAGGCGAATTTTTCTTCGGCCACTTCGGCCTTTTTCGCCGGCGTATGAGGCAGCACGAGGCTGAAGGCCGCCAGCGCCAGCGAGGCGACGCCGGAGATAAGAAAGATCCAGCGCATGCTGGCGGCGTCAGTCAATACGAAATAAAGCGGCCAGGCCGCCAACACCCAGCCAATCGACCCGCCCATGCGAATAAGCCCGAAGCCTTTTGAGTCTTTCAAATTGGCGAAGGCGATGGAATTGACGATGGAAAGCGTGGGCACGTAGAGCAGGCAATGCAGCATCATCAGCGCGAAAAAGATCCAAAAATCGCGCGTGAACGCCAACCCGACCATGGCCAGGCCACCGACGAATTGGCTGAAGGCCAGAAATCTCTCCGCCGCGAAATTCCGGTCGGCAAACTGATTGCTGAAAAACATCGCCACCAACGCCGCGACCGGGAAGGCGTTCAGAATGGCCGTCCTTTCCAGCGCGGAAAAGCCAAGCGTGGGGAGGTAGGAGAAAATCAGCGGGAGCCATGCGCCCCAGATGACATACTCCAACACCATCATGACGAAGAGACGGGAACGAACAGAATTGATCATGCGCGGGCAGCGTAGGAGTTCGTCCCAGCCAGTTCAAGGGGCAAACGGCGCAAATCAGCTTTTGACAAAGTCGCTGGTAGGGACGCCGCACTGCGGCGTCCGGTCGGCGCAGCAGCGCGCCGACCCTACCAAGAACTGACTTGCGTCCAGCCTCAAAATATTTGCAAAAAAACACTTGCGCCCGTCAAAACCTCTGGTATCTTCACGATCCGTTTCGCCTTAGGGCGAGAATGGGCGGCTTTGGCGCGACCGATAACTGTTCGCCCCGCTGGGCGCAGGATTAATGGCCGTCGCCGCTTTGATGCCGTTACATATTTTGATTTTATGCCAGTCAAATCGTACAGGCCTTTAACGCCTTCGACGCGCTACATTACTGTAGCGTCGTTCGATGAGATTACCAAGGATTCGCCTGAGCGGAGCCTCATCAGCATCCGCAAGAAATCGGGTGGGCGGAATCATTTTGGCCGGGTCACAGCCCGCGGCATCGGCCGGGGGCACAAGCAGTTTTACCGGCATGTCGATTTTAAACGCCATAAACATGGTATAGAGGCTGATGTGTTGGGCATTGAATATGATCCGATACGCACAGCCCGGCTGGCTTTGCTGCAATATAAAGATGGCGAAAAATGTTACATCCTGGCTCCCGTTGGTTTGCAGGTAGGGGCGAAAATTGTCAGCGGCCCCACGGCTCCTCCGGAAGTTGGCAATTGCCTCCCGCTCAAGACCGTCCCGGTCGGCTTGGCTATTCATAACATCGAGATCAAGCCCGGTCGCGGCGGCCAGATGGTGCGTTCGGCTGGCGGAGCGGCGACGCTCATGTCACGGGATGAGGGTTACGCGACCATTCGGCTCCCCTCAGGCGAAATTCGCCGGGTGCATGAGACCTGTTACGCGACGATCGGCCAGGTCGGCAACATCGAGCACGAAAACATCGTTTTGGGCAAAGCGGGCCGGTCGCGGCATCGCGGCATTCGTCCGATCAACCGTGGCGTCTCGCGCAATCCCGTCGATCATCCCAATGGCGGCGGCGCCGGTAAGTCCAAGAGCGGCGGTGGCTGGCAGCAATTGACCTCCCCGTGGGGATTGCTGGCCAAGGGCTATCGGACACGAAACAAGCGCAAACACTCAAATCGGTTCATCCTGGTGCGCCGCGATGGCCGTCCAATGAAGCGAAAGTAACGCGATAATAATAACGATATGGGTCGATCCATTAAAAAAGGTCCGTTTGTGGACCAACATTTGCAGGTCAAGATCGATGAGGCCAAAGCGGCCAAGTCCAAGACCCCGATCAAAACGTGGTCGCGGCGCTCGATGATTACGCCGGATTTTGTAGGTTTGACATTTAACGTCCACAACGGCAAGATCTTCAATCCGGTTTTCGTGACCGAAAACATGGTGGGTCATCGCCTGGGCGAATTTTCGCTGACGCGCACATTCAAGAAGCACGGAGCGCACACGGCCAAGGCGGAGGCAAAGTAGAGAATTTATGGAAGTCCAAGCCATCACAAAGAATATCCGCATGTCCGCGCAGAAAATGCGCGAGGTGGTGCGCCAGATTCAGGGGTTGTCTGCCGCCCACGCCCAAGCAGTGCTGGCGGTTGTGCCGCGCAAAGGGGCGCGCTTCGTGGCCAAGACTCTCCAATCGGCGATGGCCAATGCCGAGGACCTCAAGACCCACAAACCCGAGTATCAGGCCCTGCAGACGGAGAGACTGCGCGTCAAATTCGCCGTGGCCGGCACGGCCGGGAGCGCGAAGCGGTTCGTGCCCAAGGCGCGCGGTTCCGCCGGTCCGATCCTCAAACGCAGTTGCCACGTGAAAATAGTTTTGTCAGACGAATAATTCTATGGGACAAAAAACAAATCCTATCGGTCTGCGCCTCGCGGTCAACAAAGACTGGGGCTCCAAGTGGTTTGCCGAAAAGAAGGAATTCGGCAAATTGCTGGCCGAAGACCGCAAAATCCGCCTGTTGCTCAAGACCAAGCTGGAAGGGGCTTCGGTTTCCAAGATTCAACTCGAACGCGCCGCGTCCCGTTGCCGCATTACCATTTACACAGCCCGTCCTGGTGTTGTCATCGGACGCAAAGGCGCGGAGATCGACAAGCTCAAGGAAGAGATCAGCAAGATGACCGGCAAGGAAGTCTATGTTGATATTCAAGAAATCAAGCAACCGGAAATGGACGCCCAATTGGTGGCCGAAAACGTGGCCGTCCAGCTTGAACGCCGCGTCTCCTTCCGCCGCGCGATGAAGAAAGCAGTGCAAGTGGCGATGGATTTTGGGGCCGAAGGCATCAAAGTGCGCGTGGGCGGACGCTTGGGCGGCGCGGAAATCGCGCGCGTGGAGAAATATCACCAAGGGCGTGTGCCGTTGCACACGTTGCGGGCTAATATCGATTACGGATTCGCCGAAGCCAACACCATGTACGGGAAGTTGGGGATCAAGTGCTGGATTTGCCGGGGCGACACACCGGTCGAAAAGAAACCGAAGACCGAAGCGCCACTGGCGCCGGTGGCAGCATGAAGACCGCAACAGCGAATATGATTGGAGAAGACGCACTATGGCAATGAGTCCCGCAAGAGTGAAGTATCGCAAGATGCACCGCGGCAGCCGCACGGGGCTGGCCTATCGCGGCTCGACGGTGGCTTTTGGCGAGTACGGCTTGCAGTCGCTCGAACGCTGTTGGCTGCACAACAAACAGATCGAGGCCGCGCGCGTGGCCGTGACCCGTTTTATGAAGCGCCGCGGCAAAGTTTGGATTCGCATTTTCCCCCACAAATCCTTCACCAAGAAACCACTGGAAACCCGTATGGGCAAAGGCAAAGGGCCCTTGGAATCGTGGGTCGCCGTGATCCGTCCGGCCAACGTTCTTTTCGAAGTCGATGGTGTGCCGGAAGCGGTGGCGCGGGAATCGATGCGCCTGGCCGCGACCAAGCTGCCGATCAAGACCAAATTTATTTCCCGTCACCAGATGGGCTGAACGAACCATGAAAATGTCGGAAATCAAAGATTTGACAGCGCAGGAACTCACGGCCAAGAGCCGCGACTTGCGGCAGGAGATATTTACTTTGCGCTTGCAACAGGCCAGCAGCCAATTGGAGAAGCCGGCCCGCCTGCGACTCCTGCGCCGGGATATCGCCCGGTTGGAAACCCGAATTTCACAACTCCGCCTCAAGGCGGCCTAAGAGATATATGCCAGAAGCCACGCCACAAGTAATCGAACCAGCCGCCAAAGCCGCAGCGCGCGGACATCGCAAGGAGCGGTTGGGCAAGGTGATCTCGGCCAAGATGGCCAAGACCATCGTGGTGGAGGTCCAGCGCCGTTTCCCGCACCCGGAGTACAAAAAGGTGATCACCGCTTACTCCAAGTTTTACGCCCATGACGAAAAGAGCGAGGCCAAGGTGGGCGACCTGGTTTTGATCCGCGAAACACGGCCGCTCTCCAAGTTGAAGCGCTGGCGTCTGACCCAGGTGGTGGAAAAATCCCCCGAAGCTCCCGTCGCCGCCGTCTAGCTCGAATTTATGTTACAGGTTCGCTCCATTTTAGACGTGGCCGACAACAGCGGCGCCAAGCGCGCCGCCGCCATCGGGGTCATCGGCCGCAACCAGCGTTACGCCGGGATTGGCGACATTATCAAAGCCCATATCAAGGAAGCCGCGCCGGATGGCACCGTCAAAAAAGGAGAGGTGGTCGACGCCGTCATCGTGCGCACGCGCAAGCAGATTCGCCGGGCGGACGGCTCGTACCTGCGCTTTGACAGCAACGCCATCGTTATCATTGACAAAGAAAACAATCCGCGCGGCACGCGCATTTTCGGCCCGGTGGCGCGCGAGTTGCGTGACAAGCGGTTCATGAAGATTATTTCCCTGGCGCCGGAGGTTATTTAGTTATGCCCAAAGCTCATGTTAAAAAAGGGGACGAGGTCGTGGTCATCGCCGGCTCCGAAAAAGGCCGGCGCGGCAAGATTCTCCAGGTCAAGACCAAGAAGCAGCGCCTGGTCATCGAAGGCCTCAAAATGATCAAGCGCCACACGAAAAAGAATCAGAACCAGGCGCAGAGCGCCATCGTCGAGCGCGAAGGCTCGATCCACATTTCCAACGTGATGCTGGCCGCCACCTACGACGCGCGTGTCGGCGCTCCCGCCCCTGCTGAGACGACGGAGGCTTGAAGACCATGAAACCCAGACTTTACCAGAAATACATCGAGGAAGTACAGCCCGCCCTGCGCGAGAAGCGCAAATACGGGAACGTCCACCAGGTACCGCGCCTGGAAAAAATCGTGGTCAACATGGGCGTGAGCGCCTCGCTGGAAAAAGGCGCGATGGAAGACGCCACGCGCGATATGACCATGATCACGGGCCGCAAGCCCGTCATCAGCAAGTCGCGCCACAGCATCGCCAATTTCAAATTGCGCGAAGGCCAGGCCATCGGCTGCCGCGTGACGCTGCGCCGCGAGGTGATGTACGAGTTTTTTGACCGGCTGGTTTCCGCCGCGTTGCCGCGCATTCGCGATTTCCGCGGGCTCTCGCCCCGGTCCTTCGACGGGCGCGGCAATTACACAGTGGGCGTGAATGACCAGACCATTTTCCCGGAAATTGAATTGGACAAGATCAAACGCACGCAAGGCATGGACATTACCATTGTCACCAGCGCACCCACTAACGAAGAGGCGCTGGAGCTGCTCAAGATGATGGGGATGCCTTTCGCCGAAGCCAAATAGACTGATAATAATTTATGGCCAAAACAGCCTGGATCGAACGTAACAAGAAGAAACGGGAGACGGTGAAAAAATTCGCCGCCTTGCGGGCCGAGCTAAAAGCCAAGCGCGATTACGCCGGCTTGAGCAAACTGCCGCGCAACGCCAGCCCCAGCCGCGTGGTCAACCGCTGCTCGATGTCGGGCCGGCGCCACGGTTACTTGCGCAAATTCGGGTGCTCGCGCCTGACCTTTCGCGAGGCGGCGTTGAACGGCTTGATTCCCGGCGTGACCAAGGCCAGTTGGTAACACTATGAGCGACCCGATTTCAAACATGCTCACGAGCATCCGCAACGCGGGCCAGGCCCGGTTGCCGCACGCCACGATCCCGCACTCCCGCTTAAAGGAGAGCATCGCCAAGCTCCTGCTCCGCGAGGGTTACGTGGCGGAAGTGGTCGTCGAAGGCAAGCCCTTCAAGTCCATCAAGATCAAACTCAAATACACAGGGCGCAAATCCGTCATTGAGGGCCTGCGCCGGATCAGTTCGCCTGGTTTGCGCCGTTACCTGGGTGCGCAGGAGGTCCCGCGCGTGTTGGGTGGCATGGGCGTCTCGATCCTTTCCACCTCCGAAGGCGTGATGACCGGCACGCAGGCGCGCCAGAAGAACGTTGGCGGCGAATTGTTGTGCGAAGTCTGGTAACATGGCAGAATATCCGAGTTAAAAATTTTAGTTTATGTCGCGTATAGGAAAACAACCGGTGGTCGTGCCGCCCAAAGTCAAAGTGGAGATCAAAGGCCAGAAAGTCTTTGTCGAAGGCCCCAAAGGCAAGCTCGATTTTGAGCTGCCTTCCCGCACTTCGGCCAAACTCGACGGCGCCAATGTGCTGGTCAGCCGCCAGGGTGACGACGCCGAGGCCAAAGCCCTGCACGGCTTGAGCCGCGCCCTAGTCAATAACATGGTCAAGGGCGTCAGCGACGGCTTTGTCAAAAAACTGGAAATTCAGGGCGTCGGTTTCAAGGCTGCTGTCCAAGGTGGCAAAGTCAATCTGGCGTTGGGGTATTCCCATCCAATCAATTATCCCATTCCCGACCAGATTAAGGTGACAGTCGAGGAAAACACCAAGTTGACCATCGAAGGCCCCAGCAAACAATTGGTCGGGCAGGTCGCCGCGGAAATCCGCAGCTACTATCCGCCCGAGCCTTACAAGGGCAAGGGAGTCCGTTATTCGGACGAGAAAGTCCGGCGCAAGGAAGGCAAGACGGTGCAATAAGCATGAGAACCGACAAGAAAAGAAAGCTGGCGACCCTGCGCCACTGGCGCATTCGCAAAAAAGTTTCCGGGACCAAGGAACGTCCTCGCATGAGCGTCCGTTTCTCCAACCAGCACATCATGGTGCAGTTCATAGACGACGTGGCGCGAGTGACTCTGGCAGCGGCTTCGACCCAGGGCAAGAAGGCGCAAGCGGAGGCCAAACTGGCGGCCAATGTGGTGAGCGCCAAGAAAATCGGCGCGCTGGCGGCCCAAGTCGCCAAGACCAAAGGCATTGTCCGAGTCGTTTTCGACCGCAGCGCCGCACGTTACCACGGCAAAGTCAAGGCCCTGGCTGATGCCGCCCGCGAAGGCGGTTTGCAATTTTAACATGGAAGAAAGAATACTGTGCCAGAAATAAATAAAAGTTCTCCCGGCAATTCAAGAGGCCCCGGTCGCGGGCCCGGCCCCGGACGCGGTCCTCGTCGTGCACGCCCCGGCACGACCGAAGGCGGAGACGCGACGCAGGAAGGCGGGGGCGGTTCGGAGTTGAGCGAAAAAGTGGTTTTCATTAATCGTTCCGCCAAAGTCGTCAAAGGCGGCCGCCGCTTTAGTTTCAGCGCGCTGGTCGTTGCTGGGGACAAACATGGCCGGATCGGTCTGGGCTTGGGCAAGGCCGTCGAAGTTTCTGAAGCCATACGCAAAGGCGGGGAAATGGCCAAGCAGCACATGATCAGCGTCGCATTAAAGGATGCCACCATCCCGCACGCTGTGTTTTGCCGTTACGGCGGCGCCAAGGTGCTGCTGCGTCCGGCTTCGCCCGGCACCGGAATCATCGCTGGCCCGAAGGTTCGCGCCGTTTTGGAAGCGGCGGGTATCAAGGACATTTTGAGCAAATCGCTAGGCTCCAACAATCCGTCCAATGTCGTCAAGGCCACGATGGAAGGTCTCCAGCGACTTCGGACGCACGAAGATATTTACAAAGGCCGTGGGATGGAAGTAAAGCCCAGGAAGACTCCGGTCGCCGTCGCCTCAGCACCAGTTGCTCCGGTGCGCGCTCCGTTGCCTTCTCCACCCCCGGCGGCGCCTCCAGCTCCGCCCTCCGGTGAGGTTCCACCTCCCGCCAATAATTGATTTTTATGCGCTTACACGATCTCAAACCGCGCCCCGGCGCCAAGCACCGCCGCAAACGCCTGGGCCAGGGTGAATCCAGCGGTCACGGCAAGACCAGCGGCCGCGGCGGCAAGGGGCAGACGGCCCGTTCGGGCAGTTCCATCCGCATCGGATTTGAAGGCGGCCAGATGCCTTTGATCCGCCGCATTCCCAAACGCGGCTTCAACAACGCCGAGTTTGCCGTCCGCTACATTCCGGTCAATCTGGAGGTGCTGAACAAATTCGATGACGGTGCAAAGGTTGATGAAGCGGCGTTGCGGTCCCTCGGCTTGGCCAATGGCCGCCTGCAGCGCGTGAAAATTCTGGGTGATGGCGAATTGACACGGAAATTGACCGTCCACGCGCACGCTTTCAGCGCCTCAGCCCGGGCCAAGATTGAAAAGCTTGGCGGCGCCTGTCAATTAATCGAATCCAAACCGCCCGCCCAGACCGAAGGCAAGGCTCCAGCCAAACCGGCCGGTAAAGCGAAACCGGCCCAGTAAGCCCACGATGTTCTCCTCCATCCTCAACACCCTTAACAACTGCTTCAAGATACCGGAGCTGAAGTCGCGCATTGGCTTTACGGTGCTGGTGCTGGGCATTTGCCGGCTGGCTTCCTTGATTCCAGTGCCGGGTCTGGATGGGAAGGCACTGGCGGATTATTTTGATTCTGGCGCGGGCAAGAATGCTGTCGGCGGGTTTCTGGGAATGTACAGCATGTTCACCGGGGGTGGATTCGAGCATTGCGCCGTGGGCGCGCTGGGCATCATGCCCTATATCAGCTCGACGATCATCCTGCAATTATTGCAGGCGGTCATTCCTTTTCTGAGCAAACTAGCCCGCGAAGAAGGCGGCCGCAGCAAACTCATTCAATATGGCCGCGTCCTGACCTTGTTTTTGTGCCTGGGCCAGGGCTGGTTTATGTCGCTCGGTTTTGAACATGCCAGTTCCATTTTCCCCAATTTTCCCGCGCAAAGTCTGGTCTTGATTCATTCCCTTTGGTGGTATCGCATCCAAACCACCGTCATTCTATCCACCGGCACGATCTTGCTCATGTGGCTGGGCGAACAAATCACCGATCGCGGCATTGGCAACGGTATTTCCCTCATCATCACCATCGGCATTCTGGCCCGGTTGCCGCAAGCGGGGCAGGGGCTGTTGGATATGACCAAGACCATGAATGCGATGGGCAACCATGCGTTCAACCTCTTTCATTTCGTAGCGCTGCTTCTCTTGCTCTTCGCCGTGATCGCCGGCGTGGTGGCCGTGACGCAAGCCGAGCGGAAAATTCCGGTGCAGTACGCGCAGCGCGTGGTGGGCCGCAAAATGTACTCGGGCGGCAGTTCGTTCATGCCTTTGCGCGTCAATTACTCGGGCGTGATGCCGGTCATTTTTGCCTCGGCCATTCTCATGGTTCCGACGATGATGTTCAAATTCCTGGGGGGCAGTTTCCACTGGAAGGTATTTGATGAACTGGCCATCGACTTGGAGCGCGGCACGTTTCTCTACCTGACTCTTTACGGGTTGATGATCCTGTTTTTCTCCTACTTCTGGGTCGCCACCCAATTCAACGAGCTGCAGATTTCCGATGACATGAAGAAGTCCGGCGGTTACATCCCGGGCGTGCGCCCAGGCCAGGCCACCAGCAATTATCTGCATCGGACCATGAGCCGAATCACTCTGGCGGGCGCGATCTTTTTGACGATTATTGCCGTCATTCCTATTATTCTAGGCAACCAGATGAGGATTCCGCAGACGGTGGCGCAGTTCTTTGGCGGCACCAGCCTGTTGATCATGGTCGGTGTCATGCTCGACACCATGCGGCAAATGGAGTCGCATCTGCTCATGCGCCATTACGATGGTTTCTTGAAGAAAGGCCGGCTCAAGGGCCGATTCTAACCGGACGCTTTGGCGTTCGACCACTCTGCCGTGGCCGGAAATACGATCATTTTGAAGTCGGAGCGGGACTTGGAGGCGATGCGTCCAGCATGCGAAGTGGCTAGCACGGTTCTGGAAGAGGTTGGGGCGTTCATCCAACCGGGCGTCACCACGCGGGAAGTGGACGAGTTTGCAGGGGTGCGGATGCGGGAATACGGGGCCAAGAGCGCCTTTTTGGGCTATCGCAAGTTCCCGCGGCAGATTTGCATCTCGGTGAACGAGGAAGTGGTGCACGGCCTGGGTGGGCCGCGTCCGCTGGAGTTTGGCGATATTGTTAGCTTGGACATTGGCGTGACCTATCATGGTTATATTGGCGATACGGCCAAAACGGTCGCGGTGGGAGGGTGCGACGTGCGAGCCCAGCGGTTGATGGACGTGACGGAACAAGCTCTGTATGAAGGCATTGCCAAGGCGGTGCCAGGCAACCGCGTGGTGGATATTTCCCGCGCCGTGCAGAAGTATGTGGAGTCGAACGGTTACAGCGTGGTGCGAGAGTTTGTGGGTCATGGGGTGGGGCGGACGGTGCATGAAGAGCCGCAAGTGCCCAATTTCGTTGAAAACGAGAAACAATCGCCTAAATTGAGGCCCGGTATGACTTTGGCCATCGAACCGATGGTCAACGCTGGATCGCCCCAAGTGGTGGTTCGCAACGACGGCTGGACAGTGGCGACCAAAGATGGTCAACTATCGGCTCATTTTGAGCATACCGTGCTGATCACGGAAGGTGAACCGGAAATTTTAACTTGGCCCGTAAAGACGCCATTGAAGCTGAAGGCCGGATAGTGGAAATCCTGGCTGCGACCTTGTTTCGCGTCGAGTTGCCCAACGGGCACCGGTTGCTGGCCCATGTTTCGGGCAAGCGGCGATTGGCCTTTGAGCGGATGTCGCTCGGGGACACGGTAAAAGTGGAAATGTCGCCTTACGATCTGTCCCGAGGCAGCATCGTGACGGCGCGAGAATGATTTTATGAAAGTGAGAGCATCAGTTAAAAAGCTTTGCGAGAATTGCAAAGTGGTGAAACGCAAGGGCGTGATTCGTGTGATTTGCACGAACCCGCGCCACAAGCAGAAACAAGGCTAAAACGAATTTATGGCTCGAATTGTTGGAGTGGAAATACCGGGCGAAAAGCGAATCGACATCGCTTTGCGCTACATTTACGGCATCGGCCCGTCCAATGCCAAAGTCATCCTGGCCAAGGCCGCGATCGATCCCGCTTTGCGCGCCAAGGACCTCAATGAACAGCAGTTGTCGCAGATCGTGCATGCGATCCAGGACGGCAAATATGTCATTGAGGGCGACCTGCGCCGCGAGTTGGGCATGAATCTCAAGCGCCTGCAAGGCATCAAGTGCTATCGCGGCATCCGCCATTTGCGCGGTCTGCCGGTGCGCGGCCAGCGGACTTCCACCAACGCCCGCACGCGCAAGGGCCCGCGTAAGACGGTCGGCGTCCAGCGCAATCCTAACGCCAAGACCGGCATCCATTAATTTTCTCCTATGGCTGAAGAACAAAAAGCAAAGAAGCCCGCTCCTAAAAAAGAGGGCAAGCCCGAAGCTGCCGACGCGGCCAAGAACCCGGCTGCCGCTGCTGCTGCACCCGGCGCCGAGACCAAGAAACCCGCTGCCGAAGCAGGCGCCCCTGCCGCTGCTGGAGCCGCGCCTGCCGGCCCTGTGGCCGCTCCCGCTGCGCCAACGGCTGCGGAGTTGCTCGCGGATGACGCCAACGCCAAGAAGATCATCAAGGCCAAAGGCGCCAAGAATATCGCCGTCGGGATCGCCAACATTTTGGCCACCTTCAACAACACCAACGTCACCATCACCGACATGCACGGCAACGTGCTGGGCTGGTCCAGCGCCGGTCGGGTCGGTTTCAAAGGCTCGCGCAAAAGCACCGCCTTCGCCGCCCAGCAGGTCGCCCAGGACGCCGCCCGCCAGGCCATGTCGCATGGGATGCGCGAAGTCGAAGTGCGCGTCAAAGGCCCCGGCTCAGGCCGCGAATCTGCCATCCGCGCCTTGCAGGCCATCGGCCTGGAGATCACGACCATCAAGGACGTGACGCCGATTCCGCACAACGGCTGCCGTCCGCGCAAAAAACGCCGCGTTTAAACCAAACTCGAATTTATATGGCTCGTTACACTGGACCACGCACACGCCTCAGCCGCCGCTTCGGCGTCGCTCTTTTCGGCCCGGACAAATACCTGGAACGCCGCAATTACGGCCCCGGCGTCCACGGCCCCAAATCGCGCCGCAAGCATACCGATTACGGCCTGGGACTCATTGAAAAGCAAAAGCTCCGCTATTTCTACGGCTTGATGGAGAAGCAATTTCGCGGCGTCTATGAGCGCGCGTTGCGCCGCCGCGGCGTCACGGGCGAACAAATGCTGCAAATCCTGGAAACACGCCTGGACAACGTGGTGTATCACCTGGGCTTCGCCATCACCCGCGCCGCCGCCCGTCAGATGGTCAGTCACGGTCATGTCAAAGTTAACGGCCGCAAGGTCAACGTGCCTTCATACT
>DASYNM010000006.1:0-8445 GCA_036008545.1 Verrucomicrobiia bacterium
CGTCAACACCCGGCCGGACAATATGCCTTGGATTTTTATTGTCCCGGCGCGCGCCTGGCGGTGGAGTTGGACGGCTTTGGGCATGGGCATCCCGTTCAACGCGACCACGACCTGAGGCGTGAGCAATGGCTGGATGCGGAAGGGATCGAGGTGCTGCGATATTGGAATCATCAATGGCGGCGCAACCAGTCGGGGATTTTGCTGGAAATCTGGCGTGCGCTCCATCGACGGACGGGTTGTGTGGCCGTAGTGCGTCTGGCGGGGAATAATCGTTTCGTTCCACCGAGCGACCGCCAGTTGAATGGGACCTCTTCAGTCTAACCCCTCTCCCCGCCGTGCGGGGAGAGGGAGAAGATTCGGAGGAATCCGGTTGTTTCCGAGCAGTATAGGCTCAGACGGTAGGTAAACGCTTGTGGGACGCCTTGCCGAGGCTTCCGCAAATGGTTCTTGCCGGAGCGGCCGCCTGGGCGAGGCGAGCCTACCCTTCCCCGAGGGCGCATCTCACTTTCTGGCAAATTATTTTGCCAACGTCGGATGACGTCCCCTCGCCCCGCCACGCGGGGAGAGGGATAGGGAGAGGGGCACTCGAAGAACGAACCTCCTCACCCCGGCCCTCTCCTCCGCAAGTGTGTGGAGGAGAGGGAGATAGACGAAGCTGCCAAAAAGTCAGATGCGCCCCTTCCCCGACCCGCCGTCACCGCCCCATTGCACGAATAGTTTGCACACTATAATTATTATTGACTCGATGGACACAAAAGTCGAGACGCCCACTGCAGCGGATCGGCCGAGGCATCGGTAGTGTCCTAATTTAGGGGGAGCGCACGCTCCCCAGAATCCCAGTCGAATCGTCATTCTTTTCAAAATTAAGGCACCACCACGCCACGGCACAACTTGACCATGCCATTGGATTAGTTGATGCTTACTGGAAATGGAACCCGTTAGGCCATCAGGCGCAAAAGTTCTTCCGGTCGCCCCGGTCGTGCCACCCGCTCCTCCGGCTCCGCCTCTGCAGCCAGTCCCAGACCACGCCGCGAAGATTCACCCATTGGTTTCATTTTGCTGGAATGAATGGCGCGTGTTGAAAACGGCTTCTTTTTATATCGCGGTTGCAATTACAGGAGTGGGGGTTTTCTGGTTAGCGGAGCGCCACTATGGAGCCACAATTGCCGAAAAGGAAGCAACCGTAACCGCTAAGGACGCCACTATTACGACATTAACAGTTCAGTTGAGCGGAGCAGATCGAGAGAATGAAAAATTAACGAAGCGGGTTGAGAATCTGTCAATATATCACGGAAAGGACGCGCCTCCACTTAAAGCGAATGCTTTGATTTTGGCTGGTCAAATACACAAATTTATCAAAGACTGGAAAGGCACCGAACAAGAAGAACCGCAATTTATTTCAAAATATATGCTGCGCTTCGGCGAAAGAGCAGTGGTTGTAAGAAACGATTTGGACCAGAACAATGAACAATCAGATTTATTGGACCAGACAATGGATGATTGGAGCTATCATGGAAAATCTGGTGTCGGCCCTGCAAAAATAATTGCTGATGAAATCGAAAAGCTTGCCAATCATCTTCCAGATGCACCATGAACAAACACTTCGTCGAACGCCTGCAAATGGTCATTGAGCAACTGCGCGGCTGGCGTGCTGCATGGGTTCAACCGTTGCCTGAGCGTGGGGCGTTTCGCGGCAAGACGGTCCCGCAAGGCGACGTCCAAATGTACTCGCTGACAGGGCGCCCAAAAGCCGAGTCCTCTTGTGGCTGGTCATACTGCGAGGCGGATCAGTTTAGCACCATCTTGGAACTTCCGCCCGTGGACTCAGCGCCAGCAGCGGTTAAGGTTGTGGCGGCGAAGGAAACTAGAGAAGCTCAGTAACGCGAATGAGCGAGCCGGTTGAATCAATGCTGAAGGGAGTTCCTATTGGGCTTCTTATTCGTTCAATTTTTTCGGGAGGCTTTTTTGTATTTTCATTTTATTTATCGATCGAGTGTAAGCCTGATTGGGTGAAGCTTGATGGCAAAACCATCTATGAAATCGCGCTACCGTTGTCGCTCTTCTCAGGTTTGATCGTTTACGGAATTCAGCGGGCCTGGGTTTATCCGATAGTTGAATGGTTTTTTGAATCAAGTTGGGGTGAGTGGTGGTTAAGGCGACTGCCATTGATGTCGCCAGCGGTGATTGATACCACCATATGGCGATGGAATCTGAACCAAGCAGAGCCTACCGACAACAAATCATTCAATGAACAATTGACCAGATGGGCCGACATGATCCATATGCAGTACAACGCAGCTCTTTGCATAGGCTTTGGAAGCTTTGCTGGATGGGTTGTGGTGGGGCACTCTAACCTTACCTTTTCATGGCGGCTTTTCTCGCTCGCAATGGTGCTTTTCGGCTCAGGATTTGTGGCTAATTGGAGACACTACGCGTTCATTAAAGGCGTGAAAAAAAGAAAACTGTTGGTTGAGAAAATCCGGCAAGCCAAAAACGATGATCAACCCAAGACCGGGATGCCTTAATTTCAAATTAAGCCACTACCCAGATTCTTCGTCGATTGCCAAAGCAGCGTTTTCGTGCTAGTAAAAAGCCAGTCATTCAGTCTATGTCCTTGATCAAAATCACGTCGCCGCCATCCGAAATCGCCGGAAAGTACCAGCCGCACCCAGAGGCGAAGGCGTTGCTGCAGCCGGGACAGACGCCGACGCAATATACGGCAGCGTTGCAGAAGGGAAACTTTTCGCAGGATCATATTCATTTCCTGGCGCACGGGATGCCGGAGAGGGAATCGGTTGGCTGGGCTTGCAAAAGTTCCGCGAAAGTTTCGGATAAACTTGAACCGAGCGACAAAGCGGCTCTGCAAGCGGCGCAGGCCTGGACGAAAAATCCGACGCCGGCCACTCAGTCCGCAGCGGCCGCTGCGGCGGCGAAAACCAATTTCCAGGGGCCTGGCGCGTGGGCCGCCCAAGGTGCGGCCTGGGCCAAGACTCCCGGCGCGCCCCCTTCGCCTGCGGCGCCGAACCTCACCGGCCACGCTGTGGCCGGTTCGGTGATGCTGGCGGCGGCGACCATGGCCGCGCCCAAAGCGCCCGCATTCAAGCCTCCCACCGCGCCTCAGATGCCTACTGCGCCGAAAGCTCCCACCATGCCGAAAGCGCCTACTTTCCAAGCGCCTAAATTTGCCATGCCAAAGGTGCCGACCGTTGCGCCGCCGCCACCGCCTACACTGGCCCAGCGAAGCGCCGCGGCCAAAGTCCACAAGCCGTTTATTGAAATGGGGCACGGTATCGCCAGCGGCAAGGAATCGTTTATTTGATCCTGCAAAACCGGGTCAGAAGGATTACGGGCGCATCTCACTTTCTGGAAAATTCCTTTGGAGTCGTTCGATGACGTCCCCTCGCCCCGTCCGGCGACGGACGCGAAGCGCCAAGAGAGGGGTGCGCCAACGGCTACAGTATTTTTTAAACCCCCTAAACCTTCTCCCCATGAACCTCCCATCGAAAAAGGAGCCTCCTCTCCCCAACCCTCTCCTCCACAAGTATGTGGAAGAGAGGGAGAAAGACGCCCAAAAAGTGAGATGCGCCCTGCACCCAAAGATTACTTCGAGGCGCTTGACGCACACGCACTATTTTGGCAGGATTTAGGTATGCCGATGGCCGCTCGCCTAACCGATATGCATGTCTGCCCGATGGTGACCGTGCTCGTGCCGCACGTGGGCGGCCCGATTGCCGGACCGGGCTGTGCGACTGTTTTGATCGGAGGCATGCCTGCCTCTATCGTCGGCGATGTGTGTGTATGCGTCGGTCCGCCGGACGCGGTTGCGATGGGCTCAACCACCGTGATGATTGGCGGCATGCCCGCTGCCCGCATGGGTGACCTGACGGCGCATGGCGGTTCGATCGTCCTGGGCTGTCCGACTGTGATGATTGGCGGTTGAGTCGTCACGCGCGCATCCCACTTTTTGGACGAGTTTGGCCTACTCCCTCTCTTCCACATACTTGTGGAGGAGAGGGTTGGGGTGAGGAGGTGCCCCTCTCCCTGTCCCTCTCCCCGCGCTGCGGGGCGAGGGGACGTTTTCCTGCGACTTCAAAAGAATCTTCCAAAAAGTGACATGCGCCCGTCGTCACGCCGCTTAGACATTTGTCTTTTCCCCTCTGAGACAGAGAGTTAGCCTCTTGGCCTGCTTATGACGAACGACATTTCCAGCCCTATTGATCTGCGCAGCGACACGATCACCAAACCGACTCCCGCCATGCGGCAGGCGATGGCTGCCGCCGACGTGGGGGACGACGTCTTCGGCGAGGACCCGACGGTGCGGGAATTGGAAGCCGAAACGGCGGCGTTACTGGGAAAAGAGGCGGCGCTGTTCACCGTTTCCGGGACGATGGCCAACCAGCTTGCCATTCGATCCCACACCGAGCCAGGTGATGAGATTCTGGTGGAGGCGAACGCGCACATTTATTATTACGAAGGCGGCGGTCCGGCGGCGTTAAGCGGCGTCATGTGCCGCTGTTTGCAGGGCGAGCGCGGCGTGTTCAATGCCGCCGACGTCGAGTCGGTATTGCGCCCTCAGGATTCACACTTCCCGCGCACCCGGCTGGTCTGCATTGAGAACACCCACAATCGCGGCGGCGGCAAAATCTGGCCGCTCGAGCGGATTAAGGAGGTTGCGGATGTCGCGCGGCGGCATGAACTTCAATTGCACTTGGACGGGGCGCGCCTTTGGAATGCGACCGCCGCCACCGGCATCGCGGAGAAGCAATGGGCAGCGCCGTTCGACACGGTGAGCGTCTGTTTTTCCAAAGGGCTTGGGGCGCCAGTTGGTTCGGCCTTGGTCGGTTCGACAGCATTGCTGGCGCGCGCCAAGCGTTTCCGTAAAATGTTCGGCGGCGGGATGCGGCAAGCCGGGATCATCGCCGCCGGGGCGCTATTCGCTTTGCGAAATCACCGTGCCCGCTTGGCGGAGGATCATGCCAACGCAAAAGCTCTGGCCGAGGGGATCGCCCACTGCGATGGGATTGAGGTTGCGCCACATGAAGTTGAAACGAACATGGTGCGATTTCGCCTGGCCGGCGTGCCGGCGCAAGAGGTTGTCGAGCAGCTTCGATCGCACGGAGTGCTGGCCTTGGCCGCCGACCGGTTGACGATCCGGGCCGTGACCAGCCTGATGGTGTCCGCCGAAGACATTTGCCGCGCGGTGAACGCCATCGCGAAAGTAACGGAACAGCATGTCAGGAGGTCATCACAGGGCCGGAGCCAATAGGTAATGCGGTTTTCCAACTGACTTCTGGCGAGTGAAGCCAAGTAAGCTCCATCGGCGCCAACAGATTCAAATCCAAGCTGGGCGGCCAGGTCGATGACCTCAACTTGGCTTGCAGAAAAGCCAATGTTGCTGCCAACCAAGTCGAGAGTCATTTTGCGCTTTTTCGTTTCGACCCCGCCTGCACTCAAGAGCCCTCTCCTTAGAAACCTCGCCATTCGTATGCTTTGCGCAGTGCTGCGGAGGAACGCTCCACGGTTAAGTTTGCTCATAATGTCCCACTGAACCATCAAAACGGCCTAGTGATCAACCAATCTCGGGGCGAACCTGTCGAGTCCTTGTTTGCCTCCTGCCAGTTGCCCAGCCCAAAGCCAGCCGAAGGCGGCGGAGAGGTGCAAGGTGTCGGACTTGGCTGTGGTTTTTCTTGCGCTAGCTATGAAAATCTCCGAATATCGCAAACATGAATACTAACAAAACAAAGCAGTCCTTTTTGTCGGAATCTGGCGTTGCGCGGTGGGTCTGCGCATTTATAATGGCCACAGCCTTGGCCTTCGGCGCCAGCACAACTTTTGCTTCTAACGTGGCGTCCGACAGCACGAGCAGTCCGGCGTATTCGAGCGTCGAGGCCTCTGGAAACAATTTTAATGGCCTGAACGGTGGCTCCGGTTTTGAGCCGTGGGTAATTTTACCCAATCCCGTTGATTCAAATTACGATAATGGCGGACAGTTCCCTGGGAATGGCCTCAGTGTTGAAGACAACATTAATACCATTCCTGGAAGTGAATTCTGGGCCATTTACTCTGACGAGCTCGCGCCGACCGACGGCGTTACTGCCACCCGGGCATTTACCGGCGGCGGGTTGAGTGTTGACCAGATGTTCAGCACGGTGGTCGAGTTTCGAAATGGAGATACGGGTTCGTATTTGGGTTTTGAACTCCAGGATAGCAACGGCGTTTCCTTGTTCAATTTTTTCCAAGAAGGCAATAGTCCTGACGCGGGCTTCATCGTCGATGCCACTGGACTGCATTCCGGCGTGAATGCGCAGTATGAATATCAAGGAGCGCAAACCCTTAGTTTTGAGCTAACGGACTCCACCAATTACACTTTTCTCCAAAATGGCCTCATCATTTTTAGCGGCCAGATCCGCGGTGGCGACCCCATTACACAAGTCACCTACTACACCACTAACAATAACGACGGTCTGTATATCCAAAGCCTGGCGATCAGTCCCGTCGCGGCCTGGTATTCGGCGTGGGACAGCACGGGCGATCCGGCGTATGCGGCGGCCGAGGCAACTGGAACCAATTTTAATGGCCTGAATGGCGGCTCCGGTTTTGGGCCCTGGCTAATTCTGCCCAATCCAGTTGAATCAAATTTCGATAACGGCGGACAATTCCCTGGCAATGGCCTCAGTGTTGAGGACAACATTAATACGTTTCCAGGAATTTACTTCTGGGCCATCTATTCTTCCGAGTGGTCTGGCAACGGTGGCTCGGGCGGGCCGTATGGCGTCACCGCCACCCGTCCATTTACCGTCGGCGGGTTGGGTGTTCACCAGACCTTCACGACGGAGGTCGAGTTTCGAAATGGAGCTACCGGTGCGGACTTGGGTTTTGAACTCCAGGATAGCAGCGGACATCCCTTGTTTAATTTCTACCAAGTCGGAAACAGTCCCGTCGATGGCTTCATCGTTGATGCCGCTGGATTGCATTCCGGCGTGAACGCAGATTATGAGTATCAAGCCGAGCAAAGCCTCAGTTTTGAGTTGACGAGCTCCACGAATTACACATTTAGCCAAAATGGCGCCCCGATCTTTAACGGCACCATTACCGGCGGCCCCATCACCCAAGTCATGTACTATTCCACGAATAATCAGGACGGGATGTATTTCCAAAGCCTCACCATCAGTGCGGCGACCATCATTCCGCCGTCCTTCACGAGCCCCAATGGGGATAGTACCCCGCCTCAATCGGCGACAAATTTTGTAGGCGGGCAGCAGCGCTTTACCGCTGTCGCTTTCGGCACCCCTTCCCTGGCCTATCAGTGGAGCCGGAGCGCCAACGGTATAAATTATACAAATCTTAGCGACGACGGGGAGATTTCCGGCTCCTCGACGTCCTCCTTAACCCTGGCCAGCGTCACAACCAACGATGCGGCCTCGTACGTCCTCACCGTGACCGGCCCGGGCGGCCCATCCCAGGCCGCCGTCAGCGCTCCGGCCACGCTCACCGTCATAACTCCTTCCTATACGACGGGCGTCGATACCATCCAGCTTGGCTCGGCCATCTGTCCTGACGCACCCTCCACTGCTCCCTACACTATCAGCGCGAATGTGACGGACTGGATGTATTTCCAACCGACAGGCACAACCTTGGCGTCCTATGACGCGAACGGCCCGGAGTCTTTTACCTCACCCGCAAGCGCCGGCGGCGTTAACAATGGCAACGACAGCCAAAGTTATCTTAGCTTTGCTGGAGGCACAGGGGCTGAGGCCAGCGCCACGGGCGACCGGAATTTCGCCTTCAGTGGCGGTGAGTTGTCATTCACCCATACCTTGTTTTCTACGGTGGAAACCGTCAATGTCTGGTACGCCACCTTCGATGACGCCCTGGATATAACGGTCAGTTCCTCGGGCGGCGGCAATCCCTCTTACGCGCTCACCGATTACCCGCTGCCCTATAATTACGATGGTAATGGAACGGGCAACAATCATGGTTACGGCGAGTTGACCTACCTCATCACGGGCGCCGTGGGTGACGTTATCACTTTTAGCACGACACCCGACAATGGCGGCGTGACCGGCGGAGGCGGCGGCAACGGGGGTGTACAGGCGGTCTCGGCGACAGCTATCGGAACAGGACCCGCCGCCATCCCGCCCTCCTTTACGAATCTTCTGGGGAATAATACGATGCCCCAGGCGGCGACCATGTTCGTGGGCGGTTTGCAGCGCTTTACCGCTGTGGCCTACGGTACCGGTCCGCTAGCTTATCAGTGGAGCCGCAGCACCAACGGCGTGACCTATACGAATCTTAGCGACGGCGGGGAGATTTCCGGCTCCTCGACAGCCTCCTTGACCCTGGCCAGCGTCACAACCAATGATGCGGCCTCGTACGAGCTGACCGTGACCGGGCCGGGCGGCCCGTCCAAGGCGGCGGTGAGCACTCCAGTCGCGCTGACCGTTC
>DASYNM010000007.1:0-11475 GCA_036008545.1 Verrucomicrobiia bacterium
TATGTTGGCGATCGAGATTTCCCTTTTCGCCACCAAACCGTCCGCGCGCATTTTCGCCATGGCCGTTCTATTGGCGGGGCTGATCTTGCGCGGCTTGGCCGCCGAATACGCGAGTCGGACCAAAGCTTCCAAAGCAGCGACCGCCGCAGCGACTCCCGTGCCGGCGACACCCCCGCCCGCCACTACCATGACCTTCAACACTGCCGGCGTGGACGGCCCGCCCATGATGTGCGCCGTGCGCGGTTTGGGTAAGACCTTGGACTTCTCCATCGAGGAAGCGCGCCAGACCAAGCGCCCGCTCTACCTGTTGTTCGTGCGCTCGCTGCCTGCGTTGACCGAGCAGGATTACAAAAAGAAATGGCACGAAGACGACGAGGCTAGAGAGATGTTTCTGGCCGCGAAAAGCAAGGCCGGCGGCCACCCCATTTTTCCCTGTTACGCCGTGAGCGATTCGGTGGCAAACACCATTGTCGATATCGCCGCCACGATGGGCGCGTCCTACCTCATCCTGGGCGCGCCTGAGCGCAAGGGCCTGGCCCACTTGTTGCGCGGCAACATTATCCGCGAGATTTCCGACAGCCTACCCGACGACATCCACCTCCTGGTCTATGCTTGAACTGGTTTGACTGGGTGCGACTGGGTTTTCTGACAGGATGAACAGGATGAGTCAGGACAAATTTGGAGCGGCCCGTTGTCAGGCCTACAGGAATTCTGGTGCTCCGAACCAACATCGGAAAGGCATTTTATCCTGTAAATCCTGTCATCCTGTCCAAGAAGACCAACGAAATTATCTGAAATTATCGTGGAAATCAACGACTTACGTGAGCCTCATGACCTTTCACCACCACGAAGACACACGAAGGAAAACAGAGGCGGGAGCACAAGGCCACTACGCCTTGGCCGCACGGCCACGCAAGGACCACATAGAAATAAATTTCCTCCGTCGTGCCCTTTGCGGCTTATTGTAGCCAGTTCTGGCTTTTTTCAGCCGCTTTTCCCTCTTCCCGCCCCACTGCAAAATGTCAAAGAACAGGCGCCGGGGCGCTTTTCAATTCATACACTACCACATGTGCGTGGGAACGCAATGAGTAATATTTTTCGGGCGGACGCGGCTAGAGTTCGAGCTGAGAACCGCTCGGCGGTCCCTGGCAACTGGTTTAACTGGGTGCGACTAGGTGCGACTGGATTGACTGACCGGCGCTGGTTGCGGCGAAATTGCGTGAAAACCGCGCACCTCGTAGCGGCCTATGCAGGGATTTGAACAGAAGGTCGCGAAGGTAACGAAGGGGCTTTGCCTTGGTTACATGTGAGGGCAAGAGCATTTAACTTTGTTCCCTTCGTTAACTTCTGTTCCATCTTCTGCCTCTGACCGGTTTGACTGGGTGCGACTGGGTTGGACTGGACCGGCCGAAGATGTCCCCTCGCCTCGCAGCGCGGGCAGAGGAGCACTCGACGGACGAACCTCCTCTCCCCAACCCTCTCCTCCACAAGTGTGTGGAGGCGAGGGAGTAAGCCGAAGCCGTCCCGAAAATGAGATGCGTTCAGCAGGCGGGCTGGCCGCCAGGGCCAGATTTTCATGACTGCAAAATGTCAAAGAACAGCGCGTGTCACCGCGCTCACATACCCATCATGACACTATTTGCTGGGAACTCCAACAAATTTGTGCAACCATTTTTGGACTGGTAGGCCCCACCTAAGAAACCTGGTTGAGCACCCGCGGTAGTTCCCAGTCGGTTTCGCCTCGGTCGGCAGCAATGCCGATCATGGAACGCTGATTTCTGGACCATTGTCCTACAAGGTGAGGCGAAACCTTGGGTCAAGCGCACAGGAGCTTTTGCGGGTATTGCCCCATTTCCCCACATCAGATTGGCGAACTAGAGTGCCGTTTGCGCGCCGTACGCCCGTGTACGCCGTAAGACGCGCAAGAAACGCGTTGAACACGAATAAGATTACGACTGTTTGATGAGACGAGCAGAGATAAAAAGAGAAAACTGCAACCTCCGTTCCGGTGCTTGGAGCCACGCACTGGTGGCTGCGAGCGCAGTGTTCGTGGCGTCCCAAGGTTCCGCAGCCACGCTGTATGTGTCGGCAGACAGCACCAATCCTGTGCCGCCTTATGCCACCCCGGCCACGGCGGCGGACAACATTCAGGCCGCCGTGGATGTGGCAACCAATGGCGATACGGTGCTGGTTGAGCCTGGCCAATATGACCTCACTAATCAAATCACCATCACCGAATCCATCACGCTACGGAGCATTGGAGAAGCCAGCGCAACGTTCCTGAGCGCTTTAGATCCCACCTGGTGCCTCTGGATCTCGAACTCCGTCGCCGTGATTGACGGATTTACGATACAGAACCCAGGTGGGTCGTCGGTCGCTGCAGGGGGCGTTTTACTGGTGGGAGGGACGGTACAGAATTGTGCCTTCACCAATTTTTTGGTGGATGGGCCGGGTCCGGGTAATTCAGTGACGATGACTGGTGGAATTCTCAGCAATTCGGTAGTGTACTTCCACCGTATTCCCCCGGAATTTGACCCCACTGCCGTTTATTGCACTGAGGGCGGGCTCGTCACCGACTGCCAGCTCTTGATCAGCGGCGGAGGGCAAGGCGTGGGAATCTATCTGGAAAACAGCCAAATGCGCAACTCGGTTGTGTTGGGCACCCACCAGGGATGTAACTGCGATTCCGGCCAGGCGGTCAGTGCGTCGGAAAGCACCATAACGGATTGCACGATCGCCAATAATTGGAGCTTGCGGCCCGGAGGCGGCGCCTATCTGAACTCATGTCTGATGGACCGGTGTGTTCTGGCCTACAACACAAGCACGGCGAACGGGGGAGGAATCTTTGAAACCAACAGCACCATTCGCGACTCGCTGATTGTGTCCAACAGCGCAAACATAAGTCAACCAGGCGCACCTAGCGGACTCGGCGGGGGCGTTTACATGCAAGGTGGCGCTTTGGTCAATTGCACGGTGGGTGAGGATAGTGCGGAGGACAACGAGTGTAGGCCAGGACAGGGTGGCGGCGTCTATGTCGAAAGCGGCGGCATCACCAATTCAATCATTTATTTTAATTACGCAACCGTGGGCGCTAATTGGACCAATGCCGCTACCGGCGTATTCGACCACAGTTGCACCACGCCGGACCCGGGCGGGGCGGGAAACATTGTCCAAGACCCGCAATTTGTCGCCCCAACCGATTTCCATTTGGCGACCAACTCACCCTGTATTGCCGCCGGCGTCGTTCAATCCTGGATGACCGGCGCTTTTGATCTCGATGGCAACCCGCGCACCACCAACGGCGTCGTGGGCATGGGTGCATATCAAAGTCCAACGGCGGGAGCGCCGGCGCCAGTCAAAGCAAACTTCGTGGCCAGTCCCAGGTCGGGCGAGGCACCGTTGAGCGTCCAGTTCAAGGATGCCTCGACCGGCCCGGTGGCGGCTTGGAATTGGAATTTTGGCGACGGCGCAACCAGCGCGCTCCAGAACCCCTCGCACACTTACTTCGATCGAGGCGATCACATAGTGACGCTAGTGGTGACTGGGAGCGGAGCCTCGAGCACGAACGGCATGGCGATCTCCGTGCAGTCACGGAGGACGCACCTCGCGAATCCCGACCAGTCTTACCAGTTTTAAGTGCTCCGCTCCTATTTATGAGATGGGTTCGAAGCTGGCAGCGGAACTGTGTTCTACGGAGCCAGCCGTAAAGCGTCACCCTGGCAAAATGACGGAATGAGGTTCTTCGACATTTTCATTCGGTAAAAGCTGCCCGCATGGCTTGATAGGTCAGGCACGGCCTGTGGAAGCGGGGTGTGTCGCTTTCTCGTAACCTGTTCAAAAGGGATATACGCAGGGCCTGTCTATTTATTTGTGGTCTTGGGTTTTCGCGCCTCTAAATTCGGATTGTTTGCCTCGTAGCACAGGGGTTGGAGCAGGCGGCTCATGATCCTTTGCCAGTTGCAAAAAAACGGCGGCCGAACACGGCCGCCGTCTTGTTCTCGGGGAATCATTTCAGGTTTAATCCGTCACAAATACGAGGTAATAGCGGGCGGAGCTATTCTGAGCCGTGGTGTCAATGTAGCTGGTCGTCGCGTTGGTGGCCGTGATCACGCCGCTCAAATTCGTCCACGTCGTCTCGCTCGAGCTGGTCGTATAGGCGACACGATAGGACTTGCCCACTACGCTGCCCCAAACAATTTCTATGTTGTTCGGCACACTGTTGCCCGCGATAGTGACCGTGGCATTATTCGCCGAACCCACCGTGTAGGCCGAATTCGCCGACAGGGTGAGCACCGCCGTTTCCGCGCCGACATAGCTCTGGCTGCTAAGAGGCGCGATCGTGACAGTGGTTGAGGCCGCGCCTGCGGGGATGGTGGCGGAGGTGCCAAGCTTGCTGTAAGCGGTCCCGTTTACCGCCGTGCCGCCGAGGGCATACTCCACGGTCAGTGATGACGCAGTGCTGCCGCTGCGCGTGAGGGTGAAGACGCCATCTGTCAGTCCGACGCGCGCAGCGTTCGGCGTCGTGGCAGTCACGGAGATAGTTGGCAAACTAAGCGTACTCGCGCTCCCTCCATAAGCGTAGGCGCCCAGGTCCCATGGTTCGGAGGCGGATCGCGTCGCGCCGGCGAGGTCCGTGGTAAAGGTCGAATAAAGATTCAGTCCGGCGCCTATGGCCGGGGAGCCGGCGTCTAATTGCGCCTCAAAGTTGCTCAAGTTCTCATTGGCAAAGAGCGGGTCAGTGGAGATCGTCGTGCCCAACGTGTAGGTGTAGGTGGAGCCTCCAGCCGTGAATTCGTAGTTCCCGGCGCCATTGTCGAAGCAGAGATTGTCATTCAGCACCACGCCGCTGCCGGTCGCAGCATAGGAGCCCAGACCGTATTGGCCGTTTTTGTAAAAGATATTGTTCTCGATATCCACTCCGCTCAAAGTCTGCCAGAGGATGATTCCGTCAGCGCCGTTCCAAGCGAACACGTTGTTGTAAACCCGCAGGTTGCTTACGGTGGTGTAGCCAGCCACCTGCAGCCCGCAGGCGGCATTGCCGTACACGACGTTATTGACGACGAACTCGTTCTGGCCGCACAGATACAAACCGTGATCCAGACCGCTGCCTTGCCGCCCGTTATCGTAAACCAAGTTGCCCACATAGACGTTATCGCTGGTGGTCTGGTCGGAATATATGCCATCCCTGCCGTCGGTGCTGGTGCTGGCAGGGTTGCCGTTGCCGTAGATTTGGTTGTCGAGAATTTGGTTGCCGTTGCCCCAGATCGAGATGCCGCCGTTGGGGCCATTGCGAATTCCAAACCCCTCCACCACATTGTAATTGCCGTCCAGATAGACGGCCAGGTTGCGATTCGAGGCGTTTTGTCCGTCAATAATCGCTCCGCCACGGACCTGAGACACGAGCACGATGGGATTGGCGGCCGTCCCGCTGGAACCCAAATGCAATCCCCAGCCGCTGGTGTAGTCGGTATAGACGCCCGGAAGCACGAGGATCGTGGTGCCAGGACCGGCCAGGCTGTAGGCGTAGGTAATAGTCCGAAATGGCTGCGCGGACGTTCCCGGATTGGAGTCGCTCCCATTGGTCGACACATACAACTCTGTGGCGAAGAGCGACGGCACCCAAAGGCAGGCCACGTTTAACAGAAGCAAGGACGTATAGAGACACCGGCGGGCCGGCGTAGGATGTTTGAGGGAATTCATTTCTTAATTAAGTTTGCGGTGTGACTGTCGGGTTCATTATCGCGAAGCAATCGGACGTGGCCGAGATCGCGCCATCAGAGGCGGCTGCTTGCGCTACCAGCAAGAGGAAGGTCCCAGACTGTTTATGGACCCAGTTCATGACTTTCCTTGAGCAAATCGCCGGCCACTCCCTGAGCCGCGCTTGATTTTCCCCGGAGGACTTCTTCTTCCACCAGGATCGAGCGCTTGGCTGGTGCCATTTTTTGTGGCAGGCGCTCAGTTGCGCGCCCCGTTTTTTGACAGGGCTCCTGGCCAGCGGTGCGGTCTGCGGTTTGTTCAATAAAACCTCCTCATGCCTGACCAGAATGGCCTATTCATTCCAGTTTAGGCATGTCTCGGCCGTCTGAATTCTCGGTCAGTGTCCCGCCATTTCTTCTGTCCGATTCTGTCCGACATCCACGGCGCTTCAAGGGCTGGGCGGCCTTGCCGCGAACGCATCCATCTGGCCAACTACCGCCGCGAGGTTGACGAGAACGAAGCTTTGAGGATCGTGCAACGTTAGGCTCACTTCGGCAGTATTAGCGTGACTGACGCCGCGAGAAAAACGGATAAAGCATGGGCAACGTGCAAGGATTTGCTGACGCGCCCTGTGAAAATGGTTATTTTGCAACACCGCCACCGAGATGATATTCTTCCCGATTCAAAAGCTGGTTTTTTATTGTGTTCCGCTGGGCCGCCGCCCCGATGCGCTCATTGCGGGCGAAAGGGGCGCAATGTTGCCGGGAGAGTTCGACACCGTAGCAAGATGCTGCTATTCGTAACGCTCGGATGAAGTTCGCGGTCATGGCTGATGTTCATGCGAACCTGGAAGCCTTCCAGGCTGTGCTGGCGGACGCGAGGGAACAGCAGTGCACTCATTATGCTTTCCTTGGCGACTTCGTCGGGTATTGCGCCGACCCAAAGGCGTGCATCGATATCGTTCGCACCATGGGTGCTCCTTGCGTCAAAGGCAATCACGACGATTACTGCGCGACGGACTTGACGGTTGACGGGTTTGCCCCTGACGCCGCCAAGGCGGTGCAGTGGACTCGCAAACAACTCACTGAGGACGACCGCCAATGGCTTCACAACTTGCCCTATGTCCGCAACGTTGAGGACTTCACCATTGTCCACGCAACTCTCGACCACCCGGAGCGGTGGGGATACGTGTTCGAGCAACTGGATGCGGTTGCCAGCCTAACTCATCAAACCACTCAGGTATGTTTCTTCGGGCATACCCATGTACCGGTCGCTTTCATCCGCGACACCATTATCCGAGGTGGGACTTATAAAAAGTTTAGAGTGGAGCCCGGTAAAAAGTACCTTGTGAATCCTGGCGCCGTCGGGCAGCCCCGTGACGGCGATCCGAAAGCCGCTTACGTGGTTCACGATCTGGACGAAAAAACGATCGAATTGCGACGCTTGGCATATGATGTTTCTACCGCCCAGAGGAAGATCCGGGACTCTGGCCTTGGTGGATAATCGATGCAATACTTCGAGGCAGGAGGGCGCCACGGCTCACTTATGTAATTTTGTTGGGCCCTAAGCCCGAGGTTTAGAGCAGGCGACTCATAATCCATCAAACATATTTTCATAAATCCTCACGAATTTGCCTGAGCAGCACCAAACAGTATTAGATTGATGCAGCGCAAAAAATTGGTTTTCGACGCCTTGAAGGTGTGGTATGATCTTAAATAATGGAATCGCTCAAAGAATCGCTCATCGAAAAAATTGATCATTTGCCCGAAGCCTCGCTTCGAGAAGTGATGGAGTATGTCACATTTTTAACGTGGCGAGATGCAGGCGAGGACGTGTCGCTCTTGAAGGTAGCCGGGGTATTATCCGGGACGCCTGTTTCGGCTGAACAAATCGAGCAGGAACTTTACGCGCCGCCGAGAGCATAATCATGCCTGGCCAGTCGATCTTTGTGGACACTTGGGGATGGCTCGCATTTGGTCATCGCCGGGACGCCCATCATGCTGCTGTCAAACAATTACTGGAAGTCTGTCTCAAGGACCAGCGGCCGGTGCACACGAGCGACTATGTCTTGGACGAGTTGATAACCCTGCTCTTTCGGCGCGAACCCCACGAGGAAGCACTGCGGTTCATCGAGGGCCTGCTGGCGGACTCGGCGCGCGGGAAATTGCAGATTCATCGGGTTACGGGAGAAAGATTTGGCGCGGCGCTGGAACTGCGCAAACGCTACGACGACAAGCCCGACATTTCCTTCACGGATTTGCCACCGTCGCAATCTTGCGCGAACTGCGTATCGCAGCCATTGTGACGAGTGACAGGCATTTTCTTCAGATAGGCTTGGGTTTTGAAACATTGCCGTCCTGAATTCTCCGGGATATGTAATACCTTGAAGGTCGAGCGGTCACTTCGGTTTGGGCCCGTAGCTCAGCGGTTAGAGCAGGGGACTCATAATCCCTTGGTCCTCGGTTCAAATCCGAGCGGGCCCACCATTCAACGCAAGGCGGAAAGCCGCAATCAAGAAAAGACATTTGGACAGGATGAATAGGATAAAACCTTCCTCTTCGGCCATTTCCGAATCCAATTTAGCCTGTTCAGGGCGCATCTCACTTATTGACAACTTCGCCTATCTCCCTCTCTTCCACACACTTGTGGAGGAGAGGGCCGGGGTGAGGAGGTTTCCTCGTTCGGTGCCCCTCTCCCTATCCCTCTCCCCGCTCGGCGGGGCGAGGGGACGTTATCCGACGATTTCAAAAGAATTTGCCAGAAAGTTGGATGCGCCCTCCTGTTCATCGTGTCGAAAATGTTGCTAAAAAAACAAAACTTCTCAGGATCGTAAAACCGAATTCAATTCTGCTCGGGCGGGGCGTCGAGGCATTCGCGGACGAACTGAGCCAGTTTGCCGATGGTGTAAGGTTTGGGCAGAAAGTTGCGACCTTCGAGCAGCGAGAGGTCGTTGCCAGCCATTCCCGGACTATAGCCGCTGGTATAAATCACTTTGAGGCCGGGACTCCGCGCTTTGAGGCGTTCCGCCAATTCGCCGCCCATGATGCTGCCGGGCATGATCATGTCGGTGAGCAGCAAGTCGATCCGACGCCCGGCCTGATCCCATACCTCGAGCGCGTGATGACCGGAAGCGGCTTCCAGCACGACATAGCCCTGGATCTCGAGGATTTTCACCACCATCGCGCGCAGGGCGTCTTCGTCCTCGGCCACGAGGATGGTTTCGCTGCCCTGGCGCAAAGTGTTGTCTGACAGTAGGTTGGTTTTTTCGGCTGGTTGCGTGCAGGCTGCGAAATAGATTCGGAACGTGGTGCCGCTGCCCAGCTTGCTTTCGACCTCCAACCAGCCTTGGTGCTGCTGAACAATGCCGAACACGGTGGATAAACCCAAGCCAGTCCCCTTCCCTACTGGTTTAGTGGTAAAGAATGGCTCAAAAATCCGGTCCAGCGTTTGCGCGTCCATCCCGGTGCCGGTGTCGCTGAAGGTCAAGCATACATATTCTCCATGGCGCCGTTCAGCATCTATTGGCGTAGGTTCGCGGTGGACTTTTTCAAGCGAGGTGGAAACGGAAATCGTCCCGCCGTTGGGCATGGCATCGCGGGCATTAACCGCCAGATTCATGGCGATTTGTTCCAGCATGCTGGTGTCGGCGCGGATGGCGGGAAGTGGATGCCGTGGACGAAAATCGATCCTCACTTGCTCGCCCACGACTCTCTTAAGCATCATGACGACATCGCCGAGGATGTCATTGAGATCCTGCGTGCGGAACTGCATGACCTGTTTGCGGCTGAACATGAGCAGTTGCCGGACGAGCGTGGAGGCGCGACTCGACGCCTTGGCGATTTGATGCAGCGAATCGTTCTGCGGGGCGTCGGGGGCGGTCTCGAGCGACAGGCCCAGCAAGGCAGCGTGACCCTGGATGACGGTGAGGATGTTGTTGAAATCATGAGCGACACCGGCAGCCAATTGGGCGATGGCCTCCATTTTCTGGGATTGGCGAAGCTGGCGCTCCAACAGCGTCCTCTCAGAGATATCATGGGCCAGGAGCAACACATGCGGCTCTCCCCCCACGTTCACAGGCGCCAGCGAAACCAACACTTCGCGCAAGGCGCCGGCTTGGTTGCGGATGTTGGCCTGCTCATCCTGCACCAATTCCTGGCGTAGCAATTTGTCGAACCACGCGTCGGGGATCTCGGGTTTATCCCATATCGACAACTCTGCCATGCTGTGACCGATCATCTGTTCACGCGTGCAGCCAGTGAGTGCGGTAAGGTGCTTGTTGGCGTCGATAAAGCGACGCTCCGGCAAGGTCACGACGCCGCTGGGAATTGGACTGGCGTGAAAAGCCTTGGAGAAGCGCTCTTCGGACAAGCTCAGCGCTCTATTGGCCTCGACTAGTTCCGCAGTGCGGAGCTTCACCATGTTTTCGAGTTCAGCAAGCTTTAACCCCGCCTGGAAATTGAGCAGCCATTTCGTGGTCAGGGCGAGCGCGAGTTGCTGCACCTCCACATTGTCGAAGGGCTTCTTGAGGATGACCAAACTGTCGGGTCGGCCGACCCGAGCCAGAAGTTCCTCCCACGAATAATCGGAGTAAGCAGTGCAAACGACGATTTGGAGCTGGGGATACTGTTCCCAGATGCGGGCGATGGTCTCGACGCCATCCCAGCCGGGCGGCATCCGCACGTCCACGAAAGCCATGGCGTAAGGCCGGTTTTCCGCCAGCGCCTTCTTGACCATTTCCAACGCCTCCTGGCCTTGATAGGCGGAGTCCAACTCGAAACTCATGTTCTGGTTTGCGGGTTGGTCTTGATCGAACAGCGCCGCTGCCAACCGCTTCACGCCCGGGCGATCGCTGGTGGCCGGACACAGGATTTTTCGAAAGTCCTCATGGATGGTTGCGTTGTCGTCAACAATCAGAATGCGCTGGTTTGGTTTGGAATCGGCCTTGTTCATACTTTGACTTAGGCCGCTGAGCTCGGCTGCATTGCGTCAATGGAAGATGAGACGGACTGTAAAGCCAGCGTCTCGGTATGGCCATTGGATCGGGTTGCAGCCAGGGGTAATTCCAGGATAAAGGTGGCTCCCAACCCTACGCCGTCGCTGTGGGCGGTGAGGCTGCCGCCGATTTCCTTGGCGGCGTTGGCGCCACTGTGGAGACCGAAGCCGTGGCCATCTTTCTTGGTGGTGAAACCGGAGGTGAAAATTTTTACCAGATGATCCGGAGCAATGCCTACTCCGTTGTCGTGGACAATGATGTTGACGCGATCGGGCGCCGCTGTTTCCACGCGAATGTCCAGTTGTTTGATCTGCGGATTCTGCTCGTCCATGGCATGTTGCGCATTGCAGAGGAGATTGATCAGAATCTGCAAAACTTTGTGGCGATCCACGCAGACAATCGGCGCGGCCTCGGCAATATCACGAACGACGTGGATGTTATGCCGGGCAAAGGCCGCGGCGTTCATCTGCAGCGCGTCATCCACCAGGGTCGCCACCGGTAGATTTTGGAAGGCGCCGGACACCTTCGCGTAGCCTTGCTGCATGGTCACGATCTCTTTGATGTGCTCGATGTGCTTGCCGACGGACTCCATCTCGGCAATCATCTGAGCCTGCTCCTCAGCCAATTGGTCCGCCGCCAGCCCAAGATATTCGGGCAACAATTTTCCTTTCGGGTCGTTGGTTAGGAAGTCAGCGAGATCGCCGTTCTTTTCGCGCAACATGGTGGTGGCGCGGCGCAGATTTACGATCTCGGATTTTCGTAATTGCCCGCTCACCAAGGTGACT
>DASYNM010000008.1:0-3347 GCA_036008545.1 Verrucomicrobiia bacterium
GGAATCGAAGCTGCGCCAGCGGTTGACCTCTGCGGGAAGAGCCTGAAGAGGGTCGGTGGCTCGCAGCTCAAGGTCGGCCCACTCTTTGTAATTATCCGACAGAAAACCCATTAAACTATTCTGGCGGGCGGCATAAGTCTCGCGGGCCTCGGCCAGCGCGGTCAGCGTGTTCTGCAGTTGCGTTTCGGCCTGCGCGTCGTCGAGGGGCGGCAAATCTCCGACCTGGACGCGGCGCTTCGTTTCCGCCACAAATTCCTGGCGCAGTTTCAGCGCTTCTTCCTGCACCGTGATTTCCTCGCGAGCGTCAAGCAGATCGTTGTAGGCCAGCTCGACGCCGAGCAACGTCGTCATGATTTCAAAACGCAAGCCTTGCTCGGAAATCTTCAAGTCCACGCGGCGCGTTTGGATCACTTCCCGGTCGGAATCGATCCAAGAATCCTTCATGAAGTGCTGGCGCATGGTCAGGCCGCCCCCGGCATTGTAGAAATTGGTTGAACGAACGCCGCCGGGGAAATTGGCGGCATCTTCGGGATCGGTGGCGAAATCCGTGTTGGCCTCGGTCTTCTTGACAAAGCCGCCAAGGTCGTAACTGAACCCAAAGGGCGCCAAACCGCTTAGCTGCGAGCCCATTTTCTCAGTGGTGATGTCGGCTGGGAAGTAAGGGTTGAACTTGCGCGGATCAATGTCACCCAGGATGGAGTCAAAACTATGGCTGGCCTCAAAGGTGTAGGTGGGAGAATAAACGCCGTAGGCGCTGCTGAGCGCATCGCCGGCAATATCGAAAGTAAGATGCTCGATTCTCAAGTGGAGGTTATGGCTGAGCGCGAGATCAAGGCAGTCGCGCATGGAAAGGGAGCGCGTCTTGGCCGGCGGATTGGTTGTCTGGGCGCAAGCGGCGACGGCGGCGCAAAGGGCCAGTCCCAGCAGAATTCGGATGCGCATTTCTGTCCATCATGCGCCCGCCCGTGGCGCCGGTCAATCTTGTTTGGACTTTCACGCGACACGAGACCGCAGCTCGCTTTTTGGGTGAAGTGAAGTACCCGCGAGAAACCACAAGCAACCTTGACTTTTCCCTCGGCTCGCGCAAAATTGGCTACCATGAGATCTCTACTGGACCAAGAGCAGTGCGTTGCCTGGAGCGGGCTTGCTTTAGAGGTCTCGATCACGCGCGCACGACCATGCTGACCGGCGTGAATGACCTTAATTTCGGGAGCTTGGGGGAAACCTGGCTGAATCTGGTCCAGTCAACGGTCCTTCACGGCGTTTCCGCCGATGGCGAGTGTCTTGAGTTGCTCGAGGTGCAGGTCGCTTTTCCCGCCGAGACCGAGGGCGACGAATTGATCCGACAGTTTGGAGACACCCGTCTGATGGCCGAGATGGAGAAAGTCTTTTTCGCTGATGGGGCTAATGCGCTGGGCCACAATTATGCAAACCTGATGCAAGGCCCCGGCGGCCGCCACGATCTTGAAGACATCATTTCGCTCCTGCGCGGCGAACCTGCCAGCAAACGGGCCGTCTTAATATTGCGCGGCCGTGGCGATGGCAAAGTGCCGTGCATCAACGTCATTCAATTCCTCGTTCGCGCGGGCGCGCTTCGAACAATTTATTTTGCGCGTGGCCAGGATGCCTTCAAAAAATTTTATGCCGATGCGCTTTGCATTGCGAAAATGGCGCGTCGCGTGGCCGAAGCTTTGGGCCTGCCTGCTGGCACCGTGTCGGGATTCATCGGCTCGAGCCACGTTTATCACGCGGATCGTCCGGCCATCGACGATTTCCTGGCGCGAGGAAATCGGTTCCTGCGGCAAGGCCACCTGGAAGGAGTCCGCTGATGCGAATCCTGCTGGTCGCGCCGCGCTCGTACAATCCGAAGCAGATGTACCGCGAATACCCGCTGGGTATCGGGTTCTTGGGCACGCTCCTCAAGCAGAACGGGCATGAGGTGCGGGTCTTCGACCAAAACGTCGAGGGCCTCTCGGACGAGGGCTTGTTCAAACTTGTCGCCGAGTTCCAGCCTGAAATCGCCGGCTTCTCCGTCATCACGCCGAATTATCCTGTGGCGCGGCAACAAATCAGCAAGCTGAAGCAATTGCACCCGGATGTGTGGGTGCTGGCCGGGGGCATCCACGCGACGCTCTTTCCCGACGACCTCATGGCCGATGGGGCCGACGTCGTTGTCCTGGGCGAAGGCGAGCCGGTCATTCTCGAATTGGTGAGCAGCTTGGCCGAGGGACGAGACCTGGGCGGCTTGCCCGGCCTGCTGTTCCGTGCCGCCACCGGCGAGGTCATCAGGACGGCCGGACATTCCCAGACCAGCACACTGGATGATCTGCCAGTCGTGGATCGGAGCCTCTACAATCTTCCCAAATACACCCACCACTCGATGCTCGCCTCGCGCGGATGCCCGCACCATTGCGCGTTCTGCTGCAATTACACCGGCACGGTGCGCAACGATGGCGTGGCCATTCGCCAACACCTGCGCGTCATCGCGGAAATGGAGCACTTGCGCGACAACTATGACGCGCGCGAAATCTTTTTTGCCGACGACATTTTCCTGCTGCGCAAACACGACATCCTGGAATTTTGCAAGGCCAACGCGGAACGCCGCGTGGGTGTCAAGTGGATTGGCCAGATGCGGGCGGATCGCGTGGACACAACGGTGGCCGAGGCAATGCGGGCGGCCAATTGTCAGCGCATTTATTTCGGCGTCGAATCCGGTTCCGACCGCATACTGCGCGATGCGCAAAAAGGGATGACCACGGCGCAAATCCGGCGCGGCATTCGCGCGGCGTTTGACGCCGGGCTGCGGGTCAAGACCGGTTGGATTTACGGTTTGCCCGGCACGCTGGAAGATCAATACGAGTCGATTCCTTTCATGCTAGACTTGCGCCCGCACGAAATTTCCATCCACCAGCTCATTCCTTTTCCCGGCACCATTTACTACTCGGATGCTGCGCGCTTCGGCATTCGCATCGCCGATCCGAAAGCGTTCGAGAGCTTTTGTTACGGCGGACTGGATGGCGACATCCAATTCGATTACCTGAGCCACGACCAATTGCGGCAATTGCTGGAAGACACGGCCGACGCGCTGGAGGCGGCCGGCTACGTCAGCAGCGACAAGGCCGGCCCTGGCGCCGAATACATTTATACGACGCCGCTTTCGCGCAATTCCATGAATGTTTTCCGGCCTGCCGCGCCCGTGCTGGCCGCATGAAGTCGGAGAGCGATCAGGAGCGTTACCGCCTCGCCCTCGAGCCGTTGACCCTGCCACGTTTTGCGAGTCGGGACGCGTCTCGCCCATTTGTCGTCGCGCTGGAAGGGGCCAATGGCGCCGGCAAGACGACGCTTTG
>DASYNM010000009.1:0-3434 GCA_036008545.1 Verrucomicrobiia bacterium
GTAGTGCAAAAGGATCACGTCCGATTTGGGTGGGACTTCCGCCTTGAGATGAGACAGAATAAATTCTCCCGCCGCGGCCTCGTAGGCGCTCAAGGAGTTGCTCGGCAGCGGCTGGCCCAAAATCCTGTCCGGCCCCAGGACCTTGGCGACCGTCTTGGCCGGGTCCAGGCTGGCCAGTATCTCCAATTCCGTATTCAAAATATTGGCGCCTCGGTCATCGGGAGATTTCACAGCCTTGTTGCCGTCCAGTTCGGCGGGTGCCGTATTCTCCTGGATGTACCGGACGTAGAGTTTGGCTTCGGAGACATACGGGAAAGGCCACAGTTCATAGACCGCCAGGCTGCACACCCCACCTAGCACGACCAGAGCAGCGCTCAACCACTTATGCCGGAAGAGGACATAGTAGACATCGCGCAAGGAGATCGAGGCCGCTGGCGGTGGTGAGGTTTTTTGCTTCGTAGTCATGCAAACTGCAAAGGTGCGCGCATCCACTCAGGATGGATGCGCGTTTGAGGAAGCTCCCGAGCTAAAGCCCTGTTCCGTGCTCAACAAATGGCACCGGCTATTCAGAAAAAAGACACCGGGCCTGCTAAGGCAGTCCGTGATGCCGGCGTGTGGTGCAATGCGGGCGGGAGAGGTCCCGCGTCATTGCTTCAGACAACTGCGCTGTGGCTTCTTTCCGCTCATGCACGATTTGAGCTCGGTGGCAACAGCGCGAATCTGTTGGTGGGTCAGTTCTGGAAACATCGGCAGAGAGAGAAACTCCTGCGCACAACGCTCCGTTACTGGAAACGATCCTTCCTCGCAGCCCAGGAACCGGTAGGCCTCTTGCAGGTGAACCGGGACGGGATAATGGATCGCGCATGAAATACCCCTTTCCGCCAGCGCCTGAAGGACTTGATTCCGGGCCTGCACCCGAACGGCATAAACATGATAGACGTGGCGGTTGTGCGGTGCTTCAAAAGGTGTGACAATCTCTTCCATGCCGCCTAGAAGCTGATCGTACTGCAGGGCGTGGGCCCGCCGCCGGACATTGTTCACATCCAAGTGTTTGAGTTTGATGCTTAACACGGCCCCTTGGATTCCGTCCAGGCGGGCGTTCCAGCCCACTACCGAGTGCTGGTACTTCCGATCTTGACCGTGATCGCGAAAGACTTGAATCCTAGCGGCCAACTCCTGGTCGTCGGTTGTCACAGCGCCGGCTTCGCCCAAGGCCCCGAGATTCTTGCCTGGATAAAAGCTGAAACATCCCAGCGTACCCATGGTGCCAGCCTTCCGGTCTTTGTACAGGGCCCCGTGCGCCTGGCAGGCGTCCTCCACTACCGGGATGCCGCGTCGGCTGGCAATCTCCACGATCGGATCCATGTCCGCGCACTGCCCTAAGAGGTGAACAGGAATAATCGCCTTGGTGCGCGGATTGATAGCCTGCTGCAGCAGCGCCGGGTCCATGGTGTAAGTCTGTTCATCGATATCAACAAATTTCGGGCGCGCTCCGCAATTCCGAATCGCCTCCGCCGTGGCCGCGAATGTGTTGGGAACGGTGATGACTTCGTCACCCGGCCCCACCTTCAAGGCCAGCAAGCTTAACCAGAGTGCATCGGTACCGCTGCCGACGCCGACGACATGCTTACATCCGCAATACCTCGCAAAATCGCTCTCAAAGGCGGCCACGAACGGGCCTCCGGAGAAGGCGTTTTTGTCGATCACATCACCGATGGCGGCCTCGATCTGCTCGCGGATAGGCTGATGATGCGCTTGAAGATCTAAAAAGGGTACTTTCATGGATCAGGGCTTGGATTGCCCCAGCATGCGCAAGACTCGCGCGGGATTGCCCGCCACGATGGCGTCGGCCGCCACGTCGCGAGTTACCACACTGCCAGCGCCGATCACAGCCCTGGCTCCAATGGTGATGCCGCTCAGGAGCGTCGCCCCCGAGCCAATGGAGGCGCCGCGTTGGACGCGCGTCGGCACGCATTTCCAGTCCGCCTCCGTTTGAAGTTTGCCCTCACCGTTGGTCGAACGAGGGTAGCGATCATTGGTGAAGGTGACGTTATGCCCGACGAAAACTTCGTCCTCCAGCACCACTCCTTCGCAGATAAAAGTGTGACTGGATATTTTACAGCGGGCGCCGATGTGAACGCCCTTTTGAATTTCAACAAACGTCCCGATCTTGCATTCGTCGCCAATCTCACATCCGTACAGGTTGGTAAAGCCATGAATGAGGACGCCACGACCCAATTTGACGTCCGCAGTGATTTGCCGAAACGGCTGCGACTCGGGCTCAACGCGTGTCATATGAAGCCCTACAACATTACACGCGATTCTGCCGGACAGTCAATTGGGATATGGATCTTGCCATTCTTGTGCTTGCCGTTGCTGCCGTTGACCGTAGCACTCGAGCCGGAGATCTGGCGTTCCTGCTCGGCTCGCAGAATCACCGGGCTGCCACCCCGGCGCAACGATTCGGAGGATGCCTCCAGAATCTTCACCAATTCTAAGCCTTGGTTCCCATCGGTCAAAGGAGCTTTGCCCTGTTGGATGCATTCCAGGAAATGCTGGCATTCGGCCTTCAACGGTTCTTCCTGTTTCACGTATGGCGCATAGGTGTCGCCGTAGTGGTAAGCATAATGGAATTCGGCAAAAGTATCGTAGTGAGGCGGTCGCTCGACCCTGGCGTCGAAAATTCGGATCTTCTCCTGCTGCGCTACATCATCATAGACAATCATGCGTTTGCTGCCCACGATCGTCATCTCCCGCACTTTACGCGGATCGAGCCAACTGCTATGAATGATCGCCGACCGGTCTTTTGGGAAAGTTAAACTCATGGAGGTCACGTCTTCGACCCCCGACGTCACATGCGCGCTGCCGCGGCAATTGACACTGATCGGCGTCTCCTCCAAGAGATGGAGCACAATTGAAATATCGTGAGGCGCCAGATCCCATGCCACGTTGATGTCCTTCTGAAATAAGCCCAAATTGAGCCGGCGGGCGCAGATGTAGCGAATGTGGCCCAAGTCGCCGCGCTCGACAATCTGCTTGATCATGCGCACGGCGGGAGAATAAAGGAACGTATGGCCGACCATGAGGACGAGCCCCTTTTTGCGCGCAATTTCCACCAATTCGGCGCATTGCTCGGACGAAGACGCCATGGGCTTTTCGATCAGCGTGTGCTTGCCGGCCAGCAAGGCCGCCTTGGCCATTTGATGATGCAATTTGACAGAGGTAGCGACGACGACTGCATCCACCCCCGAACCGTTGAGCATAAGATCAAAATTGGTCTCCCCTTTGACCTCGGGATAAAGCGTCGTCAAGTGTTTGAGCCGCTCCTCGCTGATATCGCACATTGCCTTCAAGTTGCAATCGGGCAACGCGCGGAAGTTGCGCACCAGATTAGGCCCCCAATACCCACAGCCGACTACTCCAACTTTGACTTG
>DASYNM010000010.1:0-9259 GCA_036008545.1 Verrucomicrobiia bacterium
TATCCCCAGGAAAAAACGTCCTGAACAACCTCCCAATCGGTGCGCATGAAATCGAATGTCACTGCATGGGCAGACTGGAAAGCTTGGATATTGGTATTCTGAGTCCAGAAGGGCCAGAAATGGATGTCCATTATCCGGCCAATATCGTAGCATTGGTCAACCGCGATGCCGATCAGAAGTGGTTGGCCATAGACGGAGCGGACAAAGTGCCGCGGACATCCATAAGTTGCCAAATCGATTCCCTGGTAAGGGTTTACCAGAAGGACATTTTGGATTGTAATATTATTTCCGCCACCTCCACCAATCGCAAACGGATAGGGCGTGGGCGGATTGTTGGCCACCTGGTTTGGGTAATAAATGGTGACGCCTTCCAACGTGGAGTTGTCTCCTTGGAGGGTGATGAAAGGAACGCCTGCGTTTGTGCCCGCGTTCTCCACCGCGAGCAAGGTCGTGCCCAGATACTGCGAGTAAGCCGTCACCGCCCGCCAAACCCCGACCAGGCTAGTTTGCGCCGGCACGAGAAGATGGCTGCTGACCAGGTAGTTCCCACGCGGAAGAAAGACCACTCCTCCGCCATTTCCGCCGGCGGCATTGAGAGCAGCCTGGATGGCGGCGGTGTCGTCGTTGGTCCCATTGCCTGTGGCGCCATAAGGTGGGTTCTGGGCATTAATATAGCCGAGTTGAAAATTGACCTGGGAGAGGCTAACTGCTCCGTTTGCAATCGCTGCGGTGGTCACCGCATTGGCAGCCAAGCTGGCTGCGTTCACCGCGCCGGGGGCTAATGCTGGCGAAGTCACGGCTTGGTTGGCCAAATTCGCCGCTGTCACAACTCCCTCTCCCAAGGCTGGCGTGGTGACAGCTTGCGAAGCCAATTTCGGAGCAGTGACCGAACCGTTTAGGATGGCCGACGTGGTCACGGAGTTGACGCCCAGTTGGGCGCTGGTGATGGCCCCATTGGCAATGCTTTGGCTGGTGACAGCGTTGGATGCTAATAGCGCGCTGGTCACCGCACCGGCGGGAAGATTCGCCGCCATCATGGCAAAACCGACGGAGGTTAGCCGTTGATCGGGCGTCAATAAAACTGATTGATTCGTTCCATCACTGAACCAAATTCGCAGGCGAACATCGGAGTTCGTGAAAACGCTCCAATCGATGGGCGTCATTTTGGCCAAGGAGCTGTCACCCAGCGGAATGGAGAACAAGCCCTGGCTGACAAGGTTCGAGACAGCCTGACTTGGCTGAGATCCACTTGTGCTGGTTCCATCATTGCTCCAAAAAGTGTCTGTGCCATTGCTGTTGACCAGAGCGAACTTAAACTGGCCAAGGCCGTTAAAATTGGAACCAGCCGCGCTGACACTGCCTTGATAACTTATGATTTGGGGAACTTGTGGATAAGCCGCCACGACGAAGCCCATCAGCGCGATTGTCCCCCCGATCCACTTGTAAGTTTTCATGGTAGCATCTGAGAGCAATCCAAGATTAGAAAACCAAGACTAGAAAAACCACGACGAAGTCGCGCACATGCGCGAACCGGAAGATGGACCCCATTGTTCATCTTTTGCTTTGTCATTATGCTGTTCTATCTGCTCAACATCGGAGACGCCGGGATTCAGGCCAAGTCCCTCCACTATCAATATACTCCCTCCCTATTGCCGATCAAGAGGGCAAGATCCTTATCGATCGCGCGAACATTGTGGAATCCTCGCGGGAGAGCCAGCGCAGATCGCGCCGTGCCTGCCTTTAAGTGGCGCCATCGGCATGATGGCGCCACGCGTGGCCGGTCCAGACAACGTGGCTCAGGGTGTGTTGTAGATCGGGCTTGTGCTAAGATAAGAAGGATAACCCGGGTATTGCAGCCGGAAAAACTGCGCGTTGTTGCTAGGTGAAGGAGTGTAACTGTTGGTCAAAATATTCGTAACGGTCACCGCGTTGCTGTACGGCCCTGTTACGGCTGATGCCGCTTGCAAGGTGCTCGTGCCGCGCCAATTGACGTTTACGCTGGTGTTGGTCGTGGTGATGCCGAGGGTCTGAAGATAATCGACGCCCTCGAAGGGACCACACGGGCGGATCACGTCAAAGCGCACGCGACAAACATAAACCACGGCCGGTGCGTTCGTGCCAGGGATAGAGCCCGTTTCGAAGCGGACGACAGAGTAATTCGCATTCACCCCATTAAAGTTCACGTTTGGTAGCTCAAAATAAGCGTCCTGCCAATTGCCGGTTCCTTGCAGCACGGCGCGAGCATTGTAAGGCGCCACCGGAAACGTAATGGTGGAAACCCCGCCGACCCAACTTTGATAGACTTGGGGATATAACGTGGCGCCCACGAGAGCCGGATCATCGTAATAGGTCATCTCTATGGCCACGTCCGCGTTGTCCTGGTAAGTGGGGCCAAAGACATTGTTCAGCAACGGAAACTGGAGGTTGTTATTGCCGGAGCCGGGCGCCGGCGCTTCACTCAGACGCTGGTCATCAGCCGGGCCTGCATTCGTCAGCACCATATTTTGGTCGCCGCCACCGGGGGCGCCGCTCGTCAAATTGTTAGTTATGCCGAGGTACGGAGCCCACTCCGCATAATAACCGTAATTGGTCTCGCATATCAGCGGATTCATAAAATAGGTCGGATCCGGTGTCAATCCTGCCAGAGCGTTTGTTCCCGCGCGCACAACGCCAATCTCTATTCTGTCAATGAAAGGCGCCGTCCCGTTAATGGCCAGTGTCGGGCCGCCGGTCAAAGGCGCCGTGTCCACACCTTCCAAATCCACGGCGGCAAGGTAGAAGGCCACTTTCAACCACTCGCCGGTTCCCGTCAGCGTGTAAGGCGTGCCGGCATAAGTCTGCAAGTCACCCTGAGAGTCCGAGGCATACTGGGCGGGGCCAAAACTGCCGCCGGCCAGCGCTGGATCATCATAAAACTCAATGCCAAGCTCCATGGTGCGCGGCGTATTGCAAGGGAGGCCCAAATAATTGCTCAGAATGCCAAAATTCATCAGCCCGCTGGTGGATTGAATGGCTGTGCGAAGGTCGCCCGCCGGGCCTACGCCGCTTTCGTTGGTGTAGGTCTCTCCCAAGGACGTGTCGTTGATTACGGTCAAGTTGTTGGTCAGTTTCTGATTGAAGTCAATGTAGGCCAAATTCACGGCCGGCTCAGGCGCGCACGCCGTGCCCGCCGCAAAGACGTTGACCTGATTGGAGGTCCCAAAGGCCCCTTGTGGCCCGAAGGCCACTGCGCGAATAGTCATGCCCGCGCCAATGCCTTGCAATCGGAGCGTCCCACCATTGACCCCGCCGTACTGTCCGTTGACTTGTTGCGGATACGAAGTGTCGCCGACATAACGATTACTCGTGGCCGGGTCGATACTATTGGTGATCTCGAACAACATCCAATTCCACTGGCCGTTGTCAGCCCCCGGAGGAACATCGCCGGCACTGGCGGTGGTCAAAAAATTCAGTTGGCCCTCGAGAAACCCGACGCTATCTCCGTTGGTACCAGTATAGAGGACGGAGTTGCCATACACTTGCATCAAAATGTCAATGACAGGAGTGTTCGCAAAATTCACATAGTTGGGGTCGGCAATGTTGATATTCCCGCTCGTGGCCTGGTCGCCGAGAAGCCCGGCCAAGGTAATCGTCGTGTACGTCTGATCGCAACAATTGTCCCAGAGCAAAACATTGCTCCAGGCGGAAGGGGAGTTAAAATTGGCGTTCGGGTCGAATATGACATAGTCCACGATCGCGTTGGTGTCGATGGTGGGTGGCCAATCGCTCGAGCTGAAGGGACCGGTTTGGGCATGCAAGCCGGCGACGGAAGCCAGCATCAATCCTATGACTGCAAACGGGCGAGCCAATCTTGCCAATCGACCCCTCCGGCGGGCCCATGGCGTTTGTTTCATGGAGTGTCCGCATGGCGATGGTATGTGTTTCATAGATGGTATGTGTTGATTCATGGCGTTATATCATGGTTCCCACCACATTGAGGGGGAAGGGTACCGTACATTATTCTGTGCTGATTTCGTATCATCGTAAGAGACACTTCTCCCGCCCGTTTAGGGGCAAAGAAAAGGCTTCTGTTCGCCACTCTATCGCAAAGGCATTTCCGTCCGCTATCCTCTAAAGTGACGATGTCCAAAACCGAGTTCTGGCAGGGCGTCCGTGGATGGATCTGTCTCCAAAGGAGTTGGCGGCACTGATGGGCTAAGCAAATCGACGCTTGGCTTGCGAGCGGACGGCGCATTGACGGCGCCTCCAGAAGAGGTCGTTGCGATCGAGAACGAGCAGGATGATTATAATTTCAGTCAGACCGTCGCTTCGCCACCGCTTCCAAACGATTGCGCACATGCATCTTTTCGCAGATCTTCGTGACGTAGGTGCGAACCGTAGTGACCCCAATACCCAACTGGTCGGCAATCTCTTTGTAGATGAAACCTGAAGCCAAGAGCGTCAGAACTTGGTGCTCTCGATGGGACAGGTCCTTATCCTCCTGGTGATCGGCAGTCAACGGACGGAAATGCTCCACCACTTTCCGCGCAATGTGCGTGGAAATCGGGGCGCCCCCGGTTGTTACGTCACGCACCGCCTCAAGCAGTTGATTCGGGGGGCCGGATTTGAGCAGATAGCCATCAGCCCCCGCCTTGAGGGCCATAAAAATGCGTTCACTGTCCTTGTAAACCGTCACCATGATAATCTGGAGCGCTGGGCTAAGCCTCTTGAGCTGGGCCACACATTGGATGCCGGACATGCCGGGCAATTTGATATCCATGAGGACAACATCGGGGTTCTTAGCTGGGATGTTCTTCACTGCTTCCTCGCCGGAAGCAAAAGCCCCGACGCATTTGAGATCCGGAGCCGTACCCAGGATCTCCACCAGTTGATCGCGCAACTTGGGATCATCTTCCACTATTGCCACTGATTTTCTCATAACGCGTCTTGCTTTGTTCGGATTCCTGGACTGTTTGAAGCCACGGCGTGCGGTAAGCGGTATTCACCAAGGAATCCGGTTGAGAGTATGCAATTGGAAGCCGCAAATGGACAATCGTTCCCTCTCCAGGATGACTTTCGACGGCACAGGCGCCACCAATATCTTCCATGCGCCGTTTCATATTGACTAGGCCATTGCCGGAAGAAGCGCCGCCGGGTTGGAAGCCAACGCCATTGTCTTGAATCGAGATCGTTAGCACGGATTCGACAAAGGTAATCCGGACGGTCACTTGCGAAGCGCTGGCGTGCTTGATCACGTTATGCATGGCTTCCTTGGCGGCCATACTGATGTTGTGGCGAGATCGGCTGGATACTTCAACATTTTTCGGCAAGTCAGAAATGTGGAGACGGCATCGCAACTGCGCCTGCTGGCAAAATTCGTTGAATTTCTCGCAGAGGTAATTCACCATCGCGTCGAGGTTGTCGTTCTCCGGATTGACCGCCCACACGGTTTCGTAAAGGGCCGAGACCAGATCCCGCGACATGCTGGAGATACGGTCGAATTGCGCGCGCGCTGTTTCCGATAAGGCCGCATCGTTTTGCGCCAAGGCGCTCAACAGAGATATTTGAGTGACACGCGCCCCCAGATCATCATGAATATCCTGAGCAATACGCAAGCGCTCCTGTTGCAGCGCGTGTTGCTCCCGAAGGCGCAACATCGTGCGTTGCAATCTCTGCCGCGCGACGTATCGAACCATCATGGCGCCAGCTCCGACGGCCATCGCCGCCAGCAAGGCTTGGAACCAAGCCATTTGCCAAACTGGGACAGGCACACGCACGGCCAATGTGGCTTCCACGCCAGTGGGTTTTCCGAACACCGTTGTTTCTTCCACTCGGAAGCGATAGCGGCCCGGCGCCAAAAGGTTGTATTCCGCAGAATGGTGGGCGCTGTCGCCAATGCTAAACATTTCGTTCCATTCCACCACCAATCGATCATTCGGAGAGACCGACGGCGCTGATTGTTTCGTGTTATGCCACTCCGCGTGGGCGAACCGGTCATCGTCCACAATTGCAAGCGCCTTGGATTTGGGATATTGGCCAATTTCAACGATTTTCGCCATGCTTGGATGAGTCCCATCGCGCTCCCATCCAGAGGGCGGCTGACTTTCGGAACCATCGTCGGACTGCTGCCCGAACGGAGACCGCAGCAGAATTTCGGGTTTGCCGCCGCTGGTCGAGAGCCGGGAAACAACTATATTGTCCACCACGTAAATGCCCGTGGTAGAGGGGGGGCCGGCTGAGGAGATAACCAGCCAAAATCTCGACGCCCCCGGCGGAACAGTGAGCGTTTCGCGCCGATGGATGAGGGGGGAAGTCTCCAAGCTGCCATTCCAACCCGAACTATCCTTCTGCACCACGAATGTTTTGGATTCGAGCCGATCCCCTGGTTCGTTATAAAACCGAATCGTGAGGTACATGTAGCCCTCGTCCTCACGCCATGAATTGTCAATGCCGTCCAATTTGCACCGCACCCGCAAGGGCGTCCGAATGGCGTTGGAGTGCGTTTCAAAGAAGAATTCGACGCGTCGCGGGTGCGGCCCCAGATTCACTTCTCCGCCAGGTTGGAATCGGACGGGCTGGCCGTTGACTTCCACGGAACGAATCGCCAGCAAATTCGTGCCTTCCCCGACCAGACCGTCCGCTACGGCCGCCCAAGACGCGGCCACCCAAAGAGCAAGGAGACTCGAGCATTGGATTGTTTTCCAACGGATCATAGCTGATTGCCTTGAGCATAGGGCAGTATTCATTCAACCGGCAATGGAATTTGCTCCGGAGCCTTGGGTGAAAGCGGGATTTCGTTGCGGATCATCCTCGTGGCCATCCCTGTCAGACGCAAGTACCAGTCGGTGGGCAAGCTTTCCAAGGTCACGAAGTTCTGCCCAACGGGCGTCTGGTTGGCCACCTTATAGATGGCCGTGCCCTCGTTGACTTCGTCAAACATGCCGACGAAGACAGTGCGAATACCCAATTGCTTGAAAACAACAAACTGCCGCCAATAAAACTCTCCCTTGCGCCGCGCAATAGTCGTCGTCCCGGGCGGTTTTTGGCGGAGGTTGTCCCATGAAAACCCGGGAAAGGCCGTGGGCATATAGCCGATGCCCAGGCCTTTTAGTTCGGCCAGATCGCCTTCCCACGAATTGGAGCGTGCGCGATCCATGCTGTCGTCGTCTCGGTACCGTCCCGCGTCCCAAGGACTGATGGAATCAAACATGCGATAGACCTTTGACCAGGTTGGCTCGGTTTTCGAATCCCCGCGCAAGGTGCGCCAGGATGGGTCCACCCCGCCAATGAGGTACACTCTACCGTATCGCGGATCATGCTTGAAGAAATTGATCAATTCTTCCCCCTGTTCCGGCGCCCAAGGCCGGTCCTTGAAGCCCAGGCCCCACAACAATACAACCGGCTTGCTCTCGTGATGCAGATACCGCGAATCCTCGCGCACTTTCACTTTATCGCAGAGAAACTTCCAGTCTTCCATGACGACGGAAGTGGTCGCATTGCGCCCCATGGAAAGATCCAGCATCATCGCCCAGACGCGTCCCTCTCGATGACACCCCTCCCGGACGCTGGCCAGAACGGTGTTGATGTGGCGCAGGCGGGCCGGGTCGGTGGTTTCGCCGACGAACCGACTGACAAAGACGCCATCGATTCCATACTGCCGCATCCATTTGCAGTGCAGTAAGACCGGCCCTCTCCTATAGGCGCTGTAGAGACGGGCCGGCGAGCCGTCGGGCATTTTGAGACCAGGTACCTCGCACAGATCCGTCGGGTCGTACTCCGAGAGGTCTGGCCACATGTCCACCACAAACCTGCCGTTGGTTTCTCCCAGGCTGTGCCCCCAGTGGCCGAAGCCGAATGGTTCCGAATCGCATGGGGTATTAAACCAGCCCTGATAACCGCAAAGAACTTTTCCGTCCAAAGTCGTGGCGTCAATATCTGAGCGCGATGGCCCGGAGTAAGGAACCAGCCAAGGTTCATTTGTTTCCGCGACAGTTGTTGCTGCCGCAAACGAGCACTTAGGGATGAACATCAGAAGCGCCAGGCATAGAACCGCAACGTTGCGCCCTGTGAGCACTTGGCTCCTGTGATGCTTGATGCCGCATATATGCACTCTTTCGATCTTAACAGGAACTTGTTTAATCATAATCTGCAGGCAGCATCCACAATAGTCGATTCGACTTCCTTTGGTAGTCCTCTAAAGAGAGGATGCCTTGATGTCGTTTACGCATGGCATAGAAATGCATGGGCGAGGGAATCGAGGGGGGAACTCAGAAACGGGAAGACCACCGGCCTTTGGTATGGCGGCGGAGAGTTTCCTCAGGTATTCGAAAGATTGCATTGAACTGAAGGCACGAAGGCTACGAAAAGAGAGACTGGAAAGACCAGCGCATTACATCCCGTAGGGTCAAATGATTGGCATCGGCATCGTGATTGGCTTTTTCATCCACCTAAAATATGATTGACAGGATAATCCACAGTTCGCTGGCGGAAAAGAGCCCGACCACGACCACCGATGAGCCGCCGTATAATTCTCCGGTTAAGTTTCTCGTGCCTGGGCCTTCGTGCCAATAAAAGCCAACCGCGAACGATCAAATTAAATGCGGTTTTGCTAATGCAAGCGATAGAACTGGGCGCTGCTGGTCGCTAGAATGGCCACTGAATCGTTTGTGCCATTGTAGCTCGGCGTTAATTGAACCACACTCCACCCGCCCGGAGAAAGGGTGTCGTTGAACTGCAAGTTCATGCCGGCAGCCCCAGCCACGCCTTGCCAGGAGAGAATGGCATTGGTCCCGGAAAACGCGATGGAGAGGGGAATTCCGACCGGTGCTAGTCCGATACCGGTTGCCATGACCGCCTGCATACCTCCGTTGCCGCCGCCACCGTTGGAGACCCCGCCATTGTCGGGAGTTGTCGTAAAGGTGATTACGTCGCCCACAGCGCCGGTGATGAGGTAGGTTGCTTCGCCGTAAGCATGATTTTCGCCGGTTCCATCGCCATCAGGATTATATGGCAGCGCAAAATCGTTGAGCGCGTAAGGCACGCTATTGGTGTCCGAGGAACTGACCGTGATATCCAGGGCGTCATTATAAGTGACGTACCAGACATTGACGGTTTCCACCGGAGCAAACAAGGTATGGGTGAATGACAACTCATTTCCACTGAAGGAAAAATTCTCGTTAGCCGTGGTGCTTTGCGCAGCCCCATCGCCTCCGGAAAAACTAAGAAAGTTTTGGCTGTCGGTGCCATTGTTCGGGCCGGGGCTGCTTGATGTTTGAGTGAA
>DASYNM010000011.1:0-10218 GCA_036008545.1 Verrucomicrobiia bacterium
GGCTTGTGTTTTGAGATTTTGTAATGCGCCAAAATTGCCTGCAAACGCGCCGTGAACCGTGGCCCGAATGCAATCTGCCGGTTTATCTGCTGTGTGCTGCCATCGGGGTTTGTGTAAAACCTTTGTTCAATATGGGCAAAACTCCACAGCCTGTGCGCTTATGGACTTCGCGCCGGCTCGATGCCCACCGGACAACAAGTTGGCGGGTATCTGAGCAAACTCAAGGAGCATTTAAAACTAGAGTTTCAACAACAGGACATTCTCATTATCGAACGCAATGGTGGCCTGCTGTAAGAAGAATCCAAGAATCTGACGTCCGGACGGGGAACGTCTTTCCGGACTTCTTCACGTTGTGAGAAGGTTACGAACACCCTAAACTCTCGCGCGGTCCAGGCATTTCAAACAGGCGCCGTTGCGCACGCCGATGTGGCCGCGATTCGGACAGGTTAGGTGTCTTATTTTGAAAATGCGCCGGGCTTTCTTTCAAGGCACGCAATAGGCGACGGCAATCGGCGAGGCTCTGAATACTGCTTCCAACGCTGAGTCAGCCAATTTATCTGACGGCCTTCAAACAGAGCGTCATTTCCAAGCTCCCGCTCCATGGCCTGCAACGCCATTAGAACCGGCTCGCCTTCGTCCCACGGTAGCGTCGCGGTAAGTTTGCCGTAAACGGAACTTCCTGATTTCCGCCCAGGACCGTCAAGCTGCCCACTCCGAACCAATTTTTTTATTGTCGGAAGCAAGTGCGGTGCGTGGATATGCAAGGCTCTTGCTACTCCTCGCAGAACATCCTCTTTAATCGCTCGGCTCATTTTGCCACATCTTTACGAACACCCCAAGCTCTCCCCGCAATTCAGGCACTTGAAGCAGGCGCCGTTGCGCACAGCGATGTGGCCACAGTTGGGGCAGGTGGGTGCGTCAAGTTGAAAATGGGCCACGCTGTCGTTCAACGTCGTCACCACATAACCCGTCACATGGAGGGTCTGTCCGGAGGCCCCGCTGCCATTGCCGTTGCTTAGACCGTGCCCGTTGCCATTGCCGCGAGTGACTGGCGAGGATTGGACTAAAATGTCCGCTTCATCCGAGAGCGGAAGATCAGGCACAGGCCGGTTTACCTTTTTTTTTTCCTCTTCGATCAGGCCTGGCATGGCCAGTTCGGGCTGGTTGCGGCTGCCCGCGGCACTTTCGCGGTAGCCGGGAATGAATTGCAAGGCCAGCCAGCGGAAGACGTAGTCGATGATCGAGGAGGCGTTGCGAATCTCCGGATTTTTGGTGAAACCGGACGGCTCAAAACGCTGGTGCGCGAACTTGCGCATCAGCGCTTCGAGCGGCACGCCGTATTGCAAGGCCAGACTGGTTAGCGTCCCTACGCAGTCCATCAATCCCCCAATGGTCGATCCCTCCTTGGCCATGGTGATAAAAAGTTCTCCGGGCTGCCCGTTGCCGAACAACCCCACCGTCAGGTAACCCTCGTGCCCGGCGATGTCGAATTTGTGGGTGATGGCGGTGCGCGTCTCCGGCAGGCGGCGGCGCAACGGCTGGCCGCTCTGGGCGCGCAGCTTGGCCACTTCCGCTTCCAATTCCGTAAGGCGCGGGTCCACTGTGCCATTCGCGCCGCTCTCGTTTGTCTTCTTGGTGTTCAACGGTTGCGAACGTTTGGAGCCGTCGCGATAAATGGCCACGCACTTGAGCCCCATCTTCCAGGCTTGCACGTACGCGTCCTTGATGTCCTCCACCGAGCACTCGTGGGGAAGGTTGACGGTCTTGGAAATTGCGCCACTGATGAACGGCTGCGCGGCGCCCATCATCTTGAGATGTGCCATGTAGGTGATGCTGCGCCGGCCGCGATAAGCCTTGAACGCGCAATCGAAGACTGGCAAATGCGCGGGTTTCAATCCGCTGCGCACCGTCGCGTCGCCTTCCTGCACGTCTTCAATGGTGTCGAATTTCTCCACGTGCGCGGCTATCGCGGCAATGTCCGTTTCGGCGTAGCCCAAACGGCGCAAGGCGTCCTGCACGCCGCGGTTGACGATTTTCAGCCCGCCGCCGCCGGCCAAAATTTTATATTTGACCAACGCGATGTCAGGTTCCACGCCCGTCGTATCGCAATCCATGAGGAAAGCAATCGTGCCGGTGGGAGCGAGGACGGTCACTTGCGCGTTGCGATAGCCGGAGTCCCGCCCGCGGCTGAGGGCGCGGTCCCAGCAATGGCGCGCCTCGTCTTTAAGGTAGGCGAATTCGCTGCTGGGATGAATCTCCTCCACGGCCTCGCGATGCTGCTGGATGACGCCAAGCATCGAGGCCACGTTGTCGCGGCCCAGCGGCTTGGAGATGTGGGCGCAACGGGCGTCGCGGTAGCCCTTGAAAGGCCCCATCACGGAAGCGATATCGGCCGATTGCTCGTAGGCGTGCCCGGTCATGACGGCGGTGACGGCGCCTGCGAGCGCGCGGCCTTCGTTGGAGTCGTAAGGCAAGCCGTAGCTCATGATGAGTGAGCCTAGATTGGCGAAGCCCAAACCCAGCGTGCGGAAGATGTGTGAATTCTCCGCGATCTCCTTGGTCGGATAGCTGGCGTTGTCAACCACAATTTCCTGCGCCGTGATGAACAGGCGCACTGCCGCCTTGAAACGATCGAGGTCGAACTTGCTGTCCTCGCGCTTGAATTTCATCAGATTCAGCGAGGCGAGGTTGCAAGCGGTGTTGTTGAGGAAAACGTATTCCGAGCACGGGTTGGTCGAGTGGATCGGCTCGGTCGCTTTGCAAGTGTGCCATTTCTGAATGGCGCCGTCGTATTGCAAGCCGGGATCGCCGCAAATCCAGGTGCCTTCGGCGATTTTATTGAGCAGTTGCGCTGCGTCCTTCTTTTGCAGCGGCTTGCCATCGGTCACGCGGCGAGTCCACCATTCCTTGCCTTCGAGCGCGGCTTGCATGAACTCATCGCTGATGCGCACGGAAAGATTCTCGTTCTGATACATGACGCTGCCGTAAGCATCGCCATTATACGAACCGTTGTAGCCTTGTTCGATCAACGCCCAAGCCTTCTTTTCCTCTTTCTGTTTGGCGTCGATAAACTCCTCGATGTCCCCATGCCAGTCGCGCAACGTATTCATCTTGGCGGCGCGACGGGTCTTGCCGCCAGATTTGACAACATTAGCCACCTGATCATACACCCGCAGGAACGAAAGCGGCCCGCTCGGACGCCCGCCGCCGCTGAGCTTCTCGCGGCTGGAACGAATCGGACTCAAATCAGTGCCCGTTCCGGAGCCATATTTGAAGAGCATCGCTTCGCTGTAAGCGAGATGCATGATGCTCTCCATGTTGTCATCGACCGATTGGATAAAGCAGGCGCTGCCTTGCGGGTATTCGTATTGGGTGCGCGCGCGTTCGGCTTGGCCGGTCTGGCGATTGTAAAACCAATTGCCTCGCGCCGATTGATTACCCACTTTATACTGATGGTAGAGCCCGACGTTGAACCAGACGGGCGAATTGAAAGCCCCATACTGATTAACGCACAGCCAGGTTAACTCATCGTAAAAAACCTCGCCTTTCGCGGCATCGAAATAGCCGTCGCGCACGCCCCAATCCGCGATGGTCCGGCAAACGCGATGAATGAGTTGGCGAACGGATGTTTCCCTTTCGCCGGTGTTCTGTTCACCGTAAAAGTATTTCGAGACCACCACTTTGGTAGCAAGCAGGGACCACGATTTAGGCACCTCGACATTTTCCTGTTTGAAGATGACCTTGCCGCCATCGTCGGTGATTTCGGCCGTGCGCTTCTCCCATTCGATCTGATCGAACGGTTTGATCTGCGGATCACTGAAAATCCGCTCGATCGGCAGCGATTTTGCCGCAGCCGCTTGGCCGGAACGGGGACGGGCTGCGGTGGGGTTGGAGTGACGCCGCCGACGCGCGGTTGGCGCAGACGACGGCAAATGGGCACGAGCGTCAATCATGGGAAGTCCTTTTTCGATGTCTATTTAAAATATACCAACAAAATCAGTTATTTCATCCCCTATTTGGAGTCGCAGTGGACTTACTCCGTCAACCGCCAGCCCCATTTAGTAGGGAGTCTTGCCGAAGATTAACACCACATATGGTGGTGGCAAGCATTTTTTGCAAAAAAGTTATTGGTAGGCTTATTCCCATGTTTTTCACTGGAAAAACGTATCGGAAACATGCGCTTTTTTCGCTCGAAAACCAAGGATTTCGCCGGTTTTACAGCCAAAAAAATAGGACTTTATTCACGTTTGAGTGTTTTTCGTCTCTTTCCGCTCCGTTGCGTCTTTTCCGCCGCCCGCAGGCGCTTCCTAAACCACAGTTTTATCGGCAAGCGCGAAAGTATTGAATCCGCCACTCACCCCGCCTACCATCGCGCCAATGACCTTGGACATCGCATGGGCGCGCGCGGCGGATGTGGCGGCCGTTCCTTCTCCCTCACTGCTGCTGGGCCGGGAGCCGATAGAGCGCAACTTACGCACAATGCTGGCCATGGCTGGCTCTCCCGCGCGCTTGCGCCCGCATGTCAAGACTCATAAGCTCGCCTGGTTGGTGCAACGCCAGATTGCCTTGGGCATCACTGCATTCAAATGCGCCACCATCGCGGAAGCCGAGATGTGCGCCCAAGCCGGAGCGCCGGATGTTCTGATTGCTTTCCAACTCGTCGGCCCCAACATCGCTCGCTTGTTGGAACTGTGCGAAAAATATCCCCGCACGAAATTCTCCACGCTCGTCGATGATCCGGGCGCGCTCCAGGCTCTTTCCGATGCCGCAACGCAAGTCGGCGCGCGTCTGAATGTCTTCGTGGATCTCGACGTCGGCCAACATCGCACCGGCATTCCGCCAGGACCGGCCGCAGTGTCGCTCTACCAGAAATTGGCAACCGCTCCGTCGCTGACGCCGGGAGGATTGCATGCTTACGACGGCCATTTGTCCCAAAGCGACCCCATCACGCGCGCCGCGGCTTGCGCAGAGGCTTTTGCGCCGGTGGCGATGTTGCGAAGCGAATTGCTCACTCTGGGCTTGCCGGTGCCGCAAGTGGTGGCCGGCGGATCGCCCACCTTCCCCATGCATGCCGCGCGTCCGGATGTCCAATGCAGCCCAGGCACCGTCGCGCTCTGGGACGCCTCCTACGCGAGCAAGCTGGCCGACCTTGACTTCAAACCGGCTGCCGTGCTCTTGACACGCATCGTGAGCAAACCGGGCGGCAACCGACTGTGCCTTGATTTGGGCCACAAAGCGGTGGCGTCCGAGATGCCGCACCCGCGCGTAGTCTTCCCCGATTTGCCAGACGCCCAATTCGTCACCCACAGCGAAGAACACCTGCTGTTGGAAAGTAACCTCGCGGGGCGGTTCGCGGTGGGCGACGCTCTGCTGGGGGTGCCGTGGCACGTTTGCCCGACGGTGGCCCTGCATGCCGAAGCCGTGCTGATCGAGCGCGGCCAGGTCACTGGCCAATGCCGCATCGACGCGCGCGTGAGAAAAATCACCGTATGATACCAATTCTCAATGAAAATCGAAACATAGGTAGGGCGAGACTCCGTCGAGCCGTGACTCGATTTCATAGGACAATGTTAGGGCTCGACGGAGTCTCGCCCTACCAGCGATGTGGCGGTTCCCTCCGGCAATCGGTATGAGGCCACAGGATTGGCTGCTCATCGCGCTGGCGCTGGCTGGGGTAGGCGTGTTGGTCGTCTTGGTGACGTGGGCGCGGCTGAATGCATTCCTGGCGCTGCTGACGGCGGCGCTGCTGGTCGGCATAGGAGCAGGCCAGCCGATGCTCGACGTGGCCAAGGCCTTCCAGGATGGGTTGGGTGCGACCCTTGGCGGCGTGGCTGCCGTGATTTGCCTGGGAACAATGCTGGGAAAATTGCTGGCCGAATCGCACGGGGCAGAAGTGTTGGCCAAGAAATTCGCCGCTTTCTTCGGGCCGCAACACATCGGCTGGTGCATCATGGCACTGGCGCTGACGATCGGGCTGACGACATGGTTCGCGGTCGGCCTGATTCTGCTGGCACCCATTCTGCACACGCTGACGCGCGAGACCGGGCGGCCTTTTCTTCACCTGGCGTTGCCGATGCTGGCCTGCCTCTCCATCATGCATGGTTTGATGCCGCCGCATCCTGGACCGATTATGGCCATCAACGCCCTGCACGCCAATCAGGGCTTGGTTCTTCTGTGGGGATTCGCGCTGGGCCTTCCGGTGGCAATCCTCGCCGGTCCCGTCTTCGCCCGTGTCGCAAACAAGCGCCTCGGCCTCACCACCGACACCGTGGCTCCCGCGCCAGCCCATCCCGGAATTCGCTTGCCTGCGTTCGGGCTGACGCTCTTTTCGATTCTCCTGCCAGTCGGCTTGATGCTGCTGGCTACGCTGGCCGATTTGACGACGGGCCAGGGCGAATTGCGGTGGGTGGCAGATTTTGTTGGAAATCCGACGGTAGCGTTGTTTATCGCGGTGTTCTTCGGCCATTGGTCGCTGGGAACTCGATGCGGCTTTGGCGCCAAACAATTGTTGAAGTTCACTGAGGATTCTGTATCCGCCGTCGGCATGACCATTCTGATCGTCGGCGGCGGCGGCGGGTTCGCGCGCGTTTTGCAAACCAGCGGCTCGGCCGATGCCATGGGCGCGATGGCCGCCGCCGCGCATCTCTCCCCTTTGCTTTACGGCTGGCTGGTCTCGGCTTTTATTCGCGTGGCGACCGGTTCCGCAACCGTCTCCATCACGACCGCATCGGCCTTGATGGCGCCGGTTCTCGCCCTTCATCCTGGTGTCAATAAAGAATTGGTCGTGATTTCCATCGGCTGCGGCTCGCTCTTCCTTTCCCATCTTAATGACGGTGGTTTTTGGATCGTCAAGGATTACCTGAATCTGACCGTGGCCCAAACCTTTCGCACTTGGTCAGTGTTGGAAACAATCGTCGGGCTGGCCGGCTTGGCCCTGACGCTGCTGGTCAATTTATTTTTCAAATGAAGGCTTACACGTTCCCCTCTTCCTGCCCTCTCCCCGCAAGGCGGGGAAAGGGTGGCTGCAGGCCGGGGGAGGGGTTTGTTGAAGCGCCGCTACCGTGCAAAAACACTAGGATTTTGCCAGGATGAACCCCCCCTTTTTCCTCGACGCCCACCTCGATCTGGCCTTGAACGCCATAGAGTGGAATCGCGACCTGACCCGGCCGATTGCCGAGATCCGCGCAGCCGAGTCCGGGATGCGCGACAAGGCCGGACGCGGACGCGGCACCGTTTGCCTGCCCGAGATGCGCCGGGGCAGGGTGGGGCTGGCCGTGGTGACGCAACTGGCGCGCGTCAATCCTAACGAAGGCCGCAACCCAGTCTCCGTCTGGCAATCCCCCGCGCAGGCCTGGGCCATGACGCAGGGCCAGTTGGCTTGGTATCGCGCCTTGGAAGAGGCCGGTGAAATAAAAATGATCGTTGGCAAAGCGGATTTGGAGAAGCACGTCGCACTTTGGCAAAACGGCGAAGCAAAGCTCATCGGCTGCATCTTAAGCCTGGAAGGCGCTGACTCGCTCATCACGCTCCGGCATTTGGAAAAGGCCCACGCGCAGGGTCTGCGCGCCGTCGGACTAGCGCATTACGGTCCTGGCCGGTACGCCCACGGCACTCAATCCGTCGGCGGCCTGCCGGCGCAAGGACGCGAATTGCTGGCAGAAATGGATCGTCTGGGCATGATCATGGATGTCACGCATTTGAGCGACGACTGCTTTTGGGAGGCGTTGAAGAACTTTTCCGGGCCGGTTTGGGCCAGCCATCACAACTGCCGCGCCCTGGTGCCGCATCAACGCCAGTTGGCGGAAGATCAGATTCGTGCTCTCCTCGAGCGCGACGCCGTCATCGGCGCCGCCATGGACGGCTGGATGATCGTTCCTAACTGGGTGCAGGGCGAGACGACCTCCGAAGCGCGTGATCTGCGGCTGGAAAAATTGGTCGAGCACATCGACCACGTCTGTCAAATAGCAGGCAACACGCGCCACGTCGGACTCGGCTCGGACCTGGACGGCGGATTCGGCGGCGAACAATCACCCTGCGATTTGGACACCATAGCCGATGTGGGCAAGCTGTGCGATTTGCTTCGAGCGCGCGGTTGGAGCGAGGAGGACCTAACCAATTTTGCCCACGGAAATTTCTTGCGCATCCTGCGGCGGGCGCTGCCATGAAGCCACCTGGGCTTATGCAGCAGGATCGAAACGCCGAATGTCTTTGAACTTATCGAAGTCGCGGTCGAAAGACGCCACCTGGTGGCCGAGTTGCGCTGCGCGCGCGGCCAGCCATGCGTCAGGAAAATCCACGTTCATCGCGCCAAACCGTTGCAGGGCATCGGTGACGATTTCCCGTTGCGCGGTCTCGACGCCGGCGTTTTGAATGATGGCGAGCAGGACGTTGACCACATCGCTTCGCCGCCGTCCGTACCGCCCGATTAAAACATAGACCGTCTCGGCCACCGTCAGGCCGTCCAGATGCAAAATGGCTTCATGGCGCTCCGCTTTCTCAAATAGGGCCGTGGCTGCGGCGCTTTGTCTCGGCTCGTCCTGAACCAGGAACCGCACCAGCACGTTCGCATCCAGCAAAAGCTCTTTCATCGCTTCTGCTTGGAAATGCGGTCATGGCGGGCCATGGCAGCCTCGGCGAACGCTCCGAGCGACCCATTCCCCTTGCTTGGAGCGGCGGTTGATTTCAAACAACCTGACAATTCGCTCATGGAACGAATGCGGCGCCCGACCAGCTTGTCGCCCTCCACTTCCCACACGATGCGCTGGCCGATTTTGAGCGGTATTTCCTTCCGCACGTCTTCCGGTATGGTGACCTGCCACTTGGAGGTGATGGTCGATATTACATTTCCCATATTGCCAAGCATACCACAAAGGCGTGTCCTTACGCAAGTGCGATCTCCTTTCTGAGACCGTCAGTACGGCCTGTATGGGCTCACCCATGCAATTTGCTCCTAGCGTGCGGTTGCAGCGAGCAGGACACAGCCAATACTAGATCTTGGCTCACCGGGTTCCCACCGTAATAACCTGCGGATCGTTTCTCGCGGAGCGCTTTGGACAAGCCTCGCTTTTCACCACGAATCACGCATACTGACCACATGGGGAAGAAACGCCGCATGCTGTGGGCTGCTTTGCTCGTCGCCGTTGTGGGCGGGGTCGTGTGGTGGTCGAGGACCTCGGCTGAACCGGTTTGTCTAGGCAAACCTTTGAGCTATTGGCTGGCAGGTTACAATCCGGTTGATTTCAGTGTTAGTCCCCCGGTGTTTCCATCCTCACCGAGCCGTGAGAATGCCGACGCGGCGATTCAAAAAATGGGAACGAACGTTATCCCCATCCTCTTGCACATGCTGCAAAGTCCATGCCCCACTCCGGCAAATCGACTATGGGCGTTGGCCCGAAGGCAACGTTTCATCAAAATTCCATTGCCTCCTTCAGACGGAAACCGGAAAGGGTTTGATGGCTTGATTGCTTTAGGTGCCAAAGCCAGTAATGCCGTGCCTCAGCTCATCGCAATGCTTGAGACCGAACCTTCTCCATTTCTTCAGCAAGCCATCCCTCCGATATTAGGGAAAATTGGCCCAGCCGCATCGCCGGCGGTCCCAGTGCTGTTTGGACTGATAGCGCACACCAACGCGCTCGTGCGCAACAATGCCATACTCGCGCTAGGCCAAATTCGAGCAGAACCTGAGTTGGTAGTGCCAGCGCTGATCAAGTGCTTGAGTGACCCTGAGGCTATGGTTCGGGGCGAGGCCGCGAGCGCCTTGGGCAAGTTCGGCAAAGAGGCCCGATCGGCCGTCCCGGCGCTCCTCGATTTGCGGGCCAAGGAGGCACTTAAAGCCCCTCCCGCGGGGCGTGTCGGCGTGGGATGGGCGGTGGTGCCATCAGGTAGCACATTTAATATTAATACATTCCCTAAACCAGATGTAGTCCCCATCATCTTGGATGCCCTCGGAAGCATCGACTCCGCAGCCGCCGTTAAAGCCGGCGCGAAACTCTGGTGGATCGACTCCGCAACCAACGCCGTACCTGACGCAAAATAATTTGCTGTGCCGGCTCGTTTCAAGAAACTCAACATTCACCGAGCACGTGCGAAGGGACGGCTTTGATTCGACCCTGACCGGCTCAATTTGAACTGATCGCGGACCTCAATAAAGGCGCGCTTGTTTCTTAAACTTGCAATCCCACAAAACTTTGTTATAGTAGAAGTGAGCGGCGCTCGGGC
>DASYNM010000012.1:0-8781 GCA_036008545.1 Verrucomicrobiia bacterium
GGATATTTCCGTTTGGTGTCCGGGGGTAGTGCTCGTGCCTCGCGCCACCCCCGGCTAATGGCTGGCATCCCTCCGGGATGAAAGTAAGACGCTCAATTCCACTGAAAACAGCGAAGAACCTGGAAATATCGACAAATATCATGAAAATCAACGACTTACGCGAGCTTCATCGCCTTTCGCCACATAGAGCAAGAAGGCACACGAAGGAAAACAGAAGCACAAGGCCACAATGACCAGGCGGCACAGTCACGCAAGGAGCGCGGAGAAAGTAACTTCCTTCCTCGCCCTCTGCGGACTGCTGTGGCCAGTTCAACTCTGGCTTGTTCGAGCCGCTCTTCCCTCGACCCATCCCACTGCAAAATGTCAAAGAACAGGCGCCTGGGCGCCGCTCATAATCCACCATACCACGATTTTACGGGAACGCAAGCACAAATATTGGAGCGAGCCTGGAATCGATCGGTGGCACGGGGAGGGGTTCGCCACGGCGGCAAGGCGTGAGTCGGATGCAAACGAGTCTGTTGAACCCAGGTTTCCAAGATTCGCTTCACAACTTTGCCATAACGGATTACAAGACATCGTAAGCAAAATAACACAACACATTATGACAAAGAGTGGAATGAATCCCAAGGTTGACACGTTTCTGATTAATGCCAAAAAGTGGCGGCAAGAATTTGAGAAATTGAGAAAAGTCATTCTTGACTGTCAGTTGACGGAAGAATTCAAGTGGTGCAATCCATGTTACACGTTGGACGGAAGCAACATCGTTTTAATACATGGATTTAAAGAATACTGCGCGCTGCTGTTTTTTAAAGGCGCCTTGTTAAAAGACGCCAAGCACATCCTCATCCAGCAGACGGAGAATGTGCAGGCGGCGCGGCAAATTCGGTTCACCGATGTCCGGGAAATCGTTGAGTTGGAAAGTGTCTTGAAAGCCTACATTCGTGACGCCATTGAAGTGGAGAAGGCCGGCTTGAAAGTGAACCATAAAAAGACTTCAGAATTCACAATTCCTGAGGAATTTCAAAAGAAATTGGATGCCATCCCGGCCTTGAAAACTGCTTTTAATGCGCTGACGCCGGGACGGCAAAGAGGCTACATTTTTCATTTTTCCAAACCCAAACAATCCAAAACCCGGGAGTCAAGGGTTGAAAAGTGTATGAAGCAAATTCTCAAGGGCCAGGGATTGAACGATTAGTGATGCCACTAAGCGTTCTTTTTTTTGCTGCACTCCCCTCATTCTTGGCGTTCCGATATTCGGATACCTTATTGGTCCGGTATCGGAGGTTCCACGGGACGCCGCCGCTGGCGCAGGGCTTGTTAACAAGCAAGAATTCTTGTTCTAAATAGCCTCTTGTGTAGGATGCCGGCTCGGCATGAACAAACGCAGAAAGGGACAGCTCGCGGCGGTCGCGATCCTCGCGGCAGTCGTATGTGTCCTGCTGGCCGTTCGCAACGCGGCACAGCCGCCGATTGCCAAGGCTGTCACGATATCGTTTATTGGCTTCACAAATTTTCCCAGCAATATCGACCGTTTCGCGCGCTTTACGATTTCGAATGCGGCCGCCTACGATGTCGTGCTGCGCGGATTTGGATCCGAAGTCGAAGGCGGACAGCATCGGATGGCACCCATAGTCGATCTCAGAATGCCGGAATGCCACTTCGTGCCCGTTTTGAAGGGCCGCGACGCGGTAACCTACGCGATTGGCGAGCCATCGGATGAAACAGCCTCGGCGCCGTGGCGATTTGACCTGATGTTCGCGCATTACGACATGTCCGCAAGGTGGTTTGACGTCGTTTGGCGGCGCCCCTGGCTGCAACGACTCGGGGCGATGCGCCTGGTCAAGACCGAGGGCATGTTCGATCCTACCAATTGCACAACCATCAGCAGCCCGTGGCTTAAACGGTGAGGCGCGGAGAATCGTGGATTGCGGGTGTTGCAGACTCTTGAACCGTTTTAGCGTCGCCTTTCTCGAAAAAACGTGTGGCGTTTTTCCTACGAAGAACCACAGTTTTGCCGCGATGGCCAGGATTTTGTCGAAGTGGCTGTCGCAATATCCATCTCGAGCTTGTGTCGCGCGGCGCAGGCGGCGATCTGGTTTATAATGAATTCGCCAGCGGCAGGAGGGCGTCGAAGTGGTTGTCGCAATATTCCAATTCCAACCCGTGAGTTGCGGCGCACGCCGCAATAATAATGTCACTAATGGGAACGTTTATTCCTTTCTCCCGGGAGCGAAGCGCGAGGCTGGAAGCCAGTCTCCAAACGGCCGCATCTATAGGAATGTGCTCGATTTCGTTTTCCATTTCGGCCAGCTCCCGTTTTTCTTTAGCGCCGCGCACGCCGTGCCACAATTCGACTAAGGTGATGTGGCACCAAGCCGCCTCCCCTCTCAGAACAAGCACCTCTATGCTGTCGCCCACGGTGGACTCGCGGTCGCGGAGGTATTCCACCCAACTGGAAGTATCAACCAGCCTCATTTGCCCTTGCGCATGTCGGCTGCACGCAGCGCCTTCAGATCGGCTTGCGTCATGAAGTCACGGAACCGTCCGCGCACGCGGGCGTTTAGCTTTTCGAGCCGTTTAAGTCGGTTGAACCGTTCCACGGCGGTGACCACGGCTTCGCGTTTGGTTTTTGCGCCCGTGAATTTCATAGCCTCACTCATGGCTCCATCAGGAATATCAATGGTTGTTTTCATGCTTCTAGAGTAGCAGCTTTTGGATTCCAGTCAACGTGTAACTGGAATCCCAAATCCAGCTGCCCCGAATCATCGCCTCACTGGATTTCCAGGAAGGACACGGCACCGGACGCATGTGCCACGGCATCTTCGCACTGAGCGGGCAACAGGCAGAATTGCCCCGCGGCAATTTCCACCGACTCGCCTGCACCTTCGACAAGCAACGCGCCTTGCACGACGCAGAAAATACGCATCCGCCCCGCCGGATAAGCCTGCCGGTTGCCCGCAGCCCATTGCCGAAGGTTGACGGAGAAAAGATCGTCCTGGACCAGAGGTCGGACCGTGCCTGGTTGGGAGGGGGTGACCGTACGCGGCAGTAACGCCGGTTCAAAATCCGCGAAATTGATGCTCGCCAGCGACTGGGGCACATGCAGCTCGCGGGCCTTGCCGTCGCGATCCACGCGGTTCCAGTCAAACACACGATAGGTCGTGTCCGAATTCTGTTGAATTTCGAAAATCACGACGCCAGCCCCGAGCGCATGGACACGTCCGCTGGGCAGGAACATGGCGTCGCCTTCCTTGACGGCGACGCGGTGGAAGCACTCCTCGACGGTTTGACTGGCGAGCTTCCGCTCAAATTCCGCGCGGCTGACCCCTTTCTTCAAACCGACGAACAATTCCGCGCCGCGTTCCGCCCGCGCCACGTACCACATTTCCGTTTTCGGTTCGCCGCCGAGACGCGCGGCCACGGCGGCCGGTGGATGAACTTGCAGGGACAAATTGTCCTGCGCGTCAATAATTTTTATCAGAAGCGGAAAACGCGCCGGGGTCGGGTCGCGCGGACCGAGCAAGGCGTCGGGACATTGCTCCATCAACCAATGCAGTGTCTTGCCTCGCAACGGCCCGCGAGCGATGACGCTTTCATCGCCGGGGCGATCGCAGATCTCCCACGACTCCCCGACGCGCAAGCCTGCGGGCAAACTCTTCCCGTAGAGTGTCTCCATGTTGCTCCCGCCCCAGATTCGTTCCTTGAAAATGGGTTCAAATGTTAGTGGATAAAGTTTCACCATGAGGCGGAAAACCGGGAGATGAAGAGGGTTAAACAGGATTTACAGTATGAACAGGATGTATTGCCAGCCAGGGAGCACTCCCCGATTAGTGACGCCTTTATTGTGCTACCATCCCGTTCTGCTATCCTGTTCATCCTGTCAATTTTCATTGTCTTAACGGTATCGTTCTGGCTCAGGCCCCGCCGGGGGCGTGTTCGCCGTTGGTGGAGGGTTCCCCGTTTTCGAGACCGGCCGTCTTTTTCTGGATCTCGACGACTCTTCCGTAGGCGCGGTATTTTTGGTAGCGCATTTTCAAACGCGCGCTACCGGAGTGCTTTTTCAATTCGTCCAGATTGGCGATCAGGGCCGCTTTCAGCGTCTGGGCCATGGCAGCCAAATCGTTGTGCGCGCCGCCCAAAGGCTCGGGCACTATCTCATCCACCAATCCCAACTCGCTTAAGTCTTTGGCGGTGATGCGCAGGGCCGCCGCAGCTTTGGGCGCGGCGGCGCGATCTTTCCATAAAATGGCCGCGCAACCCTCCGGGCTAATGACCGAATAGTAGGCATTCTCTAGAATCAAGACCCGGTCCGCCACGCCGATTCCCAATGCGCCGCCCGAACCGCCTTCGCCGATGACCGCCACCACAATCGGCACCTCCAGCAACATCATCTCGCGCAAATTGACGGCGATGGCTTCCGCGACGTGCCGCTCCTCCGCTCCGATGCCGGGATAAGCGCCCGGCGTGTCGATGAGCGAGACGATGGGCAGGCCGAACTTATCCGCCAGCTTCATCAGGCGCAGGGCCTTGCGATAGCCTTCGGGCATGGCCGAGCCGAAATTGCGTTTAATATTCTCCTTGGTGTCCCGTCCTTTTTGGGTGCCGATCAGCAGCACTTTTTGCTCCCCCAATTTGGCCAGCCCACCCACCAGCGCAGGGTCATCGGCGAACAGGCGGTCGCCGTGCAACTCGGTAAAACCGGTAAAGACCGCCTCGGCATAATCCAACGTGAAGGGCCGCTTGGGGTGGCGGGCAATCTTGACGCGGTCCCAGGGGCTGAGATTGGCAAAAATCTCACGCCGGGTTTCCTCGATCTTCTTCTCGATGGCCGCGACTTCTTCTTCGAAAGAGACATTCAGGGAGTGGTCCTCAGGATGTTTCTTGAGGTCGTCCAGCTTGCGTTGCAGCTCCAGAATCGGCTTTTCGAAATCAAGCTGATATTTCATGGACGGGAAGTTTAAGTTCTCCAAGCCAGTCAGGCAATGGCGAAAATGGCATCGATATTTTGCGGTGAGCAAATCAGTTTTGGGTAGGGTCGGCGAGTCAGAACTTCACAAGACCGGCCCGCTTTTGCGGGCTGCGGCGTCCCTTGGCAAAATAATGACTCGCCTGCGGATTGTCGTGTTGCCTTTATCCGGGTTGGTGGCGTATCGTTTTGCCGATGAGACGCTCCTGCCTGATGATGGGCTTGGTTCTGGTGATGCTAATCGCGCTGCCTTATCGGGCGCCCGCGCCGCTGATTTATCGGCCCGGCGAGGGATGGACTTACGAGACGCCCGGAGTCAAGGGCGATTGGCGCAAGGGCCGGGCCAAAGATCAGTTGGAGGTGGCGCAACAGTTTTTCGACCAGAAAAAATATAAGATGGCCCTCGTGGCCGCCAAGCTCGTCTTCCGCTGGCCCTTCTCCGATTACGCGCCCAAAGCCCAATACCTCATCGCCCGCTGCTACGCAAAGCGCAGCCAGGATGAGTATGCCTTCAACGCCTATCAAACTTTGCTGGACAAATATGCCAAGGCCGCAGACGTCAATGATGTGCAGAGCAACCAATTTGTCATTGCGACGCGTTTCCTGAACGGGCAATGGTTCAAGCTTTGGGGCCACATTCCGTTCTTCCCTTCGATGGACAAGACGGCCGATATGTTTGAGAAAATTGTCAGCTACGGCCCTTACGGGACGTACGGCCCACCCTCGCAAATGAACATCGGTGCGGCGCGGGAGAAAGAGAAAGATTATCCTCTGGCCGTGAAGGCTTACGAGTTGGCAGCCGACCGTTACAGCGACCAGCCCGTCGTGGCGGCGAACGCGCTCTACAAAGCGGCCTGGGCTTACAATAAGCAGGCTCGCAAAGCTGATTACGATCAGAGCGTGGCCGGCCAGGCCATCTCGGCTTTCACCGATTTCATGGCGCTTTATCCCAATGACCCGCGCGTGGCGGAGTCGCAGCGCATCATCGCCCAATTGAAAGCCGTGGAGGCGCAGGGCAATTTCAAAGTGGCGCAGTATTACGAGAAGGAGAAACAGTGGTCGGGCGCGCGGGTGTACTACAACGAGGTCATGATCAAAAGCCCCACGTCGCCGCTGGCCAGCCTGGCCCGACAACGCCTCGAATTCCTGTCCAAACGCGCGCCCCAGTCGGCTGCGCCGGCGAGGCCGGTAACGCCGCCCTAGGAGAAAACATGCGCCCGTTGTTGATTTGCCTTGTGGCGGCCCTTTTGGCGGGCTGCGCGGGCTGGAAGTTAGGCCCTTCCAATGGTCTGCCGGCTGGCAGCCGCTCGGTCGAGGTGAAATCTTTTGTCAACAAGACAAGGGAACCGCGCGTCGCCGAATATCTGGCCGCCTCGCTGCGCAAGCAGTTTCAGCAAGACGGCTCCTATCGCCTGGAAACCTCCGGGCGCGGCGACATTCTGATCATGGGCGAAATCGTGCGCTTTGACCGCAGCGGATTGTCCTATCAAACCAACGACGTGCTGACACCGCAGGAATACACCCTATCGTTGACAGCGCACGTGGTGGCGATCAATGTCAATACGGGCCAGACTAACTTCAACAAGGACGTGTTTGGGCGAACCTACATCCGCCTGGGCAACGATCAGAGCAGCGCCGAGCGCCAGGCCATCCCGCTGCTGACCGACGACCTGGCCCGCAACGCCGTTTCGTTTGTGGTGGACGGCGATTTTTGATGGCGGCATTAACCCTGTGGAGCTGATATGGCTATCTGGCAATTCGGTTTAGACTTCATTCCTCACCATGTGGTTCGTGGCAAGTACGAGCCTTTGCCTGTGACCTTACCGAAACAAATGGCTGAAGATTATCCGTGGTGGGCCGATATTCAACCCCCGTTCGGCTTTGAGGAGTGGATTGACGACGTTCTGGCCAGAGCGAACGCGTTGTCTCAAAACATGCGGATGTGGGGTAAAGAGGACGGGGATTCGGCCTTCGTCTGCTACGATGACAACGCCAAGAGTAGAGTGACCTGGATTGGTTTCCGCGTTGATGTCCGGCAACTTTCGCAGGCGTTCGTCAAGAGCATCTGTATGCTGGGAGGGCGTTTGGAGTGCTTGCTTTTAACTTCAACTTATCATTTGCTGACACCTCAGGAGCAGGAAATTCTTGGGGCCATCAACATTTCAGTTGCGATGAATTATCGCAAAGATCCGGTTTCAACGTTGCGCTCTCTCAAACACACTGCCACTCAGATCATTCCGCTCCCACAGAGAATAGAGCCAAAGAATCAGCAGAAGCCATCTCATGGGTAGGATCGGGGCGCGCTGCCCGCCCGTAGGGTGGCCCATCCATGAACCAGCCGTTTTATTTTACCGACAACGGGCGAACCTATTTACGTGAACGACCCCAAAGCTGCTACGCGAAATGGTAGTCGAAGGGTTTTCGCATTTCGCGGGCGAGCATTTTGTCGGCGTCGTGAGCGCCTTCACCGGTGAATTTTTCACGCGCCGGATCCCAATTCAGTTTGCGCCCCAGCCTCATCGCGATGACTCCCAGGTGACACATCGAGGCGGAGCGGTGGCCCGTTTCCACGTCCGCCACGGGCAGTTTGCGTGAGCGGACGCAGTCGAAAAAGTTGCCCATGTGGTCATTGCTCACGTAAAGGCGCGTCGCGGAAGCGGGCAGGGGAGCGGACAGCAGCGCGTCGTCGCTGGCCTCGATCTCGTCGCGATTAACCCAAATCCAGCCGTTGCTCCCCTCGAATCTGAGGCCGTTGCGCTGGCCATTCTCTTTGACCACGCTGCCGTAGATGCTGTCGTCTTGCGTAGTCTTGACAGTGTGCCGGACGCCATTGGCGTAGGTGTAATTCACCTCGTAATCGCTGAAGGCCGTGTAGCCGTCGGGGATTGGCTGTGTGGTTGGCGCGCCCTCGATGCTCACCGGGCCGTCCAGGCCGACGGCCCAACGGGCGATGTCGTTGTGGTGCGCGCCCCAGTCGGTCATGGTTCCGCCGGAGTAATCGTACCAGTAGCGAAAGGTAAGGTGGCAGCGTTGGGGCACGTAATCCACTTGGTGCGTCTGCCCTTGCCAGAAATCCCAATTCAATTCGGACGGCGTCGGTTTCGCGGCAAACGGGCCTTCGCGCAAGCCGGCCGGCAACCAGACGGTGATTTGTTTGAGCTGGCCGATGCGCTCGTTGCGCACCAATTCGCAGGCCAGGCGGAAACGCGCGCTGCTGCGCTGTTGCGTGCCCGTCTGCAAAACGATTTTGCTTTTCCGCACCGCGTTGATGACGTGATGCCCTTCATCAACGGTCAACGTCAGCGGTTTCTCCGCATAGACATCCTTGCCCGCCTTGGCGGCCGCCACGTTGACCAGCGTGTGCCAATGGTCGGGCGTGGTAGTGAGGATAATCTGGATGTCGTCGCGCTCCATGACCTTGCGAAAATCGTCGAAAATAACGGGCTTCTTGCCGCCTTCGGCGAATTGTGCGGCGGCGGCTTCAGCATGTTTTGAATCGACATCGCAGACGGCGACGATGTCTCCATGTCGTTTGGCCAGCGAGGCGTCGGCGCGGCCCTGGCCGCCACAGCCGACCAGCGCGATGGCGGGACGGTCATTGGGGCCTAAGATGCGCGTCGGCGCAGCCTGGGCGAGGTCGCGCTCAATGAACCAGGCCGGCAATCCGGCGGCGGCGCCCGCCAGAGAAACTCGTTTCAAGAAGGAACGACGCGAGATGGAAAAACTCTTTGGTTTCATAGTTGGATGCAATTTGAAAAATCCTCTGCATTTTCAGGTTCTACGCGCCGGAGTGCAAGGTCTGGGGAGCGCGACCG
>DASYNM010000013.1:0-7081 GCA_036008545.1 Verrucomicrobiia bacterium
TTTCAAGTTGCTTTTGAAGGGATGGCATTGTTATTTGCACGCGTGTCCGGCCGACTTTGCAAATACTGGCTCCCTCTGATTATCTGGATGGCCGTCATTTTTAGCGCGTCCACCAGCCTCGGAGCACCCGGCCATACCTCGCATTTTTTCCGTCCGATTCTGCACTGGCTTTTTCCGAGCATCACCGAGGAACAATTCGATATCATCCATCACGCCGTCCGAAAGACCGCTCACTTCGTCGAATACGCCGTTCTGGGTGTTTTGGTCATGCGCATTGTCCAATTTGATCCTGCCTTTGCCGCATATTCTCCACGTCGAAAATTTTGTTTCGCGATTTTGTGCTGCATGCTCTATGCCTCGACGGACGAATTCCACCAAAAGTTCGTCGCCACCCGCCAACCCGCCGTGCAAGATGTTTTGATTGACACCTGCGGCGCCGGTTTTGGATTGCTGGCAAGCTGGGGCTGGCGACGTTGGCGCGTGGCCGCATGAGTCTATGAAGGCGCAGGACAAAATACTAAGCGCGCTGTGTTCGGCTGTTCGGGTGACCGCCGAACAGCAGTGGGTGCGTCAGCGCAAGTCTCCCTCTCCTCCGCGCGGTGGAGGAGAGGGCCGGGGAGAGGAGGTGCCTGCGTTCGTCGAGGAAACCCCTCTCTCCGGCTCTCTCCCCGCTCGTGCCTCGCGGAGCGAGAGAGAAAACGCCGATTGAGTTATGAAACGTCCGCTGCTGCCAGTGGCGTGTCTATTGATCGGCGGCATTCTGTGCGGCGAAGTAACTCGATCTCCCTTGCCGCTGCTCTTTGGCGCGTCGTTTGCGGCGGTGGTGGCGGCGCTGGCCTGGGGACGCGGCCGCCCCTGGCTGCTGGGCTTGCTTTTATTCTTGACTGGATGGACCGACGCCTGCTGGCACTCCGCCATCCTTTCGCCGCACGATTTGCGTTTGCTCCTGGGCCAGAAACCGGAGTTCGTGACGTTGCGCGGCGTCATCCAGGCTCCGCCTTCCCAACGCATCTACGAGCGCGACCAGCGCGAGCTTTGGCATTCGTCCGCTCTTGTTGAGGTCCAGGAGATTTTATCCAACGGCGTCTGGCAGCCGGCCTCGGGGCGGATTGTCGCGGGAACTCCGGGAATCTTGCCGACCAACATCTTTGAGGGCCAGGCGGTGGAAATTGCGGGCTTGATTCAACCCCCGCATGGCCCATCCGCGGAGGGCATGTTCAATCCACGCGCCTTCTACAACCGCGAAAATGTTTTTTTCCAATTGCAGACTTCCGGGCCGGGCGACTGGAAAACGCCGACCGCTGCGCCGCCCTTCCCAGAACGGTTTCGCCAATGGGCCAGGCGAACGCTGGCCTTGGGCCTGCCCGAAGAGGACCAGCCGCTGCGCCTGACGTGGACGTTGATGCTGGATTGGAAGGCGCCGCTGACCGGCTCGGTGGAGGAACCATTCCTGCGCGCGGGCACGTATCACATTTTTGCCGTCGATGGCTTGCGCATCGGACTGCTGGCGGGCATTGGCCTGGGCTTGCTGCGGTTGCTGCGGCTGCCCCGCGCGCTGTGCGGCGCACTGGTGCTGCCGATATTGTGGTTTTACGCCGGACTGACCGGCTGGCCGGCCTCGGCCGTGCGCGCGGCGATTATGGCCAGCGTCGTCATTTTCGGCTGGGCGTGCCTCCGTCCGGTTGATCTGACCAACTCTCTGTTCGCAGCGGCGGTCATTGTGCTGCTGTGGGATCCGTCGCAACTTTTTCAACCTGGCTTTCAACTTTCGTTCATGGTCGTGCTGTGCATCGGTGTAATCCTGCCGCCTGTCCAACGGTTTTTGCGCGAGCGATTGTTCAAAGGCGATCCGTTCTTGCCCGACACGTTGCAATCGCGCTGGCCCGCCTCGCTCTACGCGCCCGCCGCCTACGCTGCGGACACGCTGGCTTTGTCGGTGGCCGCCTGGATCGGCTCGATTCCTCTCGCGGCCTATTATTTTCACCTCTTCACGCCCGTGAGTATCCCAGCCAACTGCGTGGTGGTGCCCGCGACAGCGCTGGCGCTGATGAGCGGCATGGGCAGCCTGCTGACGGGTGGCTGGCTGCCCGGTCTGGCCGCCCTCTTCAACAACACGACGTGGGCCTTGATGAAATTCATCATCTGGTTCAGCGGTTGGGCCGCGCGCTGGCCTTCCGGCCACGCCAATGTCGCCGCACCGTCGGCGGGGGCGTGCCTTTTTTATTACGCGGTCTTTTTGCTGGTAGCCACCGGCTGGATTTTCCGTTCGCGCTACAAATGGGCTGTCGCTGCCGCGCTGCTGGCGATTGGCCTTGCCGGGGCCGTGCAGGCGGCGCTCAACTTGCGCACCGCGCGCCTCCAGATTTTGCCTGTCAACGGCGCCCCGGTGGTTTTCGTGACCGCCCCGGGATGGGAGCAGAAATTTCTGATTGACTGCGGCCATGAGGAGTCCGCCCGCGAATTCCTCAAGCCGTTTCTCTGCGCGCAGGGTGTCAATCATCTGGCGGGCCTCTGCCTCGCGGTTGGGCGCCTGGAGTATTTCGGCGGAGCGAGGACGATCCTGTCCAATTTTCCCGCCGCGGGAATTTTCACCGGCGCTGCGCAAGATCGTTCGCCTGCCTTGCGCGACCTTATGTCGGACTTGCGCCAAACCCGAGGCTGGCGCGCGGTGAAAGACGGCGACACCATCGATGGCTGGGCCGTGCTGCATCCCGGCCCATCGGATCAATTCGCGCAAGCCGATGACAATGCGGTGGTGTTGCGGCGCGAGTTCAACGGCCATTCCGTCCTGTTGTTACCGGCCCTCGGGCGCGACGGTCAGGAGGCCCTCATGCGACGGCATCCGGACTTGCGCGCGGAATTCGTCGTCACCGGCTTGCCTGCGCGCGAGGAACCTTTGTGCGAACCGTTGCTGGACTTGTTGCGCCCGCGACTGATTGTGATCGCCGACGCAGCCTTTCCCGCCACGCGCCGCGCCTCGGCCAAATTGCGCGAAAGGCTTGCCAGGCGGGACGCGCGCGTGGTGTATGGCCGTGACAACGGCGCATTGACGTTGGAATTGGCCCGGAGTGGATGGTTCTTGCGCACCGCCGACGGCCAACCCGCCGTTGGTCCGTCGCCAATTGAACCGTCCGAGACGCCGTAGCCCGACGGACCAGTAAATCTGGCACCGAATGCCCAGTTTACTGGGGACGCACGGCTGGTGTACGCCAGCTGCCGTGCCAGTAGAGAGTCCAAAGTTGCTCCAGCTTGACCGGCACGACATGGCCATCGACAAAGGAGACATTAATGGAGCCGGGCAACGGTTTGCCAGGGGTAACATCTCTTGGCGCTGCACCTGGCGATTTGTAGTTATGCCGCGATATCGTGCGGCGATCCATGCCGACGTTATTGTCCGAGCCGGCGTATAGATCCGTAGATGGTGCGTCAGACTCCTCAGACCAGCCGTCCACCCAGATCGAGTCCGAAAAGTACGGCGTCGCGCCCGGTTGCGTGATATGGTTCAGTTTCAGGAAGAATTCGTAGTTATCCATAGCCGGGACGAAGCCTTCTTCGTAAGCATCACCGTAACACCAACCATTTATGGCATAGCTTCCGACCCAATAGTCGGAACTGATGCCCGCCGTCCCCCATTGCCACGGATAGTCCGCTGTCCCCCAACCGTTGACATTGTCTTTGGGCTCCTGTTGCGGCGTTAGAGTAATGGGGGTCGGCGGCGGCGCAGCCGGACAACACCGCACGCCTTGACTGGCAGTGTAATTGGTCTGAAGCCTTGCAATCCACAAAGTGCCGATCGATTCCGTGCCATTGGCAGCGTATTGTTCGTAGCTGATCAACTTGCCGTTGCTGTCGTCCACATACATGATCATGCTCAGGGTAATCTGTTTGCAGTTGCTGATGCAGTTGAGGTCCACGGCGTTGCGTTTGGCGCTGGCCAGGGCGGGCAAGAGCATCGCCGCCAGGATGGCTATGATGGCGATGACTACCAGCAACTCAATGAGTGTAAAGCCACGCTTGTTTCTTTTGATGTTTTCAAGTGTCATAATCCGTTCGTTCGCATTTGAAAAACCGGCCTGATTTTACGAGGCCACTCCGTCAGAATCACCGAACGATGCTGAAACTATAAAGAAATAGTTGAGGAGTCAAGGAAAGAACGAGTGATCCGAGGCTATTTGCATATTCAATTCTTAATCGTAATCGTAATCCTAATCTTAATTTTTTCTAATTCAAAACACGATTAAGATTAAGATTAAGATCAAAAAGGATGGCGAGAGCAACGGAAGTATCGACAACAAATCCTCCCAACACTACTATGCCCTCCATGCGCGATGAATCTGTTCAATTCCTGGAACGTCTGGTCAACACCCCCAGCCCCTCGGGGCATGAAGCCCGCGGCCAGCGTGTCTGGCTCGATTACGTCACCCCGTTCGCCGATGAAACTTTCAGCGACGCCTACGGCAATACCGTGGCCGTCTTGAACAAGGGCGGCTCGCCGCGCCTCATGCTGGCCGCCCACGCCGATGAAATTTCGATGGTTGTCAATTATATCAATAAGCAGGGCTACATTTATGTCCGCAAAATGGGCGGCATAGATCCCGCCATCACCAAGGCCCAGCGCGTCCTCATTCACAGTAAAGGCGGCCCGGTCAAAGGCGTCGTCGGCAACGTGGCGCCGCACCTGACCAAGAACGATTCCGACCGCAAGCTGCCCAAAATGGAGGATTTGTTTATCGACATTGGCGTCGAAAGCCGCAAGGAAGCCGAGCGCCTCATTCGCGTGGGCGACCCGATCACTTTGAGCGATTCCTTTGACGTGTTGCGCGACGATCTGGTCGTGGCACGCGCGTTTGATAATCGCGTCGGCACCTTCGCCGTGGCCGAGGCGCTGCGGCAATTGAGCGCGGAAAAGAACAAACTGCGCGCGGAAATTCTGGCGGTGTCCAACATCATGGAGGAGGTGGGATTATTGGGCGCGCGGCAGATCGCCTACACACTCAAGCCCGATGTCGCCCTGGTGGTCGATGTGACACACGCAACCGATTATCCTACCGTCAGCCAGCAGCAGCATGGGGATATTAAAGTGGGCAAAGGTCCGAGCATCACGCACGGCGGCTGCAATCATCCCGAAGTGGTGTCGCGTTTGGAAGCCGTGGCCAAGAGTCAGAAGATCAAGCTGCAGCACGAAGCCTCTTCCAACAACACTGGCACCGACACGGACGTCATTTTCTGGACGCGCGGCGGCATCCCGAGCGCGCTGATCAGCCTGCCCAACCGTTACATGCACTCGCCGGTGGAAGTGGTGAGTCTGAAAGACCTCGCGGAAATTCCGCAACTGATGGCCGCCTTCGCCCGCTCGCTCAAAAAGGGCGAGGAATTCAAGGTGAAGATTTAACGCACTTCAACTAAAACTGTAGCTGATGCACCAAGGCCGCTCTCTTTAATTCTCTCCCCGCTTGGCGGGAAGAGAACGGACGCGAAGCGCCAAGAGAGGGGGTGCGCGAACGCCTACGTTTTCTCTAAGCCGTCCTGGCGAAGGATCGGCGCCCCGATAAAGATCACCTCAGAACGCTGGATTCTGGCTAATCCCCAGCACGTAGCGTCCTGTGATTGCGTCGAACAATGCCGCGCTATGGGCTGACGACACGGAAGAACTGGCTTCCCGTCGGAAGGATGGGCACGACCGCTGGATTATTTGTCCCCGTCGAGACCGCCGTCCACGTTGGACTCGAGAGCGACGGCGTTGACTGCAGGATAAATCCAGGGCCATTGCTCCAGGAGATGGTCAGGTTTGTGCTCGTGAATGAAGCAACGCTCACTACGGGCAGACTCGTGCTCGGCGGCGCAAGCGGGTTCGCAAAGTCCACCCAGACAAAGTTGAAGTCGGCGTCCCGGAAAGTGACTACGCCTTCGCCGCCTGAACTAGCATCGATATAAACCGAACTGATGATGAACGCGTCGGCGGGAACATTGGTGCCGCCATATTCATAGGAAAGGAAGCTGTTGTCCACGACGTTGGTGAGGCCGTCGGGTTGATCGGCCAAATAACCGGAATTGAGCAACATCAACATGCCGTTGGTGTCCGTCTTTCCGGGAATGGTCAGCGCGTAGCGGCCTGTGCCCAGTCGGTTGATGGTAAAGTTGCCGGCTCCCATGATCGTGGAACCGTTCGTGCCGCGGATGTGACCTCCGATCAGGTTACTTGCGTTCCAAGGAATGTAAAGGAACGAGAAACTGGAACCGGCATCGCTGCCGCCATCGGTGGCATAAACGGTGGGATCGGTTTTGCTGGTGTCGATGTCACGGACGGCGACGTACCAACCGGAACCATCGGGGAGAGCGGCATTGTTGGCCGAGGGCCCGCGAAGACTGTTGTTTTCATCGTTGCCCACGGTGAAGAGCATACCGTCGGTCACCGAGTTAACACCCGGCAGGGTCAATTCAGCAAGACCGTCATAGACGCCGTTAGAGGCGTCCAGCCAAGTCAACAATTCCGCAGGGGAATTGTAGGTGGCTTGATTGTAGCCGTTGGTGATGCCACTAACGGCCGTGCCGCTGTGCAATCCCCATCCATTGCCATGTTTCCACATCGGAACGCCACCGGTGCCGGAAATACTCGCGCTGAAGTTATCGTCATCAAAGTAGCCTGCCTTCCATCCTTGAACATAAGGGAAATAGGCCAGCGAATGCGCGATGGCGGCCCGGTAGATGGGACCGTTGCCACCCTCTCCATCCGGACCCGGCAAGCTCTCCCCGACCACCAGCTTGGTCGTTCGGGTATAAGCCTGGCCGCCGCGGAAATGGCCGCCGATCATGTCGAAACTGTCGCTGCTGGCGCTAGGATCAAGTTGCACGTAAGCGGCGCCAAAAAAGGCCGGCGTGCCATCGTCCCAAGACGCCTCGGTCTTATGGATGGTGGCGAAGGCAAATCCATAGTTGGGAGAGGGACACCAGGACTTGCAGGCTGGCACGGTCGGGTCACCGGAGGCGTAGCGATCTCGGTCAGGATTGGTGTAAGGACCCAAATTTGTTTGAGCCAGAATGGTGTTGTTGGGGCTAAACGTATAATCGAACCCGGAACACT
>DASYNM010000014.1:0-12021 GCA_036008545.1 Verrucomicrobiia bacterium
ACCAGCGCCGTGTCTGACGGAACGAATTTCTGGATGTGCGGCACCGGCCCCACTCCGTCTGCTTCCGTGCCAGTGGGATTAAACGAGATCGCGTACGTCGGCACTGCGACGGCTGGAGCCACTAACCAAGTAGTAACCAATGTGTTTAGCAGCTCTTTGAGAGAGGTTGCTCTATTCAACGTTGCGGGCACCTACCAAATGTATGCTATCGGCGAAGCTTCCAACAGCGCCTTAGGCACCTTCAGGACGGGCGCCTTTCTCATTTCCAATATTGCGGGCGCTCTTCCGCAGAGCGGCACCGGTGTCACCAATCTATTTCCGGAAGCAAGCGCCACGGGAGGCGGTGCGTTTGCGTATGATCTGGCCATCAATCCGGCCGGCACCATTGCCTATCTGGCCGATAATGACAACGGCATCGTAAAATTCACCAATAGCGGGAGCGGGTGGGTTTCCAATTATACTATTTCGCTCACCAATGCCCAAGGGCCCACCACCAAAGCTTTCAGCCAGAGCGCGACAAGCGTGACGGCTGACTGGAGCCAGAACCCGCCCGTGGTTTATGCGACGTCTGGGGAGACCATCACCAATCGCCTTGTGAGTTTTCAAGACACGAACGCCGACGGTGTGGATACTGTGATTACTCTTGCGCTCGGTAATACTTCCGGCACCAGCACCAATACTTACCGTGGCGTGCGGTTTGTGCCGGGAGCGTATCCTATTATTACGAGCCAGCCCGAGTCCGTAACTAATGACGCCGGGCAAACGATATCGTTTTCTGTTGCAGCCACGGGCTCGCCGACGTTGACTTACCAATGGTATTCCAACAGCGTGGCCAATACTAATTTTGTGGCCATCCCCGGCGCCACGAATTCGACTTTCAATTTGGTCAATTCGGACACCAACGAATCCGGTTCGGAATTTTACGCAATCGTGGCCAACTCTTACGGCAGCGCCGACAGCAGCAACGCCATCGCGACGATCAATCCTCCTGGACCTCCGATCAATATTGTGGTGACGCCCGCCAGTCAAACCGTTGACGCCGATTCCACGGCCGTCTATAACGCAACTTTTGTGGGCGCGACGAATTCTGTTACGTATGGATGGTCCCTGAACGGAACGCCGTTGACGGACGGGCCCTTCGGTGCGAGCACGATAAGCGGCTCTTCGACCGCTACTCTAACCATTAGCAACGCCTTCGCAACTAATGACGGCAGTTACGAAGTTTTTATTACCAACAGCATCGGGAGCGCCAGCGGCGGGCCGGGAGTGCTACTGGTCAATGATCCGGTGGTCATCACCAACGTGATCGGAGCGACCAACCTTCCAGGTTCTGGCAATGTCACTCTCTCCGTCACGGCCATCGGCACGGGTTTGACTTATCAATGGCTCTCCAATGGCGTAGCCATCGCCGGCGCTAATTCGTCCACCTACAGCGCCGTCGGCAGTGCCACAAATGCCGCAGCCTCTTATTCCGTCATTATTTCCAATGCGCTAGGCGCGTCCGTGACCAACGGACCAACCGTCGTCTCCTACACACCGCTAATCCTCGACGACGCCTTCACTTATCCCGACGGCGATCTCTTCGGCGATCTCGGGTCGCCATGGAAGGAGATCAGTGGCACGAGTCCGATTCTGGTTCTCGATGACCGTGTCCAGATCGCTGAAACCAACACGACCAAGGGCACTGCTTTCGCGCAGAGCCTTTACACGGCGCCTCAAAGCAACACGATCATGTGGGCAAGTTTCATCGTCAACTTGACCACTCTTCCGGGCACTTCGAGCGGCACCTATTTCGCCCATTTTGAAACCACCAACTTCGGTTTCTATGGAAGAATCATTGCCTTGACCTCGAACAATCCTGCTTATACGCCGGATCTGCCGGCTGTAGCCTACCCCGGCACTTATCGCCTCGGCATCGCCAATGACCAAACTGCTGCGAGCGCAGTTGTGGAATTAGACATGGCGCCCGGCATTGATTACCAGGTGGTCGAGTACTATGACATGGTCAACGGGTTCTGCCAATTAGCCGTGAACCCGAATCAAACCAATTACAGCCAGGTGTATGCCCCGTTTGGTGCGCCAAGTCCTCTGGCTTCCGCCATCACTTCGGATCCGTTCAGCCCACAAGACCTGCCGATGGCTGCCTACGGCCTGCGCGAGGCCGCCAACGTGGGCATTTTGGAGATGGACAATCTGGAGGTCTCTTATGATTGGAGCGGCGCGGGCTCCGGCTTTGCCGCCGTGACAGCAGGCATCACTCCCACTACTCCAGTTATCGGCCTCCTGACGCCAGGGCTGACCAACTACGTCGGAAACCCCGGCTTGCTGGAAGTCGCCGCTTCAGGCATCGACCTGACGTACGGTTGGTATCAAATTGCAAATGGCGCGACCAACGAATTGAGTGATACTACTAACTTCACGGGTTCCGCTTCGACCATGCTGAACTTCAGCTATCTTGACGCCACCAATTCCGGCAGTTATTTCGTGGTCGTCTCCAATGAGGCCGGGGCGGTGACCAGTTCCGTGGCGGTTGTTTCAGTGAACGCGACTCCCACCCCGCCGATGTTCGTACTGCAGCCGATCAGCACCACGACTTCGCTGGGCAGTACCGTGACTTTCACGGCTGAGGCAGTCGGCACCGGGCCGATAACCTACCAATGGAATACGGACGGCTCACCGAACGGTGCCACAGGTTCCAGCTACACCCTGACGAGGGTTTCGACTAATTTGTCAGGCACCACTTATTCCGTGACCGCAACAGGCGGCGCGGCGCCGAGCGCCACCAGTTCCAACGCCGTACTGACCGTGAACGGCCCCGTGGTCACTAACATAGCCTTTCTCCGCAGTTTGCAGGTAACGTCGGCGGCGCCGATCATCACTGTGCCCGCGTCTAACTCGACCACCGTGTATCAGGTGACAGGCGTTGTCACCGAGTTCACAAACTTGGAAAGCGCCACCTATGCAGAGTATTGGATTCAAGACAGCACGGCCGGAATCGAGTTCTTTGTCGAGGATCCAACCTTTCGCCCGCATTTGGGGGATGTTGTCAGCGTGTCGGGGATTGTCGATATTTTCGATGATGCCTTGGAAATGGACGGGTCCGCCGGTAATCCTGCCGAGCCTTATTCTGTCGTGAGCACCAACGGCGAAAACAGTCCCTTGCCCTACGCGCCAAACCTCATTCCGTTTGGTTTTGCCACGGCCAATCCGGGCTTGTCTTCATTGGTTTACCAAGGATCACTCGGCACGTTTACCAATGTTTATTTCGTAAATGCAGGAGCTACGTTCGAGAATGAAGGAAGCTACGAAGTCACCAATTCTGCCGGACAGTCCTACGACATCTACGTCGGTGAAAGCGATGGACCTGACGTCATAGGCCAAACGATCCCCAGCTTTGCTTACAGTATCACCGGCCCTTACGACCAGTTCGACACGACCTACGAAATCATGGTGACGGCGGGGAACGATATTGTGACCGCTCCGCCTCCGCCGGTGACAAATTTGACGGCGACGCTGTCAAGCACCAACATTTCCCTGACGTGGACGGCCGTTGCCGCTTCTTATACTTACAGCGTCTTGTCTGCGACCGATCTGGAGGGCCCTTGGACGCCTGTGCCGGGTGGGCTTTGGTTCAGCAACACAAGTGGAGCGTACACGGCCCCCATCTCGAGCAATACTCCGGCGATGTATTTCGAGGTGGTTAGTCCGTGATGCGAAAAATGAAGCTACTCTATTACAACCGATTTGCGTCCAATCGCGCTTGCGCGAGGGACGCCTCTCGGCTACGATGACAAACGTGAAAAAGCGCGGCTTTACCTTGATTGAGTTGCTGGTAGTTATTGCCATCATCGCCATCCTGGCGGCCATGCTTTTGCCCGCTTTGTCCCTTGCCAAGTCAAAAGCCCAGCAAGGCGTTTGTCTCTCCAATCTACGACAGTGGGGATTGGCCCAGCAGATGTATATCGGAGATAATAAGGACACCCTGCCGACAGATGGGATGGGGTCAGACGGAGATTACAACGGAGGCACCGGCGTGGGTGTCGAGGGCGGCCCCGATGACCCTACAGCATGGTTCAATGTGCTGCCCCCTTATATGGCGTCTAGGAACCTGGCCTCTTACAGCGATGCGCACAGAAATTACATCACAGGGCTGCCTGACCTCAACACGCCACAGAACTATATGCCGTTTCCGGGCCGAGCGGCCAGCCCGGTCTGGTTCTGCCCATCCGCGACCATGACCGATTCTCAAGTGGCGATGCTGGCTGGGGAAACACCGCCGGGTGTGTGGGGCTTCTTCGCCTATGCACAACCCATCGACTTGAATAAAAAAGTTGGAACCGCCACCCCTACGACGCAGGGACAGACGTACGATTACCCGCAGATGCCAAAGATAAGCAACCTCCCCAAACCGAGCGCCACCGTTTTGCTCTTCGATCAGTGCTTCAATCCCCAGACCGAGATTGACAATGGCAGTCCACTCTACAATTCAGAAAATCCAGGAGACCGCTTCAAATCGCTGGCCTCTCGGCACACCAAAGGGGCGGTGCTGGCTTTTTGCGATGGACACTCCGCCTACTACAAAGATTACTACCTGACGAACTACTCGAATTTTCCCGACGGCATCGAAGCCTTCCCGGGCGGCCCAGCGGTGCCGGATGTCATTTGGGACCCTGCTTTCCGCGCCGCGCTTGGATACTGATCCTCCTGCCGAACAATGACGAAGGGGAGCTTCCCTTCTTACGATTCCGCGCGTTCCAAAACGGGTGCCATACCCATCACCAGAAAAATGAGATTCATCCCCAGAAAGATTGCCAGAGGCCAATAGCCGGCCGTCCCGTGAATCAACACAAAAGGGCCGAACCAAGCCAGGCTGACAATGACATTACCTGCAATGCACATCAACATCCTGGCGCGCCCCGTTACCCGGCTAATTCGCCGCGTCACGCACAAGGCCACCAGCCAGACAAAGGCGCAGATGGACGCAAATTCGCGCAAGTCCCCCGCGAAATGACCGCCGAACTGTCGCTTGGTCCAGATCAGTCCGAGGCTTATTCCTACAAAGGTCAGTCCAGTGGCAAGGTAAGCGAACAAGCGTGCAGCGCTATCCAGCGATTGCTCTCGGGCCGGCGACAGCGTGTGGAGAAACCGGTAACAGACGTAGCAAATGCCGAGGCAGCCCGCAAAGAACGCCGCGCAATAACCCGCCGTCAAACTGACAACATGCGCATACAGAAGGAATGGATGCGGAAGCAACCCCATTTTCCCCGCCCCGAAATATAGCCAGCTTGACATGTATATGAAAGCGGCCATCAAGATCATCGCGCCCGCATACAGCCAATAGCCCATCCTCGCCGGCCAGCACGCCGTGCTCTCCAATTTGTTGAACTCTGTGCGCAATGGGCCGGGGTTCCCCAATCGCAAGACAGCGAGTTGGAACGCCAGGGCCTCCGCCTCGGTCGTTGCCAGGAGGCCGCGCATATCCTCTCGCAAATGGCTCTCCAGCTCATTGAGCGGTGTGGGGCTTTTAAGTCCGGCGGCCAGCATCTGCCGTCGCCATTCCGCGATGGATTGTTCGAGATTAAACATGTTGTCCTTTCCAAAGACCGCCAAGAACCGACGAAATCACCGTCCACTGTTCGCGCTTTTCCTTGAGAGCCTGGTGGCCGTCCTTTTTAATGGAGTAGTATTTGCGCTTGCGCCCGCTCTCCACCTCCACCCAGCGCGATTTGATCCAGCCCGCGTCCTCCATCCTATGCAACACAGGGTAGAGCATCCCGTCCGTCCATTGGATTTTATCGCCGGACAGCCGCTTGACCTCCTGAATGAGTTCGTAACCGTAGCTTTCGCCCTTTGTCAGAATGGACAGAATCAAAGGTTCGGTCGAGGCGGCCACCAGTTCTTTTTCAATCATGCCGGCATAATACATTGCGATGCTATGTATGTCAAGCGGGAATTTTTCTTTTTCTTTATTTTTTGTGAAGTTGATTGCCGCTTGACGGATAAAGGAGAGGGGACGTATGGCTATATCGACATTCTCAACGCATGAGCACTCGGAAATTCATCGGTCGGCGAAAATTCTTGCGTCAAACGGGCACCGCGCTCGCCTCGGCTCTGGCCATGCCCACGTTCATTCCTGCTTCCGCGCTGGGACGCGCCGGAGCCATGGCGCCCAGCGAACGGATCACGATGGGGTTCATCGGCGTGGGAGGTCAGGGGACAGGGCATTTGCTGGGCGGCGCGTGGACTTATCTGACCGGCGGCTACACGGCGCGAAAAGACGTGCAAGTGCTGGCCACGTGCGATATCCGCCGCGAACGCCGCGAGATGACCAGCCAAAAAGTCAACGAACATTACCGCGAAGTCTATGGCGAAAAATTCACGCCGTGCAAACCGTACACCGATTTCCGAGAGGTCCTGGATCGCGCGGATATTGACGCGGTTTTGATCGCCAGCCCCGCGCATTGGCACGCCACGATGGCCGTGATGGCTGCGCAGGCGGGCAAGGATATGTATTGCGAGAAGCCGTCGGCCGTCACCATTGCGGAGAGCCAGCAAATGCTCGCGGCAATCAAGCGTTACGGGCGCGTTTACCAGGCGGGCACGCAACAACGCAGCGAGTACGGCGGCAAGTTCCGCCTGGCGTGCGAATTTGTCCGCAGCGGACGCATCGGGAAATTGCAATCCATTTATGCCTATCGCGATGGCGGCGCCATTTTTTGGCCGACGCGCTTCGGCCCCGGCAAGCCTGTGCCGGACTCGTTGGATTGGGACCTCTATCTGGGGCCGATGCCGTGGTTTCCGTATGACGGAAATGTGGGCGCCCATCGCTTCGACATCGGGGAGTTGAATTGGGGCCAGCATCACTACGACATCGTGCAGTGGGCGGCTGACGCAGATCACACCGGGCCGGTGGAACTATTCATGGAGGATGGCGTTTCGTGCTACAAATACGCGAGCGGCGTTGTGGTCTATGGCAAACCGTATCCTGGCGAACCGACGGGCGGCGACGGCGGCGCGTGCTTTGTCGGTACGGCCGGGCGCATCGCCGTGGACCGCGACAATTTGGTTTCAGACCCCCCGGATTTGGTGCAGGACCCTTTGCGTCCGAACGAAGTTCATCTTTACCACAGCGACAGCCACTCGGGAAACTTCCTGCGATGCGTCCGCACCCGGCAGCCGACCATCTGCCCCGCCGAAGTCGCCCAGCGTTCGGCCAGCGCCTTGTTGCTCGGCGGCATTGTCAAGCAATTGAAGCGACCTCTCAAATATGACCCGGTGGCCGAACGGTTCCCCGACGATGATGAAGCCAACCGCCTGTTGACCTTTGCCCGCCGCCCTCCTTGGAACGTGTGATATGAAACGAGTCTTCCCGCTTGTTCTTTCCCTATTGGCCTCGGCGCTCACGTCATGGTCCGCGCCAGACACTGCGGCTGGCGACGAAGACCAGCAAGTGGCCATCCTGCAATCGGAGCACTCGTTGGCGGAAAAAGACGCGGCCTGCGCTCGGCTAAAATGGATCGGCACCGCTCGATGCGTACCGGCGCTGGCGGCGTTACTGACTGACGAGCAGCTCTCGCACTCCGCCCGTTACGCTCTGGAATCAATGCCCGGCCCGGAGGCCGAAGCGGCGCTGCTGCAGGCGCTGGCTAAAACGTCCGGCTCCAATCAGATCGGCGTGATCAATTCGCTGGCCGTGGGCCAGGACACCGTCGCGGTGCCCGCCTTGGGCAAGTTGCTCTCCGGGGCCAACACCAACGTCGCGTGCGCTGCGGCGATGGCCTTGGGCCGGATAGGCGAGCGGCAGGCTATTGATGCCTTGCAAGGCGCCTGGCCCCATTCCCTTTCGGGCGCGCTCCGTGACGCCGAATTTGACGGACTGATGGCGTGTGCAAACAAGTTATTGACAGAAGGCGATCGCACTGCCGCCTTGAAAATTTTCCAAAGCCTCTCGCGTTTCAGCAAAACCGAAGGTGCCCGCCAAGCCATTTTCCGCGGCGTAATTCTCGCCTCCGACAGGGGTGGAATTTCGCTTATGGTCCAGGCCATTGTCGGCCACGATCCCGCTGAACAGGGAGCCGCCTTGCAAGTGGCCGCCCAAATGGAGGGATCGGACGCAACAAAGGCGCTGGCGGATCTGCTGCCCAAAGTTCAGGTGCCTGTGCAAATCGCTTTGTTGGACTGCCTAGATCGCAGGGGAGACCCGTCCGCCCTGCAAGCGGTGGCGAAAATGGCCGACAGTTCCGATCCCGACGTCCGCCTGGCAGCTATCAACGCATTGGGCGATTTGGGTGACGGCTCAGTCGCGGTTCTGCTCGCAGGAAAAGCGGCAACGGCAGCCGGTCAGGAAAAAATCGCCGCCCGTCAGGCTTTGGTGAACCTGCGGCGTGGAGAAGTCACGCTGACCTTGTTGAAGGCGTTCACGACGGCTTCAGCGGCGGTCAAACCGGAGTTGATCCGCGCCTTGGGCGACCGTGGCGATGCGTCCGCTGTGCCGAGGCTATTAGAAATGGCGCGCAGTCAAGACGAGGGAATGCGCGCCAGCGCGTTGCAAGCACTGGCGCTGCTGGCCGGTCCGGCCCAACTGCCCGATCTTGTGCAATTGGCCGTCCAAGCCACCACTGATGACGCCCGTTCCGAAGCAGCCGACGCGCTCGGTTCAACTTGCCAACGCATCGAGGCGCGAAGCGGTCATTGCGACGTGCAGGCTTTGGTCGAGGCAGTGCGCAACGGGCCGCTGCCGGCGAGGCTGGCTCTGCTCCCGGTTTGCTCGGGTTTGGCCGAGGCGCCGGTGCGCGAGGCCTTGCGCGACGCGCTGCAGGACTCCGAAGCCCGCGTGCGAGAGGCCGCGCGGCGGGACGTGTGCGACACGCGCGATGGCGAACTGATGCCCGACCTGCTTCAATTGGCGAGCAGCGGCGGCGGAAAGACACGGTTGCTGGCTATTCGCGGTTGCGTCCGGCTGGCCACGCAGGAGGAAGGGGTGAAACTTTCCAATGACCAAAAACTGGCCGCCTTCAAAACGATACTTGACAAGCCGTTGGAAGCGCCGGAAAAACGCCTGGTCCTCTCCGGCCTGACCCCGATCCCGGACCGGCAGGCTCTGGAACTGGCCGCAGCCATGCTTGATGACCAAGCGGTGCGGGCGGAAGCGGCGCAATCGGTCATTGCGATCGCCGGGTCCCTCGCGGCCACCCAGCCCGATGCAGCTCGTTCGGCGCTGACCAAAGTCCTGGACGTCGTCAACGATCCTGTCATCCAGGTTACCGCAATGGAGGCGCGAAAAAAAATCTGGAAAATGTCCGGCTTCGTGACGCAATGGCAAGTAGCCGGCCCGTATCAACAAAAGGGCAAAAATTATTCCGAGTTGTTCGATATTCCCTTTGCTCCGGAAACCGGAGAATCGGCCTCAGTCCACTGGCAAGACCTGGCCGCCAGCGCCAATGCGACCGAGCCTTGGAACATGGACCTTTTGCAAGCCCTCGGCGGTGAACAAAGGGTGGCCTACGCCCGGACTTGGATCCATTCTGCCACGCAGCAAAACGTCCGCATGGAAATTGGCAGCGACGACGGCGTCAAGGTCTGGCTCAACGACCGCATCGTCCATGCCAATAACGTCGCCCGCGCTTTGGAGCCCGGCTCGGACGGAGTGGATGTCACCTTGAAAGGGGGTTGGAACACTCTGCTGCTCAAAGTAACGCAGTTCAACCAAGGCTGGGGGTTTTGCGTGCGCTTCGCCCAAGCCAGCGGCGAGCCGGTCGCAAGACTTCGAATTTCCTCTAACCCTGATACCGCCGGGCGTTGAACGCTCAAGGGACGTTGTTGGCCTGCAAATTCTGTGCGCGCGGGAACGTGAAGGTAGGTGCGCCGGAAACCAGGGCCTGGCCGAAGTCCAGCATCGCCTGATGCCCGGCCTCTTCTATCGTGAACGGATCGAGGAACAGATTGACGGCGGTGCCAGCCAGGCGGCCTTTGAGATTCTGCCAGAATCCATCGCCCGCATCCTTATGTTTGACGGAAGCAATGGTGACTTCCATGGTGGGCGGCCCGGGCTGGCGGCGAAAGGTCAGGGTGTTAACCCGCGCGATGGTTTCATCGGCCGACTTGACATCGCCGTTGACACGCCGAATTTCACACATATTGATCCAGATGGGACTGGCGTGGCCGTGGGCGTTGAAGCGCAGCCGCACCTCCCGCACGGTCGCTACTTCGTTGCTGACAGAGCCTTCGACCTCAACCGTAATGGCGCCCGCGCCCTGGACGTCGATGGATTTGAGGTGACGGCCGAGGGAGCCGTCTTTCTGCGGTTGACTCTCACGCCGCCGGAGGAAGGGAGCCAGATCGAAGACGCTCTGTTGCCAGCCGTCTCCGGACAGCTCGACTTCACATTCGACCGTGAAGGAATGTTTGGAGAAGTGGCGCTTGGCCGAAAGAATGCGCACCGATTGTGTGCAACCGGCGCTGGTGAGACTCGACACCGGATCGCGCGAGATGAGCGGGACGAAGTACATGAAATCGCCCACCGGGTTGGCGGCGGAAGCCTCCTGCCCGCAATGAAGTTGGATGGTCGGGCCGTTTGTATCGGCTGCGCGGCTGGCAGAGCCAGCGAGAGCGAACAGCAAAAGGCAAATCCAAAGGAAGAGGGAAGAAGGAAGAAAGCGAGAACGGGCAGCGCCGACTTGGCCGCGTCCGCCCGCGTCATTGGCAAAATAAAAGCAACACATCACCACATTGGAAGCATACCCCAAGCCAATTTGCCCTCCTTTTGCCGGAAAGCAACAGGTTTAGAACGGATTGGATTTCAGCAGCTCAGAAATTTTGCCCAGCAGCAAATCCGGGACACAACCCAGCACAATGACAATCGTTGCCAGCAGCACGATGGCTACGCTCGACGAGAGTGCCGGGCGTGGCCACGCCGAGCCTGGCGCAGGCGCGACGGCGTAAATCTGCTTGAGCACTTGCAGATAGTAATAGAGCGAAACGGCACTGGCGGCCACAGCCAGCACCACCAGCCAGAGCAGGCTCAATTTGGGCAGCGCGCTTGCGGCGGCGGTGAACAGGTAGAATTTGCCGAAAAAGCCGGACAACGGCGGAATGCCCGCCAACGACAACATAAAAACCAACATGCAGAACGAGATCAACGGCGCTCGCTTGCTGAGTCCGGCAAAATCCGCCAGCGTGGCTTTGCGGCCGCTGCTTTCCACCACGCTCACCACGGCAAACGCGCCCAGAACGGTGAACGCGTAGGTGATCGTGTAAAAGAGCAGCGCGGACAGCGCGCGACGCTGGTCGGCCAGCAAGGCCAACAACGCGTAGCCGGCGTGGGCGATGGCGGAATAGGCCAGCAATCGCTTCACGTTCGTTTGCACGATCGCAGCCACGTTGCCAGCCAGCATGGAAAGCGCGGCCAGGACCATCAACACCGGCGCCCAGCCCGGCAGGTAACTACCAAAGGAAGCGGTGCCTCGCTCTGCGGGAAACGCGCTTAGAAGAATCCGGGCGAGCACAAAAAAGCTCGCCACCTTTGAGCCGGAAGCGATGAAGGACGCCACCGGCGTCGGCGCGCCTTCGTAAACGTCCGGCGCCCAAAGATGGAACGGCGCCGTGGCCAGCTTGAAGGCAAATCCGACCAGCGTCATAACCAAGGCCACGTAGAAAACTGGTTCGACGGCGTGTCCGCGCAGCCGCGTCTCGATGATGCCCAATTGGATGTCGCCCGCGATGCCATAAATCAAGCTGATGCCAAAAAGCGTGAAGGCCGCAGACATTCCTCCGAAGAGAAAGTATTTCAAAGCCGCCTCGGACGAAGCCAGGCTTCCCTTGGCGAAAGCGGCCAGCGCGTAGAGCGAGGTGCTCAATAGTTCCAACGCGATGAATATCATCAGCAGGTTGTCCGAGCTGATGAGGAGCATCAGCCCCGTCGCGGCCAGAAGAAGCAGCGCGAAATATTCGCCTGCGTGCCGGGTGAAAGGCTCATGCCAGGACAGGACCGTCGCAAAAATGGTCAGCAGCAGCAGCAGAATT
>DASYNM010000015.1:0-4192 GCA_036008545.1 Verrucomicrobiia bacterium
TGGGTTGCGACCAGATGATCACGTTCCAGCGGTTGTGCGCAGCCGCCAGCGCCGCGCCGCACAGCCCACCGATCAGTCCATGACTCGAACTCGAGGGCAAGCCGTGCCACCACGTAATCAAATTCCAGATAATGGCTCCCAGCAACGCGCAGACGATGATGTCCGACGTGATTGCGACTACCCCTGCATCAACAAGGCCACTAGTGATAGTCTTGGCCACGGCTGTGCCCAACAGGGCGCCGAAAAGATTCGTGCAAGCTGCCAACATCACCGCCTGGCGCGGTGTCAGCACCTTGGTGGAGACGACGGTCGCTATGGAATTGGCTGTGTCGTGAAATCCGTTGATGTACTCAAAGGCGAGCGCGACCACGAGGACCGTCACGATGAGTGTCATGGCGGTTCAGGAGTTTTTCAGGGCGATATTGGAAATAACGTTGCCCACGTCCCGGCAACGGTCGATAATTTTTTCGAGCAACTCGTAGAGGTCCTTGCGCACGATGACGGTGATGGGTTCGTGCTTGCCCGAAAACAAATTGCGCAGCAACTCCATCATCTCCTTGTCGGCTTCGCCTTCCAGATATTGCATTTTGTCGTTCAGGCGGCGAACTTCCTCGAGCTTCAGCCCTTGGCGAAGGCCCTGCACCATCTCTTGGACGGTCGCGGTCGCGTCCGCCAACAGATTGATTTGCTTGGTGAAATCGACGCCCTGAACATGCTGCGGGGTCAGGAGAAGGCGGGCGCCGAACTTTTCCACCGTCTTGGGAATTTTGTAGAGGGCATTGGCCAGGCTCTCAATGTCCTCGCGTTCCAGGGCGGTGACGAAAGTGGTATAAACCGCTTCGCTGATTTGCCCGCGCAACTCCTTCTCCTTGCGGCGCGACTCGACGAACTCGTAAGAGAGAGTGGATTGATCCGGCTTGGCGATGAGTTTGACCAGAGCGTCCACGCTGGTGCGCGCTTCCTGCGCGCTGGCTTCCAGGAGGTTGAAGAACTTGTCCTCCTGGCCGAGTAGTTTTTGGAGGGAAAACATAGCGCCAGCTTTTTAACGGCTGGAATCAACGTCGTAAACAGATTTATTGTTACGTTCTGGTGTCAGCAACTGCGCCGAAGTGGCTATTTCAGGTATTTGACAAAAAAATCATAGAGCAAGTCCAATTCTTCCCGCTCGCGAAAGGCCGCGCCTCCATGTTCGCCGCCAGGCACGACGCGCAGAGTCACCGGCACGCTCGCCTTTTGCAGCGCCGCGGCCAGCAATTGGCTTTGCTCCAGCGGCACCACCGGGTCTTTGTCGCCGTGCATAATCAAGAACGGCGGATCGTCCTTGGTGATGTAATGGATGGGATTGGCACGCTCTGCTTTTTCGATGTTCTGAGATACCGCGCCACCGATCAGGCGGGAGGGCGGCGAATCAGCCTCGTCTTGCTTATTGGTGGCGAAAGACTTGGCAAGCTGGACAAGATCGGTTGGCCCGAACCAATCGCAGACGGCTTCGACGCGGCTGGAAACGCCGACATTTTCGCCCTGATCGAATTCTTTTACGTCGCCCGTGGTGCCGAGCAGGGCGACAAGATGGCCGCCAGCCGAAGCGCCCCAAACACCGATATGGTTGGGGTCGATGCCATTTTCCGCCGCGTGCGCGCGCAACCATCGAATGGCCGATTTGCAGTCGAGTAATTGGGCGGGAAAAATGGCGTCCTGGCTGAGTCGATAATTGAGGCTGGCCAGGGCGAAACCATGGATCAAGAATCTGAGGCCGGGCGGGTTTTCCTTGCTGCCTTCAGTCCATCCGCCGCCGTGAATCCAAACGATGAGCGGCCAATTGGTGCCGGTGGCTGGAAGGTAGAGGTCCAACTCCTGGCGTTCGCTGCCACCAGCGACATATTTGATGTTAGGCAGAAACTTGGCGCCGGCCGGCAGCCCTGGCGGCGCGGTGGGGCTTGGAGAATCGACGGCGAAGCTAGACCACGCGAGCAAAGCCGCCAGACAGAAAGCGATTCGTGAGGATTTCATGGTGACGCTCATGAATTGATTTACCTGCGATCTTTTTACCGCGCGGGCGCGGATCCGCCAACATTAATCGCTTGCGCGCATTCCGCCTGTTTGCGTCTCCGCGCGTTTCGGCGGTCTCACTGCGTTTTGGCGTTTTTGGAAGAGCTTTTCGTTTCGTTTTTCTCATATTCTTGAATCAGCGGCATCGACTTTCTGGCGGCTTCGAGCAGCTCCCGGGCTTGCTCTGGGGTACGCACCACCTTGGGACGGAGGAAGACCAGGAGTTCAGTGCGGTTGACTGACTTATCCCGTTTGCTGAAGATATATTTCAACCCGGGAATGTCGCCCAGAATGGGGAATTTGTAGGTCGTATCGCTGATTTGCTTTTGGATGATCCCGCCCAGCACCAACGTCTCGCCGGCTTTGGCTGTGAGTTCGGTACGGAATTGGGCGGAGTCGATCACGGTCTGGGAGTTGATTTGAGCCGGGTCGATGGTGGAGGACTCCGCGCGCACCCGCAATTGCACGTCGCCGGTGTCGTTGATATGAGGTTCGACCTCGACTATGACTCCGACATTCCTGTAAATGAAAGTTTGCGAACTTCCTCCGACGGATGGGTTCACAGTGCCGGTTTCGATTGGGATCGATTTGCCGACGAAGAGTTTGCCCATGTCATTGTCGGAAATGGTGAGTTGCGGCTCGGACAAAACCGTGGCATCGGCCTTTTCCTGCAGAAACTGGATCAGGAAATCCACGTTGATGTTACCGCTAAGGACGCCGGAACGCATACTGGTCAGGGCCGAGGCTATACTGGAGACACCGTTAGAGCCGGCGCCACCAGTGCCGTTAACGGTGGTGTTGTTGCCAAATCCCTTTGTATAAGTGCCCGACAGGCTCGGCATGAGAGAATTTTGATAGTCGGCGCCTGAAAAGACCTGGCTGCCGTTTGGAGAAAAGCGCACTCCGATCTGATCCAGATAATCCGCGGAAACTTGGACCAGCCGGGCATCGACCAACACCTGCGCGGGCGGCACGTCCATCTCCTCGATCATTTTGCTGACCTGGGCGTAAAGGTGAATGTTGGCTGTAACCAGGATGGAACTGCTGGCTTCGTCGGGGACGACGCGCACTCTTCCCACCAAATCGCTCACGGGACGATCGGTGGTCTTGTCGGTCGAACCGTTTCGTCCAGTGGCGTCCGGAGGTCCGCCGAGCCAGGAATAATAGGGATCTTCCTTGACCACCTGCTCCAGGGAAAAGTCATCCGCGACCGGTGTGTTTGGCTGGTTCGGCTGCTGTGGCTGCGGTTGCGGGTTGGGGCCGTTTGGATTTTGCTGGTTGACAGGCCGCAGGGCTTGGGAGCCGTTTTTGGCGAAAAGAATGTTGATTCGGTTGGCGATCTTTTGAGCGTTGCCAAAATTGAGGCGGATATGGAAAGTCGTGTCGCCCGCTGACGACGGCTTGTCCAACTCCTTCACAACCGCGATCACGGCGTCGAGGTTTTCCTGCGAATTGGCGGTGATGATGAGGGCGTTGGCGGCCGACTCGCTGGTAATGCGGACCTTGCCATAGAGGCGTCCAACGTCACGATCAACCGTCGGCTGTGGGTCTTCGTCAAAGTAATAATAAGGGCGCTGCTGCGTTTTCTTCAGGAACAGATCGTTAAGCACATCTTCAATGTCGCCCGCGCTGACGTTTTCCAAGGGGACAATTTTTGGCGCCAGGCTGTTGTCCGGGATCGGTTCATCGAGCGCGGCAATCGTTTGGGCGATGCCATCCATGGCTGCGGGCGGCGCCTGCACCAGGAGGGCATTGCGGCGACGATCGGCGACGATGCTCACCTTCTTGGTATCTTTTTCGCCCGATCCGCCGCCGAAGAAAAAGAAGCGGTAAGGGTTACTGTTCTGTGAGTCCTTGCCCAAGTCCTGCAATTGCTTGGCTACGTCCTGTGCGTCGGCGTTTTTTAAATCAAACGTCCTCATTACTTTTTCTTGCGCATCGGTCGTGTCAAGCGAACTGGCGAATTGCTCGATCTCCTTGAAATTGGCCGCGCTGGAAAGAACCATCAAAGAGTTGGCGGTTTCGCTGGCCGAAACTTCGATAAGTTCCTTGGATTGTTTGCCCGTCAGCTTTTGATAAAGCGGCTCAATTTGTTTGGCCAGTTCCGCCGCGTTGACGTTTTTGAGATTGATGACCCGCACGA
>DASYNM010000016.1:0-12393 GCA_036008545.1 Verrucomicrobiia bacterium
AAGGTTGCCGGAAGATTAGGATTCCGGAGATTTCAACCCGAAATGCGTGGCGCGGCCTTGGCCGGCTTTGATGAGCAAATTCCGTTCGACCATATTCATCCAGCGTGATGTTGTTGATTTCGACAACACGAGTAGGGTGGAACGTGTGTTTGTTCACAAATGCGAGAATTTTAGTCAATGGCCTTTGGCCGTATTGCTGTGTGGGTCGCGATCCTTCGCCGTAACAGTTGAGGATGAAGTGGACCCATGCTTTCCTGAAAGCCATGTCGCTTTCACGAAAAGAAATATCCCTTATGCCGAGCTCGGCATAATGGATATTGTGCCGAGTTTTGAATAATGCCGTGTTAACGGGCTGATTCTCTCGAAAGCCGAAGGAATCACTCATTTTTTGTCTCTCCGACTCGGCATTACCCGGCAGCGTCGTTTGGTCGCGCCTGAGCGGCGGGCGCGTTCAGTCGTGGCGACAACCAGCGAAGGATGCGGCCCGTCAAACCCGGCACCAAGCTTTTGCTGATATGACCGTGCGACAATCGCCAGATGTCTGGCCGTCCCCACGTTTGCCAAAGTTCCTCAATGGGTTCTTTCGGTGTAAACAAATCGTGGACTGCTTCAATCAGCAATATGTTTTCCTTGGGTATGACAGGCTGGCTCATGGCCAAATTCAACGAGGTCGTATCCAACTTTTCGTCCTCCACACGCAGCCTTTGCAGCGTCTCCCGAACACGCCGCCAAATGATCTGTTCCGCGAACGAGCGATTGCTCCGAACGCCGGGAGCAGCCATGACGACGGCGGCCAAACGATTATCATGGCACACAGTCAAACCCGCCAGCCGCCCGCCCATCGAGGTGCCCCACAACGCTACGGCAGGGCAACCTTCGAGCAACAGCCAGCCAATCAGGGCGCGAATTTCAGCGACGGCCTGTGCCGCCGCCTCGGCAAGCCGCAGGTAATTCAGATTGTTCAATGCCCCCTGTTGGCGCGGATAGCGTTGAAAGTGGAAAGGCAACTCCACTGTCATTGCGTTGAAACCCATACGATTGCAACAGTGCGCGGTGAACGGTTGCCTGAACCGATAGCCGATAGAGTCGTTGCCGCCTCGCATCATGTTGCCGCCATGCAGCAGAATGATCGCCGGACGTTCCTGCCAGCGCCCTGCGCAACGGTAAAACCTGCCGTAAACGACATTGTTGTCCGCGAAGCCGCTCTGTCGCGGCGTGGAAAATCGAAAGTGCAGTGCTGATTTTTGGGGATGGAACTCAACTCTCGCTGGTTGGCTTTCGACAGGAATGAAGTCTGCTCCTTTCAGAAAATGGAGTGCTTCTTCCAGCCTCAGACTTTGTCCATCTATCGGCGGCATTAGCCTGAAGTCTTTCTGAATAGACAACCAGTCAATGAATTTTGCCAATGGCCCAATCATTCGCTTTTAAGTTTCTTTCCCTCGCAATTCCGCAATTCCGCCTTCATTTCCCACCAGAGGCCAAACCGCTCATTAGGCCAGAGTAATGACTTCACTCCGTTGCGGCTAGGCGGCCTCAGCTTGGCTCGCCCCGGAGCAGGCTGGACCGCGCCAGTGCCTTTAGCATCGTTTTCAACTGCTCCGGCAGCAGCCGCTGGCCCTCCGCCTCCAAGTGCTCGAAATTTGGATACGCCGCGATGGGCGCTTCCACCGCGTCCGCGCCGCCCGGCGCTTGACTCATTGCGTCCTTCAACACGCCGAGGAAGCCAGCCAAGATCGCGCTCTGCTGGCCGATCTCCTTGGTCAACCGCTCCAAACTGCGCGTCTCCCAGAAGTCGCCCTCGTCGCTGACCGCTCCCAGAATGCCCAGCCTATGGGCCTCGTCCAAGAGCGCGACCACGCCCAAGTGGCAGCGCACGAAATTGGGCAGGCCACCGCAGCGGGGGTCGCTCGCGTAGTGCGTTTTGCAGAAAGAATGCCACGACCAGCCTTCCAGCTTCGTCTGGTGCTTTCCGAATTCAGGGTGTGAAACCTCACTAGGATACTGGCACAGCCCGAAGTTGGCCTGTTCGCACCCGTCGCCCGGCTCCGTCTCAAAGGCGATCACGTGCAAGGGTCGGACATCCATTTCGCGCCGGACGCCCCGGCGCTTTTCTGACGCTGACACCGGCAGCGCGATATGGGTACCTGCCTGAATCAGCAGCCAGCGGAACGGGTCATCATCGGCTCGCTGCTTCCAACTGCATTCGTCGCCCCGGCACTCGACGATCTCGCCGACGTGTTGGATTGGCAGGTCGAGGGCCGTCTGCCGAAGCTGCTGGACCAGCTTGCGGGCTTTTGCATCGTCACCCGTGGACGCCAGTTGGTAATGGATGGTCAGGCCCATGTCGTGTCGCTGGCGTTGATGGTGCAACGGCCCAGCCTGTTCGTCACCCACGAAATGGCGCTGCGACCACAGACGGTCAGGACTTTAGTTCGGGGTCTGCTTCTGGCGAACATTCAACGAGCCAACCGTTCGTTTAGAAGCTGTGGTTGGGCGTAAAAAGTCGTACGCACATTGGGAACGATGGCGAAAGTTACGGTGGTCAGGCGGAAACCACTCATCGTGAAAATCCCGCTATCTCGCATCATGAAATTTCCTTCTCGGAAGTAATGTTGATTCCAACTCCCGCTGCCTGATTTGGATGTTCTTCGGCCCTGTTCATCCGTAACACAGACGAATTTCAGCGCCAAGTCCGTTCGGTTTGTCGGCATAGTCGCATCAAGGTAAATCCCGTCCCAAGAGATCGTCACCGGCATGTTCATGAGATTTACGGTGACTGCGGACGATGGCTTGGGGAGATTCACCGTCAGCAGATTTTCCGGTGGAAAATCCGACTCAGGTTCCAAATTCGCATCAAGTTTCCAGACATAGCGCGGGTCGAGGCTTCGATGGCCAGCTAGATTGTAATCCCAATTCCCGCTGGCGTCTTCGACCTGAACGTATGTCGCACTCCAGTTGGTGAAGGTCAGCCCATTGCTTCTCACTTGAAACGGCACCGTGACAACATGATTCCACATGTCCCTTGCGCTGTAAGCTTGGGTTACAACCGTGATTTGGCCCAAGCTGATTTCAAGCCCGTCAATCTTCTTTGCGGTATTTACCCCATCGGCGCTCCACGCTTGTGTCGCAGACTGGACGGGATTTTCAATGCTGAACTCGGCCACACTCGTCCACGGTCCTCCTTGGTCCTGCTTTTCTCTACGTTCGACCCGAAGCCAAAGCCTGCGAGACTCGCGAGGATACCGACTGGCGATGATGAGGCCAAAATAGCCATCAGGGTATTGCCGGAATTCACCCGGCCAGAAATCTTGGACGTATTCGATACCACTCTCCCCGCGAATCACACATCGGAACTCATGGTAAAAAGCAGGTTTCACGAGCGGCTGAGTCGCGGCATTTGGGCCGGTGACTTTGAACTCGACGACCATCTCGCTCTTGCCCGGTGGGCAGTCAAATGTCAGCCGGGTGGGTCTAGCAAGTTGGAGCGACCATAACTTTATGCCCTTGGCGGGGATTGCGTTTCCAAGAATCCTTTCCGCAAGCCTGCCGTGTGTGAACTCATTTGTACCGCCAAAGGACACGCGATTCAGCACCAGAATCGAACCGTCGGGCAATTGCTTTGTTCGACTGTTTGCCTCCCGCACGGCATCGGTCACCACAATAGCGGTTGTTCCAATCGCCAAAGCTGCTGCGGCCACAGCCAAAGCCGTCTTCGCTCTTGTCCATGCCATAAGTTTTAAAACTCTCTTTCACAAGCGTAGCCCAGCGCCGAATCCGCCGCAGAAAATTGGCGAGGATGCAGTGGAGAACTCATAGGCTAAACACCTCGACCTTACCCTCAGGGTCTGTCGCCCACGTCTTCCGAACCAAAGCAACGTGTCCACCCGGCTTGGAGCGCGAAACAGTACTCCCCGTTGGAATAATGGTTCCGTCTTGCACTGGTGAACGCCTAGTTTTGATTATTCAGCGCAACCCTCTTGCGATGCACAATAATTAAGCCGATGTTCGTCCCGGCCAGACGCGAAAGACTCTCAATGAGTTCTTCGTGCGCATCCCCAATCACCCAAGGCTCCGCGATGACCATGACTTCGCTTCCGTCTTTTTTTGCCTCAGCAATGAGTTTAATTAAGCCCGCAAATTTTTGGGCATACGGGGCGTTGCGGCTCACGTTTCCGTCGCGAGCATACGCTATGACTTTTGGGCCGGAGTTCTTAACGCTAATTTTTGCGTGGCCCTCCATTTGATTTAGGTCACCATCTTTGGCTTTCCACATGGCTCCGAACTCTGTGATCTCGTACTCTTTTACACCGTCCGAAATCAAAACCGGCATGTCTCCATGCTGTTTTTGGAGGTGCTGCAAATTGAATATGGCGTCGGCGATTGTCATGCGATTTCTTTTACGCCTGAGTAGAACCGTGGGCAATTGAATTGTTGGCTTGCAGTAATTGGCGTCAACGTGCGAGATTTGGGGATGGGTTGTAGTGCAGGGCGAATTGAGTTGCAGCAACATGTAAGGAATCAGTCTGTGAAATCCTTGGACCCACCGGACAGTTTTCACGTGTCCGCCGCAATCGGCTGGCTCGAACTGGGCAACCACATCGAGGCCAACGAGGAACTGGAAAAGATCACCCCCGATCTCCGCGCCCACCCGGACGTGCTGGCAATTCGGTTGGGAATTTACGCCAAGGCCAAGAAATGGGAGCAGTGCGTAGATATTGGAAATGCCTTGGTCAAAGCAATCCCCAATCGTTCATTTGGCTGGCTTCAACGCTCATTCGCCCTCCATGAATTGAAACGGACCCAAGAGGCCGCAGAACTTTTGGTGCCAGCCGCTGTCCTTTTTCCGAAAGAATGGGTCATCCGATATAACCTCGCCTGTTACGCCTGCCAACTTGGAAAGCGCAAGGAGGCATGGGAATGGCTGGAATTCGCTTTCGATCTGAGTGACTCCAAAGCAGTAAAACTGATGGCGCTGAACGACCCAGACTTGGAAACGCTTTGGACGGAAATTGCGGAGATTTGATCTGAGAGGCTTATTGCTTTAGCGTCACGGAATATGAAGCGTTTCATTCAATCCGTGATTTTGGCAATGGTGCTCATGGCCGGTGGTTCTCCGTCGTCATCGGCCACTCCACAACGACCCACCATCGAAGTTTTCTTTTCGCCCCAAGGTGGCTGCACCGAAGCAGTCGTCAACGCCCTCAACCACGCGACCAGCAGCGTCTTGGTGCAGGCATATTCCTTCACGAGCGCACCGATTGCCAAAGCACTTGTTGACGCTCACAGGCGCGGGTTGAAAGTCAAAGTCATCTTGGACAGAAGCCAGCGCACCGAGAAGTATTCATCGGCTGATTTCGTGGCCCACGCCGGAATCCCGACCTACATCGACGCCAAGCACGCGATTGCCCACAATAAAATCATGGTGATCGACGGGTATGAAGTGCTGACCGGTTCGTTCAATTTCACCAGAGCGGCGGAAGAACACAATGCCGAAAACCTGTTGGTGATACAGGACGCTCCGCTCGCGGTAAAATACACAGAGAACTGGCAGAGACATTTAGAGCATTCGGAATTGTATCTCGGACGGTAAAGATTACTAGCTGAAGCCATGTTACCGGCGGCTCGACTACGGTGGTGGCGAGCGTGAGACGAGGGGGAGAGTCGCTAAAATCGTATTTGTGTTGAACGCGTAATAGGCAGTTCGATTTCGTGAGGAAGGATGCCCAAATTTAACCGGAACGCCCATTTTTTGCTCGACTCCCGGCCTCCAATCGACGTTCATCGCTGGCAGTTAATCGCTTAAGCGTGGGTTATGATGAAAATCAAACCGATCATTTTATGAGAATCACACTAGGCTATTGTTTCATCGGGCTGGCCATGCTGGCTGGCGTTCGTTCTGCGCTGGCGCAAGTCACCAATCTGGGCATCGCCCCGGCGGGTGCGCAATCCATCATTTACTGGCCGACGAGCGGCACGACGAATAATGTGTTGCAAACGACGACCAATCTCGCTTCACCCAACTGGTTGACGGCGAGCGACGCCGTCGCGGTCAACGCGGTAGTGGTGACGAACACGGCACCGTCCGGTTATTTCCGGTTGCTCCAATCCACCAATCCTATGGGCATGGTGCTAATCCCGGCGGGTTCGTTCCTGATGGGAAACTTCATTGGCAGCACTTTCTACAATTCCGCGACGAACGACCCTGACATCACGGACGCCGACCCGACGAACGTGATTGTGTCGGCATTTTACATGGACGCAAATCTGGTGAGTTCCAATCAATGGGCGGCGGTTTATACCTACGCCACGAGTCACGGTTACACCTTTGACGATGCTGGTTCTGCCAAGACAGCCGATAATCCGGTGCAGACGGTCAATTGGTATGACGTGGTGAAGTGGAGCAATGCGCGGTCGCAACAAGAGGGATTGACGCCGATATATTACACGGATGCGGGGTTGACACGGGTTTATACGGAAGGAGATGTCGATGCTGTCCACGCGAAGTGGGCTGCCAATGGCTATCGGTTGCCCACAGAAGCGGAGTATGAGAAGGCGGCTCGTGGCGGGCTGAGTGGGCAACGTTTTCCGTGGGGCAATCTAATCGGAGAAAGTCAGGCCAACTACAAAGGAGACACCGCCGATTATAATTATGATTTAGGGCCGAGCGGCTACAATGCGATTGGGAGCATTGGGGGAACTACACCAGCATCACCGGCGACCAGTCCGGTGGGGACGTTTCCCGCGAACGGTTATGGACTTTACGACATGGCCGGGAATGTTTTCGAGTGGTGTTGGGATTGGTACGGCACGCCGTATGGTCAACCGACTACTAATAATCCAACAGGACCAGCAACGGGAAACTACCGTGTTTTGCGCGGCGGCATTTGGGACTACTACGCCGACGCCGCACGGTGCGCCGCCCGCAACTACGACTCCGCGTATTACGTCTACACCTACAACGGGTTTCGTTGTGTGAGGGGGCTTTAGCTTTTGTTCCCTCACCCTTTGAAGCGTGACCGAAAAGGCCAGTCTATTTTCGCCCAGATTGCCGCAGGAAGTGGAAAATGGTGGAGTAAACTTATTTTGAAATCAGCAGCAAGAGCTTCGTCCCAGCGTTTTTTTCAGTTTTGAAGCCAGCCAATTCGTTCAAAAACGGATGAAACGGACGGTCAACCGTAAGCGGTTTTGGCGTTGAGGACAAAAGCGGTGATGTCGCCTTGACTATTTGCGAAATTACAACGCAAGTGAGAACTTCGCGTTCCGGGGTGTTTTAAAGTCACCTATAACGTTGGCGAATCCTCAGCCTCGATACTTGTCTAGCCAATTCGGATTGCCTCATCCTCCTGCCGCTCAATGTGTCGGCGACAAACGCTTTATTCCAAGGGCTTGGCGCTTTTTCGTCACTGAAAACACGGAACGCTCAAGGCGCTTGGCTATGACGCGATCTGGGTCGGTCCCAAGCATCTTAATCTCCGATTCCTTGCACGGGGCTGCCGTCGCCTTTGGAAATCTCGCCAGAGCCTAAAGCTGAAATTTAATTTGGCTGGGGGATTATGGTTGTGGCGGCAGTTGGCGCGGCTCTGCGAACTCCTGCCAGCGGAGGACGAGCCAGTTTATCTGTCGGCCAGCAAACTTAGCGTTGTAGCCCTGTTCGCGTTCAATGGCCTGCAAAGCCAACAAGATCGCCTCGCCTTCGTCCCAAGGGAGCGTGTTTGTCAGCGTGGCCGGAAAGATGGCACCAGACCGCCCGCTTGGAGCATTGACCAATCCAGTCTTGAGAAGTTTATGAATCGTCGGGAGCAGGTGCGGCGCGTAAACCCGCAAAGCCAAGGCAATGCCCTCAACCGTGTCTTCGGTAATTTGCCTGCTCACGCCACGAATTGAATAGCCGCCGCGCCGCCTGCGTCAACGGCAAAACCCATGTCAACCAGCGCCACAAATGAAACAGTTTAAAATTAAGGGACTCCTTGCGCCGGGCCGATATTGACCAGAAGCAAGGTCTGGAATAAAGTTTTTGCTTGTGCCCAACCCATTGATTATCGCGGGACTGGCCTTATTGATCGTTGGCGTCTTTGCCGGTCGGTTGTTTGCCGTCCGCGCCATGAAACTGCTTTCACCCGCCGAGAAGTTGACGTTGGTGGACTCGTGCTCAGGATTGCAGGTGTGGGGCAGTCTTCCGCTGGTGCTCCTTTTCCTCAGTTTCGGCGCTGTAAACTTTCTTCCCGCAGGCTGGTTGATGTGGGCCGGATATTTGGGAGTCTGGGTTCTCATCGCCGTTTATTTTGTGATTTTTGATCGCATCATCTCCCGTCGATTGCGGAAACTGGAAATCAATCCAGATTATCAGAGGGCGCAGGCGAAAGCCCGGTGGCTGTGTTATTCAGGTTTCTTGGCCTTCTTTATTTTGGCCACATTGAGTTCATTTGTGCCAAGGTAGCCGCTGCCATTACATCCTTATGGCTGCAAAGAAATGGACGGCCAAAGAACTTCGGTTGTTGGGCAAGCGCCCAGACCGGGAATTGAGCCGACAGTTCGGGCGTAGTGTCCAAGCCATTGTCACCAAGCGGAGTCTGCTGGGTGTTTCGCGGTTTATCCCCAACGCAAGCCCGCGCCCTTGGACTCGGAAAGAGGATGCCCTGCTGGGCACCAATCTGGACAATGAGATCGCCCGGTGCCTCAAGCGCACTGCCGTATCCGTCTCAAGACGCCGCCGGGCATTGAAGATTCCCCATTTCTGGGACCGACCGTGGGCCGCCAAGGAGGACAGATTGCTCGGCACCAGCACCGACCATCAACTGGCCCACGAGCTAGGCCGCAGCACCAGACAGGTCCGAGAGCGCCGACGCAAGCTCGGCATACTGCCGTGGATTTACATACCTCGCGATTGGACCACCCAAGAAGAGGGGATGCTTGGCAAAGAATGCGATTTCGCCATCGCCAAACGCCTTGGCCGGTCACTGACTGCGGTTAGAGCCAAGCGCGAGATGCTCGGCATCCCGCCCTTCGTCGTGCTGCACCGAAGGTGGACCGAACAAGAGGTAAGTCTCATCGGCAAAAAGCCCGACGCCGAAGTGGCTCGACTCCTTGGACGCTCGCTGGAAGCTGTCCACCTGCAAAGACGCCTCCGCAGAATCAAACGCGAACATGATTTTTTGGCGGCGCGGCCTTGGAGCAAGCAGGAGGAAAAGTTGCTGGGCAAAATGACGGATGAACATGTGGCGCAATTGATTGGGCGCGAAGTGTCCGCCGTGCGGACCCGGCGACAACGAAAGGGTTTGCCTCCATTTCGTTTTCTGCGTCGGCCTTGGACCAAGGCCGAGGAAAGATTCTTGGGCACCGAGAGTGATGCCGCTGTTGGCCGACGCTTGGGCCGCGACAAGACGACGGTGGGTGATCGCCGTCGACAACTGGGCATCCGGCCTAAACTTCGCGCATGGACCCGCAACGAAATCAACCTTCTCGGAACCCTGCCGGACCGTCAACTGGCGCAACATCTTGGACGCACTCTATTCTCGGTTCAAATCCGGCGGCTCAAACTCGGCATTCCACCCGCTGCTAATCCGAAGTATCGGCCTTGGCAACAGCACGAACTGCGGTTGCTCGGAACAATGCCCGACGCCGATGTCGCTCAGCGGATTGGCCGGGCTTGCAAAGCGGTGCAGGAAAAGCGGAATCAACTCAAACTTCCCTGCAAGCAACCTGCAAGGCAAGGTGAAGGGCGTGCCTGACCTTTTGTCTACAAAGGCCAGCACCCGTCAACCCACCAGCGATTGTTTACAGCGGCGTTGAGCGGGCAGCCCGCAATCACCGGCATGTAATAGAACGCAGTCCTAGCCCCAAACAATAACCGTTCACATATCCTGAAATGCAGTTGAATTGCTCACGCTGCACCTTTGGCTTGTTGCTGGAATGCGACGGCGTTAGTGTCCAGATAACATGAAACCACAACCGCATACGCTCCGGCTGCTTATGAGCATCGTTTTGGCCCTTGCCGTTACTCTGTCGGGTTTCTGCCAACCCATCGCCGGGAATGGCTCGAAGCCACAAAGTCACTCATCGGTCTTGCGAATCGACGAGGGCTATGTCGATGCCCAAGGCGTTTTCATTTACTACAAATCGTTTGGCAGCGGCCCGCCGCTGCTCATCCTTCACGGCGGGCCGGGGGCATCCCATGACTACTTTCTGCCATACTTGGTCCCGCTGGCCCGCAGGAATCGACTGGTGTTTATCGACGAACGCGGCGGTGGCAAGTCTCCCAAGCTGGAGAATCCCGCTGAATACACGGTTGAAAATATGGTGGAGGACGCCGAGGCTGTCCGAAAGGCTCTCCGCCTCGGAAAGATCAATCTGCTTGGCCATTCCTGCGGAGGCGTTCTGGCGCAAGCCTACGCGCTCAAGTACCAGAAGAATTTATCCCACCTCGTGCTTTGCAGCACGTTTCACAGTACGAGGCGGATGAACGAGGTTTTCAGGACCATGAAATCCAAGATGCCGCCCGAATTGAGGGAACGGATTGACAAGATGGAAGCAGCGGGCCTCTACGGTCACGGGAAGGATTACGAGAAGAACCGGTATCCCTCCGAATATATGGTGGCGGCATGGGGCGAAGGCTACTTTCCATATCTATTCCAGAATCGTCCCGATGCGAATTTTGACCCGAACTCGTCCGGGAACTTCGCGTGGGACGTTTACCGCGAGATGTGGGGTTCACATGGGGAGTTCGTTATCGACGGCAACCTGACCTCGGTCGAGTACGCTGACCGCCTGCCTTCGATCAAAGTGCCGACGCTGATTGCCGTGGGCGATCACGACGAATGCGACCCATCCCTGTCCAGAGATATGAATGCGCTGATACCGGGGTCGAAACTGGTCGTGTTTCCCAAGAGCGGACACATGACCTTCGTCGATCAGCCCGGTTTGTTCATTGAGGCGGTGCAGAATTTCCTCTCGACAGGTAAGTGATGGCGGCACTGATAACTGTTGTCCTCGACGACACCGCTGCGTTACGGTGCCAGCCATGAACTTTCCCAAATTCTGGGCAAAGGGCACGCAACAGCAATTCACCTGCTGGCGGTGGTCAGACTCCAGTCTGGCCGAAGCTGCCTCTCTGGCGCAAGAAGCCGCCCGCCGCCTAGCGGAACGGTTCGCGGCAGGGGACAAGCTGCAACACGGCTACGGCTATCCCGACCGCCCGGTGCGGGAGCCGGTGCTGCGTGAAATCAAGGCACCCGGCGGCGAGGTGGCCGCCGTCATCACACGCAATGCCTACGGCGCTCTGGTCTTGAACACCGCCCGCATCATGTTCGTGGACGTAGACTTGCCCGAACCGAAGTCCCCGGTGGGCGGCTGGTTAAAGAAGCTGTTCGGCAAGCCGGAGCCGCCTGCGGCCATTATCACGAATGACAGCGTTATGGCGCGGGCCGAGGCGTGGAGTCAGAGGCATCCGGGCTGGGGTTGGCGCGTGTATCGCACCAAGGCGGGCCTGCGCCTGCTGGCCACGCACGCCCTGTTTGAGCCAGAGAGTGCCTGCACTGAGCAGGTGTTTGACGCGCTGGGCGCTGACCCGCTCTACCGGCGGCTTTGCCGGACGCAGAAGTGCTTCCGCGCCCGGCTGACTCCCAAGCCGTGGCGCTGCGGGTTTAAGAATCCACCGGGCCGGTGGCCGTGGCCCGACGCGAAGGCGGAGGCCCGATACAAGGATTGGGAGGCTCGCTACCAGAAAGCGTGCATGGACTTCGCGACCTGCGAACTCGCCGCCACGCCGGGCAGCCAGCAGGTTGACCCTACGGTTCAACTGATCGTCAAAATCCACGACGAGATGACGCTCGCCGAGTCCAAGCTGGATTTGGCCTGACCAAAGTCAGCACGCGTGCGTTCCATCCTCTATCGGTGGATTCGCCGAAGCTGGCGGCAACGTTGGCGTGCAAGTACAATTACGGCTAATTCGAGGAGGAACATTTCGTACATGCCCCGCATCGTTGTGTCATTGCACACGGAACCACGAGTTTCATCGGGATTGACCGCCAGTGCGAATTGTTCAATGCTCCCCGCCGTGAGCACAGAACTCCGAGGCCCGGTAAGGGCACAGACAACCGGTGGCGGGTCCGTGCCTTCACCAGCAGAAGGAAAAGCCGCCGGTCGTGGTTCCGCCGTCTTGCAGCGGTACTTGGAGCGTCTGCATCATTCTGTTCGCCGGGGCGGCTTGTTGTATGCGTTTCCCACCAAGTCCGTGAAACGCCTCGATCTGACGCGGTTTCAGGTAGCCGAGTCGTCTTTGCCAAATGATCTCCTGACCAAGCTAATCAAGAGCGAAAGCGGCAAGATTCAGTTCGACCTCGATATTTCCGAGACGAACGAGCAAGAAGATAATCCACAAAGAGAACTTTTTTTTGC
>DASYNM010000017.1:0-13613 GCA_036008545.1 Verrucomicrobiia bacterium
CAAGAAAAGGACTGTGATGCAACCCGCTTAGAAAACCCTCGACCACATTGCGCGCGACCAGGGAAATATCATCCAGCGCGCCCAGCAGATTTGGATCGATGGTCAATGTCGCAGACATAAGTGGTAGCCGTGCGGGAATCACGTCTGATCGGGCGCGACGTCCTGCAACAGCCGATCAATAATGCTGACCGGGGTCGCTTTTTCAGTGCGGGCGTGGAAGTTGGTCAGGATGCGATGCTGCAAGACTTCCCGGGCCACCGAACGCACGCCATCATAGTCCGCGCAGAAACTGCCGGCGACAGCGGCGCGCGCCTTGGCGCCAAGAATTAAATATTGCGAAGCTCTCGGACTTGCGCCCCAACGAACAAATTCCTTCACATACTTAGGCGAGGCTGGATCTTCCGGCCGCGTGCGCGACACCAACCGCACGGCGTAGCGCACGACTTCGTCCGAAACCGGGATGGCGCGGACCAGCTTTTGGATTTCGACAATTTGGGACGCTTCCAGCACGGGCGCCAACTGCGGCATCTCGATGCCGGTGGTATTGCGCACCACCAGTTCCTCTTCCTCGTTGGTCGGGTAGGTGCAATTGATGCTGAACATGAACCGGTCCGCCTGCGCCTCGGGCAAAATGTAGGTGCCTTCCATCTCAATTGGATTTTGCGTCGCAAAAACATGGAAGGGCGAGGGCAGGGGATAAGTCTTGGTGCCGACCGTTACTTCGCGCTCTTGCATCGTTTGCAACATCGCCGCCTGAGTTTTGGGCGGCGTGCGATTGATCTCATCGGCCAAAATCAGATTGGCAAAGACCGGCCCTTGCAAGAATTCCAGCCGCCGTTTTCCCGTCACCGGGTCCTCCTCAATAATGTCCGTGCCAGTGATGTCCGAGGGCATCAGGTCCGGCGTAAATTGGATGCGTTTGAAGGAAAGCGCCAGGGTCTTGCCCAGGGAATTGATGAGCAGCGTTTTGGCCAGGCCCGGCACGCCGATGATCAAGGCGTGTCCGCCGCAGAACACCGTCAAAAGCACATTTTCAATAGCGGTGCTTTGGCCGATGATGGCTTTGGCGAGTTGGGCCTGCACGGCGTCGTGCTGGTTGGCCAGATTCTCGATGGCTTTGAGGCTGATGTTGTCTGTTCTCGGCGACGGGGCGGCGGCGGTTGCAGTTGGCATAGTTTTTCCTTCCATTTGCGTTTTGGCAGACTCATTCCGATGCTACCTTATAATCCGAATCGAATCTAAACGAATCAACGTTTTACAATTGTACTACATCAGACTCAATTAGACCGAATTCGTTCAATTTCCTCACGTAAAATATATTGCCTCCGGGCCTCGTGCTTCTTACTCCACCGTCAGCGCCACCATAAAAGGCGCCGACTTGGATTGGCCGGAAACGTAATCCACGCCCACGACGCTTACCTGCGGGCGCGGGTTGATCCAAGTCGTGCGATAAAGGCGCAGGGACCCGTTTTGCGCGCGAACATTAAGATTATTGCCGGTCCAAGCCATGGTCGTGTTCGGGTCACTGACAGGATCAAAATCCCAGAACCACCAATCCCGCACATGCTCGCCGTAGTTAATCGGCACTTCGAGCCGCCTGCCATCCTGGTAATGCACAACGATTTTTGCGACCATCGTCCCGGCATCTTGCTTGCCGGCGCAGGCGTGAAGGAGATGGAGCTTGCCAAATGGCCGGTCCAGTTTGATGCCATCGAGAGCCGGCGGAAATGTGCGGCCGCCCTCTGGCATTCCTTTAGCGGACAATTGCAGCACGCCGCTGATCTCGAACGCCACTCCGCCCAGCACGTGTCTTCCTGCCGACAAATCCGACAAATCATTGTCTGATTCGTTCGGGAGCCAGCTTTCCTTCAAACTGGCATTGGCGTAAGGGCTTAAGTCAACCAACGTGACCGGATGCGCCGGTGCGCCAAGCGTGGTGTTGGTCTTGGCTGGCTCCGTCGTCATAACCAAATGTGCAGGCGCAACTGTGACGGCGAGAAGGAACACAGTGATTAATGCTGGCACGGTCGGTTGCCGCAGAAAGGCGCGTCCGGGTAGCAGTAAACTTTTGACCCGATCTTCAAGGTCCTTGGCGTTCCCGGAAATGGCGAGGGACGACGGCGGACAAGCTGGCTCGTAATAATCGGCCAGGCGATCCACGATGGCCGAACCGTATTCGCGGGAATCCACGTGCAGGCTGGCCACGGCCATCTCGTCGCAGCATTTCTCGCGTTCATGACGGATGATCTTGTTCAGCCACCAGACCAGCGGATGGAAAAAGAAAACTGCCTGCACCAGCACCTGCACGAAGTTGATCAAAGCATCCCAGCGCAGCACATGGGCCAGTTCGTGGCCCATGATGAGCATCCGTTCGCGTGCCGTTCCCTGGCGGCCAAAAGCTTCCGGCAAATAAATCGAACCTCGAAAAACACCCCAAACGAATGGCTGACCCAGCCCGCGAATCAAACAGAGCTTGGGCCGATTTTCGATGCCGACCGTTTTGGCGATGTCCAGGAATTCGCATTCCAATTCCATATCGGGCCAGGTGCGCGCGCTCTTCAACCCGAGTTGAATGCGCCAGCCCTTGACCAGCGCCGCCATCAAATAACCCAAACCGCCGGCGGCCCATGCCAACACCAGCCAAAGCCGCCAATCGATGCGTTCCCAAATGGGCGGACGCAAGAAGCGAGTTTGCGGCATGAGCGACGAGATTGACAGCGCCGGTTGAGATGCAAGATCTGAACCCTTTGCTGGCACTGCTGCAAACTGGGAGTCTGGAAACGCAGGGCTGCGTTTTGAAAAAAGCTGGTCCATCGTTTTCGCCAAACCGGGCACGGCAACAGGCACCACGGGTGGCACGAGGCATTTGACCAAGACAACCAGCCAAAGCAAATAACGCCAATGCGCGCTGGTCCGGCGCAGGCACAGACAAACCAATCCCACCATTGCAAACAGAACGGCAATCTGCCAGCTCTGCAGCCAAAGTAGATGGAGGAGACGGCTTGTCATAATAAAATCATTTTTCTGATTTCGGCGGGTTCTCTTTTAGAAGATCCTGGAGCCGTTTGAGGTCCTCCTGGTCAATGCGCCGGCTCTTGGCGAGGTGCAACACCAATGGCACCGCGTCGCCTCCGAAAAAGCGCCCCACAAGGTCTCCCACCGACTTGGAAATCACCCGCTCGCGCTTGATGGCCGGGGAAAAGACATGGGCCTTGCCCGCCACGCGGCTTTTCACGAAACCCTTGTCCCGCAATCGCCGCAGCATCGTTTGCACGGTAGCGCTGGCGATGGCCCGCCCCGGCGGCAGCTTGGCCCAGATTTGTTGCACGGTCGCCTCTTTCAGTTCCCACACAATGTTTAGAACTTCGGACTCCGCCGCGCCCAGGCCGGCCATTTCAGGTTCGCTCATGATGAATCTCCAAAAAAGCAGATTTGCTGCTGATGCCGCACACACTCTTACAATTGTACGAGAATGTCAAGTCCTAATTTCGCTTTTTTTCGTCCGGCCGTTTGAGCCGCAGCATGTGTTCGCGATGTCATAGGGCCGACGGTTTCAAGTTGATGATCAATTTGCCCAAGTCGCAAGCCTCGTCGTTTTGACCTGGCGGCGACTCCGGGATGACGACTTCCTTTCGCAAAATCCCAAGACAATTATCCGGTGCATCCGCGCTGGCCGCGGGTTCGTGGTAATGGATCTCGCATTCGTAAACGCCAGCCAGGACGTTGTTCGCATAAAAGACATTGGTCGATTTGAACTGCAGCACGTAGTGGACTTCGGCAATTTGGCGCGCGCGGCCTGGCGCCGAATCCCAATAGGCCCGCAACCACGCATTGGTGGCCAGGCCATCCGGCAGCTTCGGAATGTCCAGCGGCGGAAGTTTGGCGTGCAAAAATGCGAGGTGATTGCCGCCTTCCCAATCCAGTTTGCGCCCGTCGGCGACTACCATTTGGCCGGTGACCGTCCGCCCTCCTTCGCCTAGGACCACGCGGGTGGTTTGTCCAAAGGTTGTTGTTATTGACTGGCCGTGGCTGAATTGCGATTCGATGACACGTCCGATAATATTCTCGCCAGCGGGCACGTGTTCGAATTTGAATCGACCTTGGCTGTCGGTCAGCGCGGTAAAACTATAAGATTGAAATTGAGGGCAGTACGGTCCAACCCGAACCAACTGCACCAATTCGTTCGTGCCCGGCGTGGTTCCGATCAGCAGCACGCCTGTGATCCGGCACCAAGGTTGCAATCGAATGACGTTCGATTTTTCAAAGTCGTCGGTGGAAATCTCCGCATATCCTTTCTCGTGCGCCACCGCGATCATTTTCACATCGTGTCGCGGTTGGATTAGAAAACGGCCCTGCGCATCCGTCTCCGAAGTATTACGCGGCTCCACATTGGCGAATTGCGCGTCCGCCAGCACCGTTGTCCTGTCTTCCACGCAAAGGGCGGCCTGCGCTTTCACCGCGGGCTGGCCATCGGGCAATTGCACGCTGCCGCTGAACGGCGCACCGCGTTCCAAGGCGAAGTCGACCCCCGCAGTTTCCTCATCGTCTCGAACCGTCCGCGAAATCTCCGGATAAAAACCGTCTGCCTCCACCCGCAGCAGGTGAGGCATATCTTGCTTTGGAAGCTCAATGGCATACATCCCGTTCAGACCGTTTATCGCAAGGCCTTGATTCCAATCATAGTGGTCCACGTGCAGAATCCCAGGAATCATACGAAAAGCCGCGACCGGAGTTCGCGTCTCGGAATCCACCACGCGCCCTGTAATCTGGAGATGCTTGTGCAGGGTGATAACGTGTTCCTGGCCGTCCGCCTTCAGCGACTGCGACTCCGCGGCTTCATAACCAAGATGGCTGACACTATAGTCTGCCTCTTCTGCCGGCGCCGAATCCCAGACGAGGCTTCCTTGCGCATCGGTTTCCCATTGCCACTGGCCTTCGCCTTTTTCCTGCCATGTCTCGGAGGCAATGCGCGCGCCCGGCACCGGCCTGCCCTTGGCATCCAGAACACGCACTTTAAGCGTATGGCCTGGCTCCAGAATAAACCGCGCCTCGTCCATTTCCTTGCTGACCCAAATTTGCTTGCGTTGCGGGGCAAGGCCTTTCGCCTGCACCGTCAAAACCGTCTGGCCGGCCGGGCGATTGTGGAAATTGAACCGGCCGTCCGCCGCCGTCCATACAGGATAATCGCCGCCAGAGATTTCGGCTCCTTCGATGGGGTGCTGCTTCAAGTCGAGAACCAGGCCGTTGATGGGCAGACCGCGTTTCATGATGACTACCGCTCTCGATGACAGCAAATCCGCCTTGGAAACACTGGCGACGCCGTCCTCCTTGCCCCCGGTTGTGTCAGGAGCGAAAAGCACGGTGATATAATCCGGATGAATCAAGCGGAACCGCACGGCGTGGAGCTCCTTGGGCGCGTGATGGCAAGTCCAACGGCCTTTGGCATCGGTTTTTTCGTAATGAAAATTTTCGCGCGTCGCAGCGTTTGTGCCCAATTCGATAAATACTTCCACTCCGGCGACCGGCTCCCCAGCTTCGTTGAGGACAACGCCACCCGCTGCCACGGCTCGCTCCAATCGAACGGTGCAGGGGCTCGGAAACGCTCCGGCGAGGTCGCGCTGCACAGTCGTTTCGGTGGGAACGTAACCGTCCGCGATAGTCCAGAATTTCAATTCAGACTCCGTCGAGGTTGGGTAGAGTAGCGTGCTTTTGCCCGTTTGATCGGTAGTCCAATCTCCTGCCAAGTGCGGTCGTCCGGACGTGACCACCGACTGCAATGTTGCCCCGGCAATTCCTTGATTGCCAGGGGCCTCAACCACTTGGACGGCCAAAGTGCCGGTCGCGCCCGACGGCAAATTCGTTAGAGGCTCTGGCCAGACGTCCCACTGTGCCAGTAGGCTCAAGACCAACAAGCCAGTTGTTCCAAGGGCGCGCGTTGAAAATGCCATACCACAACCGTAACACTAAAGTCGTACCATGGTTGTGTACAGTATAAATGAGCAGGATGCAAACGCGCGAGCAGACGCTCAGGCGTTTGACCCCATTCGCGGACCCAACGACCTACGTTTCGTCGCGACTGCGCCCCGCCGAACGGAATGCCAGCCAAATTCCGGAAAGCAGGCGCGCTGTTCTGAGAATGGACTTCAACCACGAAGTTTTTGCCCCGGCCTGAGCGCGCTTCCCCCGGCGGAACGCTGCCATGCCCGCCGCCACCACCGCGGCGGACGAAACGATCATCTTGAGGGACCTGGCACGGGCTGCGATCGAGCGGGCTCCCTCCGCCATGCCCTCCCATTCCTGAACAAATTGGGCGCGATTGAGTTCGCTTTCGGCGATCAACAGTTGCTTGCGCGATTGCAGTTGGTTCACGCGAGGATTTTCTCCAGGCAGGCCCGATCCTTTCGGACTTGATCCAGCGAAGCGGAGAAAGACTCCCAATCCCGCAGCAGTCCGGTCAGGCGCCACCACAAACAAACCACGGCCACTCCGTAAAGGCCGGTCAAGCTCAACAGAGCGGCCAAGTGTGAGTAGGGCCATAACCAAACTACGATGGCGGCGGTGAGGGTCATGCTGGCGAGCAGACCGAACACCGCCATGGCCAGGGCCAGCAGGCAGGCGAGCAAAATTCGCTCGCGCTCCTCCTGCAATTCGACGCGAAACAGTTCGAGCCGGTTTTCGCCGATAGTCAACAATCGCCGCGCAATATGCTTCGAGCTCCGGGCCAGTTGCCCGAAGCTGGCAGTGGATTCCGCCATAACCAAATCAATCGTGGTTGCGGGAGCTCCGGCGGGCGAGCAGGTAGCCGATCACCGCACCGACGCCCAAGGCGATGGCCATGGCTTGATAAGGATGTTCATGCACGGCCTCGTCAGCCGCTTTGGCGCCTTCAACTGCCTTGTCGCGCACGCGACCGGCTACGTCTTTGGCCTTTTCCACCGCGACGGCGAGACGTCTGCGGGCTTCCCCGACTTTTTCTCCTCCTACCTCGGCGGTGGCGTTTATCAAGGCGCGCGCATCATCGGCGAGCGCGCTTATGTCATTACTGGTTTCTGCGTTATTTTTGCTCATATTTTCTCTCGTTTCTATTTGTTTAACTTTATCCACAACAGATTTTCTGAATCGGCCAGATGTGCCCCTCCCGACGGGCCGGCCGCCTGCAATGGGGAGATTGTCCCGACTTTCCCCGAGTGCGGACCGGTCAGCCGTTGGGCGGCCTCTGCCAAGCGCTATTCACGGGCGTCCGGCAGCCAAGCCGCATCCTTCTGATTCATAGGAATGCCGCACTCTCCACTTGGAGGAGTGTTCCATTCCCTGCCACATAATGCACCAGAAACGCTGCGCGCGCTATGGGGGATTACCCTACTAACTTTAATTTATGAGGTAACGCTCTTTTCCGCGAAACTCCACCGCATGCCTGGCGAGGGCGAGGCGAACAATGCCGATGGCCCTGCGTTCGCCCCAGAAATGGTAAACTTCGGCTACGAAATCGCCGAACGTCAACGGCTTTCTTTTCAGGTAGGTCTTGGTGTTGCGACACGTTGAATGGGGGCGGGTTGCATTCATGGTTCGATTGACGATTGCTCAGAGGCGAACGATTGCGTGGCCGCCTGGAGCTCGTCCAGTTGGATGAGATCTTTGATCCTTGAGCTGTTGGAGATGGGGAGCATGGCGCCGTTCCTCCCGGCAAAATGCTCTCCGGCAGCGATGATCGTGCTGCCTCTTCCACCTCTCACCTTGATGGGCATGTTCGAGCCTTCCGCCCAGACATGAGTTTCGTCGGCGGTAATGATACATTTGCTGACGCCGCTTTTCTCGGCCACGGTCCGGCCCGTGGCATTCCTGATCTCAAGCGTGTTACCCGCCACCGTCGAGTCCACCACGGTGAAAATTTTTCCCGCGCGCAGATCGAGCAAGGTGTAGGCGATGGCCTGGCCGTCCTCGAAGGTTACGTCCATTTTTTCGAGTCTGATTTCGGTGCTGGCCTGTAGGCGGACGGATGTTCCCGTGCGCTGGAAAAGGAGGTCTGTCCGTGCGTCCTGGCCCGTGCGGACGATGGCTCCTTGCATGAGAACACGGCCGCGCTCCAATTTGCCGAATCCGGCGCCATCTTCGCAACAGTCGCACTTGCCTCGGACTGAAAGGATGACCGCAATGGGCCGGGTCGCGTTGTCCGGGGATCGGAACAGTAATTCCCGGGGTTGTTTGCCTTCCTGTCGATTGTTAGTGGCGGGCGGGGCTGGTGGCAACTTGAGGATGGGGACGGCTGTGGGCAGGACGCCTTTTACCGTGTCCATCAACGCATCCAGCGCAAAGGGTTTCCACAGTGTGGCTGTGCGGGGACGCGACGAGTTGAGGGTCGTTTCGTGCGGGTGAAGACATTCCGCGACGATGACGACCGGCAATTCCATCCGGGCGGAAAGCAGCTTCTTGAGCAGTCCGTCGCCGGTCAGGCTCGGCATTTCGTTCTCGGTAATCAGAAGATCGTAGCGGTGGACCTGCAGCGCCGCCCAGGCGGCTTCGCCATCCGCCACGACGTCCACCCGGCAACCGGGGCGAGCCAACGCGTCAGAGTAGAGCAGGCGGAGATCGCTGTTCTGGTCCACCACCAGAATGCGGCAACAGGATTGGGTGCGGCCTCCCGGTGTCACCCCGGACCGTCCCGTGGCTTGCGACGTTTTATTTTTCTTAAGGACACGAAACATTGTTTTTCTCATTGGTTGGCTCCCTTCAATTGAATCCAGAATTTACTCCCTTGCCCGACCGCCGATTCCACCCCCATTTGGCCCCCCATTCGTTCCACCGCCTTGCGCACAATAGTCAGGCCCAGGCCCGTGCCTTCGTAGGCGGTGGCGTGCTCAACGCGGACGAACATTTGGAAGATGCGGAGCTGGTCTTTGGGGGCGATGCCGATGCCGTTGTCCTCCACCCACAGCCGGATGTCTGCCGCCAAACGTTGGGCGCGGATTTTGACCCGCGGATTTGTGCCCGCCGCGACAAATTTGACGGCATTGGTCAGCAGGTTGGACACGCATTGCGCCAGACTTCCCTTGGCGCCCATGACTTTGGGAAGAGCGTCTTCGATTTGGATATCGACCACGCTCGATTGCAATTGCGGGTAAGTATCGATGACTTGACAGACCAGGGCGTCCAGGTCAACCGGTTCCATTTTCACCTCACCGCGGAGCACCCGGGTGTAGGCCAGCACTTCCTGAATCAGGGTGTCCAGACGGCCGGCCGCGACGTCGATCTTTTCCAGATACCTGATGCCCGCCGCATCGAGTTGGGTCGAATGATCCTCCAGGAGAATTTCGGCGAAACCGCGCATGGCCGCCAGGGGCGCGCGCATATCGTGGGAGACGCTGAAGGAAAACGCCTCCAGTTCACTGATGGTTTGGCGAAGCTGAATGGTGTGTTCCGCAACCTTGACCTGGAGTTCCACGGCTTGGCGGCTGATTTCACTTTTGGCGGCCATCAACTCCTGCTCAACGCGCTTGCGGTCCGTGATGTCGCGCACATTGCATTGTACGACATGGCGTGCGCCTTCCTGGTAAAGGTTGACCATTACTTCCACTTCACGGGTGCGGCCTGATTTGCTTCGCAGCGGCAAATCCTCGTAGCAGACATAGCCTTTCTTGCGCAAAGCCCGGAACATTTCCTGGCTGGCCTGTTGGTCCTTGAGCAAACCGATTTCCCAGAGTTCGCGGCCCATAAATTCCTCCAAGGTGAAACCGAGGAGCTCGATAATGAACGGATTGGCGTCGGTGATCCTGCCCGTGGCCGGATCCAGCAACAGCACGCCTTCGCGCGCGGCTTCAAAGAGTCGGCGGCAACGCGTCTCCGAAACGCGCAGGGCGGCCCGCGCCGTCTCCTCCAAAGCGGCCGCCGATGAGCGCGCGTCGCACATGTCTCGGGCCGGGGCGCGCGGTTTGGAGCCCATGGACGGGCCATGACCGTGAACTTTCTTCGCGCGCACATCCGTCAATTGGAGCAGGGTTTGTTTGGTTGCCGAATGGAATCTGGTCATAACATTCTTTCTCTCGCTACGAGATTTTGATCTCGCGTTTGATTTGGGTGATCTCAGTTGTTTTCGGCGCCGCATTCGGACTTGGAGCGGCCGGTTGATCGAGCACTTCACGCAGTTTATGCGCCAGTGCCGAGGGCGTGAATGGCTTCTGCAGCAGGGCCACGCCTTGGTCCAGCACGCCTTGATGGACGATGGCGTTTTCAGTGTAGGCGGAGGTGAAAAGAACCCGCGTATGCGGGAACAAGGTTCGCACGCGATCCGCCAATTCCTTGCCGCTCATGTGCGGCATGACGACATCTGTAAATAATAAATCTATGTGTCCGATGCCGCGCTGCTGTTTCAAGCTTAAGGCATCGATCCCGTTCGCCGCCGACAACACCATGTAACCCAACCGGCGTAACAAGGTCCCGGCCATCTCGCGCAGAGCAGGATCGTCCTCGACCAGTAGAATGGTCTCGGTTCCGCTCGGCAAATCAGGCGAGTTCAAAGGCTGGACGGGCGTCCCGGCAGACGATTTGACTTGCGGCAGATAAATTTTGAAAGTGGCGCCGCGCCCCGGTTCGCTATAGACGCTGATGTGGCCGCCACTTTGTTTGATGATGCCGTAACAGGTGGACAATCCCAAACCGGTTCCCTGGCCAACTTCTTTGGTGGAAAAAAACGGCTCGAACGCGCGCGCCTTGACGGCCTCGCTCATGCCGGCCCCGGTATCGGTGATGGCGAGCATCACGTAGTCACCCGCCCGCAACTCCGGATAGCGGCCTATGCTCCCCTGATCGAAAGCGACGTTGGCGGTTTCCAACGTGAGTTTGCCGCCATTGGGCATGGCGTCGCGCGCGTTCATGACCATATTCATGATGACCTGCTCGATCTGCCCGGCATCCGCATGCACCATGCGCAGGCCCAGGCCCGGCGCGATCTGCGTGTTGACATCCCCGCCCATGACATGGCGGAACATCCCTTGCATACCCGCCAGGACCTGATTCAAATCCAGCGTTTCCGGTTGGAGAAACTGCTTGCGGCCATAGGCCAGGAGTTGCCGCGTCAGCGCGGCGGCGCGGCTGGCGGCGCGAATGATTTCGGTCACGTTATTGGCCAGCGGACTCCTCGGCGGAAGATCGCACAGCACCAGTTCGCCCTGGCCGGTGATGGCCGTCAAAATGCTGTTGAACTCGTGCGCGACGCCACCCGCCAATTTGCCCACTGTTTCCATTCTCTGGGATTGAATCGACTGGGCTTCGAACTGTTTGCGCGCGGTGATGTCGCGCTGGATGGCCACAAAATGCGTGAGGGTTCCGCTGGCATCGCGTATGGGGGCGATTTGCCACTCGAGCGTAAACTCCTTTCCATCCTTGCGATAATTGACGGTTTCGCCTTCAAACGGTTCTCCCCGTTGCAGGTTTTGCCGAAGGCGATTTAAGACTGCTCGGTCCGTGCGCGGTCCCTGTAATATCCGGGGCGTTTTGCCGATGGCCTCCTCCGCCGAGAGGCCGCTCATCTTGGTAAAGGCGGGGTTGACGAACACGATTTTTGGCCCCGGCAAATCAAGTTCGGCCTCGGTAATCACGATGGATTCCTTGGACTGTTCCACGGCGGATCCGAGCAAGCGCAATGATTCTTCCGCGCGCCGGTGTTCAGCCACTTCGACTTCCAGCGCGTGGTTGGTCTGCCGCAACTCGCGGGTGCGCTCGGCGACCCTGCCCTCCAGCTCTACCATTTTCTGCCGGTGCTGCTGATGCAACCACCATTTCTCCGTCAGTGCGTTGGCCAGTTGGAACGCTTCCACGGTATCGAAGGGCTTTTTGAGAATGAGCAGTCCGTCGCGACGGCCCAGCTTTTCGAACATCTCACTCCAGGAATAATCGGAGTAGGCGGTGCAAAGGACCACTTGCAGGTTGGGATCCAATTCCCAAATCTTCCTCGTTGTTTCCACGCCATCCCAGCCGGGAGGCATCCGCACGTCCACAAATGCCATGGCGTAAGGCCGCTCGGCGCTCAGGCCTTTCTTGACCATCGCTACTCCTTCCTGGCCCTGATACGCCGAGTCCACGTCAAACTGGGTTTGCGCAACGTTCGCTCGGGAATCCCCATACAACGCCGCCTCCGTGGCGTGCAGGGCCGCGGCCGCGGCATCGTCGGGCGACAAAATTTTTCGGAAATCATCGTGAATGGCGCGATTATCATCAATGACCAGCACGCGGCGGTTTTTGTCGGCCGGTTCAGGATTCATGGGCGTCCTCCAATTTTGGGCAAGGCAGTTCCAGGGTGAAGGCGGCGCCCTCGCCGGGACCGTCGCTCTGCACTGTCAATGAACCGCCGATTTCCTTGGCGGCCAGCGCACCGCTATGCAGACCGAAACCGTGCCCATCCTTGCGCGTGGTGAAGCCGTGATTGAAAATGCGCGTCATATTCTCCGGTGGAATCCCAATGCCATTGTCCGTCACGGAAATCCTGATGCGGCCTTCGCCGTTGGCCACTCGCACCGTAAGCCGTTTGTCCGGGCGCCCCGACTCCTCGCAGGCGTACTTGGCGTTGCTCATCAAGTTGACCAGGATTTGCAGGATTTTGTGCTTCTCGGCGTTCAGGGGCGGCACATGCTCAAATTCGCGGGTGACCTCCACGCCGTGGCGGCGCAAACTTCCCTCATTGAGGCACATGCCGTCTTCCACCAAATCCACCACGTTGATCAATTCCTTCACTCCGCCGACCTTGGCGTAGTTCTGCTGCATGGCCACGATTTCCTTGATGTGTTCGACATTGCGTTGCAAGGAATCCAATTCGCTCACCAGGGCCTCTTGTTCCGCCGTGAGATGCGTGGAAAGTTGGACCAGGTGCGCCGGTAGATTTTTGCCACGGGCGTCCTGCGTGATGAACACGGCCAGGTCGTCCTGGTGCTGACCCAATAAGTCCACCACTCGGGCCAGTCCGGGGGTCTTGGACTTCTTGACTCGCTCCACGATCAAGCTGGTGGAAACGTTGACGCTGTTGAGCACATTGCCGACGTTGTGCAGCACGTTGGTGGCGATTTCCGCCATGCCGCCTTGCCGGGAGGCGTCCACCAGTTGCTTGTGGATGCTTTCCAGTTCCTTGGTGCGTTCCGCCACGCGCGCTTCGAGGTTGTCCCGCGCGGACTCCAACGCGGCGTCGCGTTGTTGAATCTGCGCCAACATTTCGTTGAACCCATCCATCAACTGCCCCAACTCATCGTCGCTTTGCTTCTTCACGCGCACGGAATATGTCTTCTTCAGCGTGACCGTCTGCACGGCCTGGGCCAGTTGCAGAATGGGTCCGGAAATCACGCGCTGCAACCGCACTGAAAGGAAGAAGGCGACCAACAGCGAGAGACCCAGCACGATCGCTGCAATCATGGCAAATCGTTTCAGATGATCGTTCAGCTCGTAGAGATCGCAGGTGACATAGATCGTGCCGACCTTTTTACCTTGCATGGTGATCGGCTCAAAAATTCGCAACTGATGGTCGTGGAACTCGTGACCGGGCGGCTGCACCGGCGGATACTTGGTCGGCGTGGACGTGCCGGCGCGCTGATAGACGGCAAACACCTCGCCCTGCTGATTATAAATGCAGGCGT
>DASYNM010000018.1:0-4701 GCA_036008545.1 Verrucomicrobiia bacterium
CCGCCTTTGCCGGCGATGGGTAAAATCGCATGCGCCAGACGCGGGCCGAAATCGCGGGCGGGATTGATGGCGTAACCGGTCGGGCCGCCAAGTGAGAGACCAATGGCAAAAACAAGCAATCCCACCAGCAACGGGCCGAGACCGGTCGCCCAACCCGGCCCGGACAGATTCGCGCTGGATGGAATGCACAGAGCGCCGAAGACTAGAGTGGCCGTTCCAATCATTTCGCAGAGCAAGTTCGATGGTGTCGAGCGGATGGCGGGGGCGGTGCAGAAAACCGCGAGCTTGCTGCCCGCGTCGGGTGTCTCCTTCCAGTGCGGCAGGTAAGTCAGCCAGACGAGAAATCCTCCAAACATCGCACCAGCAAGTTGCGCGGCAATATAACCGGCAACTTTGGCTGCCGGGAATTTTCCGATGGACGCCAGAGCAATCGTCACGGCCGGATTCATGTGGGAGCCGCTGATGGTGCCGACGGCATAAGCGCCGGCCATCACTCCCAAGCCCCAGCCGGTTGTGATAACAATCCAACCGCCGCCCTGCCCTTTCGATTTGTTGAGTAAGACGTTGGCTACGACGCCGTCTCCCAGAAGGATCAACAACGCTGTGCCAACAAATTCCGCCAGATAGACATTCATGGTGATTCCTTAGGATTAATCGTTTTCTTGGAGGATTAAAAGCGAACAATGCTGCGCAAGCCCAGCACCGTAATCAGGCTGCGGTAGGCATCGCCGCCAGGATCGATGATGAATTGCAGGTCCGGTTGAAGCGAGAACCAGGGCGCAGGATTGTATTGGTAATCCAGTTCCACCGTCGTCTCGCCGCCGAGACCATGACCATGAATGGCCTGGTAGGCCTGGCTGGAAGCGTATCCATTCTCCGAGTAAATGAAGCCGAATCCTACTTTGTCGTGATCGCGTCCTGGCAAAAGACCGGTGTAGCGACCTCCCGCGGTGACCTCGTTCTGCAGGGCATTACGGTCACCCGGCGCGCCGACAAACTCGAGCAGCAGATCAGGCCCTTTATTCAAGTCAAGCTCTCCATCGGCGTCCTTGGGATGATAGACTGTCTTTTCCGCCACCGCATAGGCCGTGAAATCACCACGGTAATTCACACCCGTGTAAGGAGTGGAGTAAACGTCGAGATCGTTTCCGTTGATACCCACTTTAGTTGATGATTAAGATGGTGCAGCCGAGGGGCGTCGAACCCCTGGTCCGTTGCCGTTTGAGACCCGACCTTGGGGGAAATGCCTAAGAGCAACAGCCTCCTTTTCTATTTGCGCTACTCGAGTATCTGGTAAAGCGATCGCGGACATGCCGTTTGGCTGGTCGGCCAACTTTCCCCAGCGGGCGAGACTATCGGAAGGGCGCTCATGCATCCACAGGTTGGCATCAAGCGTTGTTTAATTGAAAATGTTAACTTGTAGTCCGTCGGCCAGTTCGATATGAACTTGCGCACGCAAATTGATTTTGTGCGGGTTTTGCCGATTTTTGATTTTAATCCGACTGGCAGTCGATCATTTCTGACCAAACCAGTGAACGAACAGGAAACCAAGGTTCGAGATGCCGCCTTGTTGCGGCGTATTGTAGCAAAGGATCGCGATGCCTTTGCTGAATTTTATGATAATAATTCCACCCTGCTCTTTTCGATCGCGTGTAAAATCCTGAATGACGCTGGCGAAGCGGAAGATGTATTACAAGAGACGTTTGTGCAGATCTGGGAGAAGGCCGGGAATTTCGATCCACGCCTTGGTCACCCTCTGGGCTGGGCTGTCACGCTGGTGCGCAACCGCGCGATTGATCGTCTCCGCGCCTCACGCCGAAGAAATCTTCTGACAGAAGAGGCCAGCCTCGAATCCGCCGTCGCCGCCAACTCTTCCGAGTCGGCCAACGAATCTGTCGGCGGGCGTGAGAAAGCAAAGCTGATTCACTCCGCCATGGTCGAACTTCCCGCGGAACAACGTCGCGCCATCGAGCTGGCCTTCTTCTCCGGCCTGACCCAAAACGAAATCTCAGAGGCATTACATGAGCCGCTCGGCACGATCAAAGCTCGTATCCGACGTGGGCTTTTGAAACTGCGCGATCAACTGGAGGGCCTTCTATGATTGACGAACGCATGGAAGAACAAGCCTCGTTGCACGTTTTGGGCGCGCTGACTGAGGCCGAGTCCCGCGAATTCAAGCGGGCGATGGCGGCCAATACTGAGTTGCAAGAATTGGTGGCCAGATTGAGCGCGGTCGCGGCGGCCATGTCGGGCACGGTGCCTCTGGTTGAACCTCCGCCGCAATTGCGGGCAAATGTTCTCTCGCAAGTTGCGCCGTCGCAAAAAATCGTCCGGCCCACCGAGCAGAAATCGAGTCTCATCCCCATCTTGCTGTGGGGATTGGCTGGCTGCCTGGCTGTTGTGCTGCTGGTCGTGTTCACGCAGGAAATGCGTTTGCGCAAAACCGTCGGAGATCAGGCAGCGCAGATCGGCAACCTGACTCAGCTCGCGCAGTCATTGGAGTCTGCAACGAATGAATTGAGACGCACTGTCCTGGCTTTGCAGGAGACCAACCGGCTCGTGAATTTGCGGATAGCGATGCTTGATTCTCTCGCGGCCGATGCGCCCAAGACAGTCGCTGTGACGCTTTGGGACAATCAAAAGCAGGACGGCGTTCTGGTGGCGGAAAATCTCAAACCGCTCGCGCCGGACCAGGATTATGAGCTTTGGGTCATCGATGAAAACCAACATCCAGTGGCAGCGGGCGTATTTCACGTGGACGATACGGGCAAAATCAAGATGGATTTCAAACCAAGGCAATTAGTCAAGACCGCCGGCATGTTTGCCATCACTACGGAAGCCAAAGGTGGCGTTGCTTCGCCCACGATGAAGAACATGGTGCTGGCGGGCAAATGATTCGTTCAGGCGGGGGAGCCGGCTTCGGTTGAGTTAGTCGAGATTTGCTCCGGCGGATCGGCGCTACAGGCATCGCCGGTTTGGGCAATGATGAAACGGCGCTTCCAACAAAGCTCACTCCTGGGTGCATCCAAAATCTTGCGGCAAGCGTATGAAGAATTGACATGCGTGGTTCCGCTTCAATTTGGAAAATGTGGCTGCTTTCGTTACTGGCGCCGACGATTTGTTTCGGCGTACCGCCTTTGGGTGATCCAGCGACCCTGTCTCGGGTGGCGACGAGTTCCGATTTTTCTTGTGAAGCCTGCAAAGTCATCTTGCTGGATTCAGGTTCGGCCGAAGCAAGCCCGGTGGACACACAAATAACGCAGACGCAGGCTCGAGTAAAATCCAGCCTCAATCCCGCCTCCCAGATCGAGCGCCTTGGCTGGCTTTTCGTTGAAAAAGCGCGCTTGAGCAGCGATCCCGGCTTCTACAAATTGGCCGAGCAATGCGCCCTTTGCCTGGAATCAACCCGGAGCAATTCCCCGGAAGCGCTGCTGTTGAAGGGACATGTTCTTCATAGTTTACATCACTTCAAAGAGGCCGAGCCGTTAGCTCTCGACTTGACAAAAAAACGGGGTATTGGCTTCGACTTCGGCCTTTTGGGGGATGTCGAATACGATCAAGGAAATATTCCTGAAGCGGTGGCCGCCTACCAAAAGATGGTCAATCTGCGGCCCGACCTCCAGTCTTACGGCCGGGTCGCTCAAGTCCGCTGGATTACGGGCGATCTGCCGGGAGCCGTGGAAGCCATGTCGATGGCGGCTCAAGCCGGAAGTCCTCTCAACGCCGAACCGACCGCCTGGACTTACTCGCGTCTGGCTTTGCTTCAACTTCAATCCGGGGATTTGCCCGCCGCCAAACACTCCGTCTCAGTCGCGTTACAAACGCAAACCAACAGCGCGCCTGCACTCCTTGCCCTCGGACGAGTTGAACTCGCTGTCGGCGAAACCAACGCTGCCGTCGAATCGCTCAAGCAAGCAGCAGCCTTGAATCATCTGCCCGAGTCCCAATGGCTTTTGGCCGACGCGTTGCGTCTCTTGGGCAAAACCTCGGAGGCCACGGCCATCGAAAACCAACTCGAGGAACGCGGCGTCGCCGAAGACCCGCGTTCCTTTTCGATTTATCTCGCCACGCGCGGACTCCAGCCGCCATTGGCGCTCAAGCTTGCGCAGCGCGAGTTGGATACGCGGGCAGATGTCTTCACGCACGACGCCCTGGCTTGGGCGCTCCAGTCCAATGGCCGCTTGCCGGAGGCACGAGTGGAGATGGCAAAGGCCCTGGCCGAAGGAACGCAGGATGCGCGCCTTTTTCTTCACGCTGCGATCATCTACGCCGCCTTAGGCCAAAACGCGGAAACAACCCGTTATAGCCGCCTTTGTTTGGGGCTGAAGCAAATGCTTTTCCCCTCGGAACTCGAGCTGCTCGGCCGCGTAACGCCGCGCGAACAATTCAGTCAACAACATGCATCCAATCACGTGCCAAATTGAAAAAAGAGAAAGGTAACTTATTGTGAAAATTCCCATCGTCTTCATCTCCGCCGCCACGGCGGCCGCCCAATGGGTCATGCCGCTAACCGCCAGGGCGTCCAGCCATATGGACGCTCCTCTCATCACCCTCGATCCAGCCGCCAACACTACCGACGTGTACGCGTTTGTGTCCGCGGGCGAGAATGGTGACACCAACAATTATCTCGTCGTCGCCTTGGGCGTTTATCCCTTCGAGGAACCCGGCATCGGACCTAACCAGTATAATTTCGACCCGAAC
>DASYNM010000019.1:0-24083 GCA_036008545.1 Verrucomicrobiia bacterium
TCCTACGCCGCCGATCTCGACGAAACGAAAAATGGATTGCTGACAGGCCTGGCTTCCACCATCTTGCGCGCCGAGCAATCTCTTTACAAAATGCCACCGGTCTGGCAGCAGCATTATAATCCGCTCGGCTCCATGGCACTCTCCACGTTGGTGGCTGCGGCGCCGGTGGCGGCGCTGCTCTCTGCCATCGCGTTGTGGCGGGTGCGGACTCATCTCGCGGCGGTAGGGGCGCTGGCGCTGGCGTGGGTAATTGCAGTGGCGGTTTATGGCATGCCTCGAAACGCCGCCGTCGCCGCGGCGATGTTCGGTGCGGCGTACGGGCTTTTTCCCATCGGTTGGATTATTCTCAATCTGATTTTTCTCTATGACCTAACGGTGCGCAAAGGATCGTTCGCGGTGTTGCGCGGCAGTCTGGCGACGTTGGCGCCGGACCCGCGCGTGCAAGTCATTTTGATCGCCTTTTCTTTCGGCGCGTTCTTTGAAGGCGCGGCCGGGTTCGGGACTCCCGTGGCTATCTCCAGCGCCATTCTGATTCAGTTGGGATTTCGCCCGTTGATGGCGTGTGGATTGTCGCTCATCGCCAATACCGCGCCGGTCGCGTTCGGCGCTTTGGGCACGCCCGTGATCGCCTTAAGCGCCGTCACCGGCATCGATATTTTGCAGCTCTCAGCCATGATCGGAAAGCAATTGCCGCTGTTCTCGTTGCTCATTCCATTTTGGGTGGTGTGGGCGATGGTGGGAATTCGCGGCACGATCGAAGTCTGGCCCGCCGCGCTCACCGCCGGAGCGTTTTTCGCCATCCCGCAATTCCTGATCGCCACTTTCCACGGGCCTTGGCTGGTGGACATCGTTTCCTCGGTGTCCTCGATCGTGGCCACGGTGATACTGCTGAAATTTTGGCGACCGAAAACGATTTGGAAATTGGAGGACGACGCGCCCGCGCTGAGCCGGCCGGCCCACTCGCGCGGCGATCTGGCGCGGGCCTGGGCGCCATGGATATTATTGACGGTGTTTATATTTGTGTGGGGGCTGCCTCCAGTGCGGCGCGTGCTGAACCGCGTGTCCGGAGCGGACCGATGCCAGTGGGCCGTCCCGTTCCTGCACGAGCGCGTCGCACGCGGCCCGGAAGCCGCTCTGCCTGGCGCGCCACCTGAAAAGGCGATCTACACCTTGGAATGGCTTTCCGCCACCGGCACTGGCATTTTTTTAGCGGCCGCGTGCGCGGGCTTCCTGCTCGGCCACCGGTTGGGCGAAATGGCTCGCATTTACGTGGAGACAGTGTGGCGCCTGCGCTTTTCATTGCTGACGATCGCGGCCATGCTTTCGCTCGGATACGTGACGCGCTATTCCGGCACCGACGCAACGCTTGGTCTGGCGCTGGCACGCACCGGCCGCCTCTATCCTTTTTTCGGTACGTTGCTTGGCTGGCTCGGGGTTGCCTTGACCGGCTCGGACACCGCCTCCAACGTCCTGTTCGGCTCCTTGCAAACGATCACCGCGCGGCAATTGGCCCTCCATCCGGCGTTGATGGCTGCCGCCAATAGCAGCGGTGGCGTGATGGGAAAAATGATTGACGCGCAGAGCATCGTTGTCGCCAGCACGGCGACCAATTGGTATGGGCACGAAGGCAGCATTTTACGTTACGTTTTCTTTCACAGTCTGGCGTTGGCGGCACTGATGGGTCTGCTTGTTTTTTGGCAAGCCCACGCCTGACAAACTGTTTGCCACGCTCTCACGGTCGCGTAATATCCCGCCATCAAACTTATAATACGACATGCTGTTCCCGAAGACGCGGACGTCCTGGCCGAATTCAACGTGAAATTGGCCAAAGAGTCCGAAGACCTCGTCTTGGATCCGCCTCGGGTTAAGGCAGGCGTGACGGCGTTGCTGCGCGACGCAACCAAGGGCACGTATTTCGTGGCCGAAGACGGCGGTGAGGTGGTTGGGCAATTACTGATCACGCACGAATGGAGTGATTGGTGCAATGGCGATTATTGGTGGTTGCAAAGCGTTTATGTGCGGTCCGATTATCGGCGGCGCGGCATTTTCCAGGCCTTGTTCGAGCATGTGCTCGCTGCCGCGCGAAAACAGGGGAATGTCGCCTCCATCCGGCTGTACGTGGAGAAGAACAATGATCCCGCCCTCAAGTCTTATGCGCGCATGGGCATGAAAGAGACCCACTACCGCATCTTGGAGCGACTTGTTCCTTGATGGAACAGCAGTTTTCCGTTGCACCCTGCTGAAAACCAGCCACAGTTTCAGGCATGGCAAATCAGGCAGAAGCTCCGGCTGCCTACAAGAAGCTGCTGGATCGCGCGCGGAAAATCGCGTTGGCCTCCAGCGCCGCCCAGGCGCTGACGTGGGATCAGGAAACCTATATGCCCGCGCAGGCGCTGCCCTTCCGCGCCGAGCAATTGGCCTGGCTCACGGGACACGCCCACAAACTTTTTATTGCGAAGCAAGTCGGTCAATGGATTGCGGAATGCGAACAGCACGACTTCGCCTCCGCCTCCGACGAAGCGGGCAATATCCGTGAATGGCGGCGTCAATACGATCGCGCCACCAAGGTGCCCACGAGCCTGGTGGAGAAGTTGGAAAAAGTCCGGGCCCACGCGCGTGAGGCGTGGCGGCAGGCGAGGCAACAATCCAAATTCTCCCTTTTCAAGCCGCACCTGGACAAAGTTCTGAAGCTGACCCGGCAAATGGCTGATTGCTGGGGCTACCAGGATTCTCCCTACAACGCGCTGGTGGAAGGCTACGAACCGGCTGCCACCGCCGCGCAGTTGCGCCAACTTTTTTCGGAATTGCGACCGGCCATAACCTCCGTGCTCGGGGCCGCGGTGGCCAAGTCCGCCGCTGTACCCGCAGATTTGTTGAAGGGCGAGTATCCCATCGCGGCGCAGCAGGCGTTCAATCGCAAAGTGGCCGAAGCCATTGGCTTTGATTTTCAGGCCGGCCGCATCGACACGACAACGCATCCATTTTGCACCACGCTCGGCACGGGCGATTGCCGTTTGACCACGCGCTACAACGAAACGGATTTCGCCCAATCGCTCTACGGCATTCTGCACGAGGCCGGCCACGGTATGTATGAGCAAGGCCTTGTCCCGAAGGATTACGGCACACCCAACGGCAGCGCGGCCTCGCTCGGCATCCACGAATCGCAATCGCGCCTTTGGGAGAATCACGTCGGGCGCGGCCCGGCCTTTTGGGAGCACTGGCATCCTGTCGCTTGTGAACATTTTCCCGGCTTGAAAAAGTTTTCGCCCGCGCAAATCACCGCTGCCGTCAATCGCGTGTCGCCCTCGTTCATCCGCGTTGAGGCCGACCAGGTGACATACGACCTTCACATTATCCTGCGCTTTGAAATCGAAGTGAACCTGGTCGAAGGAAAATTGAAAACGGCGGACGTTCCCGCCTATTGGAACGAACAGTTCGAAAAAATGTTCGGGCTGAAGGTGACCAAGGACTCCGACGGTTGCCTGCAGGACATCCATTGGTCAATCGGCCTGTTTGGTTATTTCGCAACCTACACCTTGGGCAATCTCAACGCCGCGCAACTCATGCGTCGGGCCGCCACCGAAAATCCGGGCTTGACCGGCGAGTTGGCGCGTGGCGAATACAAACCGCTGCTGTCGTGGTTGCGGGAAAAAATCCACCGGCAGGGATCACGCCACGCTCCGCGCGAACTCATCCGCCTGGCCACAGGCGAGCCGACCGGTATCCGCGACCACGTCGATTATTTGCGCGCGAAGTTTGTCGGCTGAGGGTCTTGCATTATCGCGGCTCAGTCTGGCGCAAAAATTCCACGAATTCTTTTTCCCACAACACAGCCTTGGTGTGGCTTCCGTGGCCCACCGTTTGATCGCTTTCAGGTATTAGGATGGCACGGCCATGCGGCACGCGTTTGATTTCGCGTTCCAGAATACCTTGATCGGGCGGATTGATAAGATCATCGGCGGAATTGATCGCCAGCAGAGGCGCTTTGATTTGTTCCAGGCCGGGATTGGGATCGTAATCGTGCGAGGCTTCCAACGCGTAGAGCACGTCGTTTGCGTCCGAAGTTGCGCAGAGCCTTGTTACGTAAGCATCGAGGACGCTATCCGCCGTCTTGAGCGTGGGCGCCTCCTTGAAACGCAAAGCCGGATTTTCGCCCATCAAATAGAGCATTTCCACCGCAAGGCGCAGGCCGTAGGGCTGGGCTTGATAATTGCCAGCCTGCCAGTCGGGCGCGCCACGAATCGAGTCAATAATAACGCGGCGCCAGACGCGGTTGCGGCCGGAAATCTGCACCGGCAGGCTGGCCAGAGGCATGAGTGCGTCCATGAAATCAGGATGAATCTCACCCCACAGCCAGGTATGCATCCCGCCCATCGAAGTTCCCATGACGAGGCGGAGATGATTGACCTTCAAGCCATCGGTCAGCAGGCGATACTGCGCCTCGACCATGTCGCGGTAGCCATAGTTCGGAAACTGCGCCCGCAGGCCGTCGCTGGGCTTGCTCGATTTTCCGTGGCCGATGCCGTCGGGCATGACGACAAAATATCTCGATATGTCCAGCGGCTGCCCCCGGCCAAAAAGTTCACCGGCGAATTCGGGCCGCAGAAACTGTGCGCCGCTGCCGGTGGTGCCGTGCATGATGAGGACGGCGTTGCGCACGACGCCTTGGTCGTCGCGCCGCGGTGCGCCGAAAGTCCGGTAATGCACTCGCAATTCAGGAAGAGTCTGGCCGGAGTCAAACCGAAAATCACGAACCGTAAAATCGCTCTCCACCGGCTCGGCAAGATCCGCGGCGGGCGAGACAGCCGCGGTCGCCCATGCCAGCAAAATCAGGGAAATTTTAATCTTCATTTTCATGTCCCTTGTCTTCCGTTGTATCGATTCGACGGTTTGTTCCGGGCCAATGGAACAAGCAGCGCGGTGAAGATCAAGGCAAATCCTGGCTGGGTAGGGTTACACCTAATAGCGGAGGATTGGACCCGGGCTTATTCTCTGCTTTAGGAAGAATAATGAATTTATGAAAAACAAAAACAAGAATGAATTGACGCTCGGCGACTTGATTACCGCGACCTATCAGGTCTGGGGAGCGAGTCTGGCCGAAAAGATGGTGCGGTTTGCCTTAACTTCTCGCTTAGTGCTGGTGCGAGAGAAGCCGCAATTGCTGGTCTCCTTTGCGAAGGGGAGGTCTGTATGAATCAGACAAATAATCTAGTTAAACAAACCAAGATTGGGCTGGCAGTTGCGCTGTTGGCAGCCTTCACAGGCTGTGCTGGTTATGTGGAAGGCGGAGGAGGTTACGGCGGTACGGCGTACGTGGCCGGGCCTGTGGTGGGCATTTATGGCGGGGGCGTTTATGAACGGGGAGGGGATGTGCATGGGTTTAGTCATCGCGGATTTACAAGTCGCGCGGTGGCACACGGCGGCGAGCGAGGCGGAAAACGGTGAACCACGCAAATTAATTATAACTCAACGAACAGAAACAGAATTGATAAGACAGAATTGATGAACCTATGAAACTTTCAAAACATTTTCCACGTTTGGCCGGCCTTCCTGCCGTTGCAATGCTGGCGGGTGCCTGCGGCGTTTTGCCAACCCAACTTCGTGCGGCGGACCCGACCGACGCACAACCACAACCAGCGGTAACGCAACGTTCGTTCGCTTCGCCCGAGGACGCGGTCAAAGCTTTGCAGACGGCTACCGAAGCCAAAGATAAAACGGCCTTGCGCGAAATATTCGGGTGTGATGCCGACGAGCTTCTAACCGGCGACGAAGTGCAGGACGCGCGCAATGCTCGGAAGTTCGCCACGGCCTTGGCGCAGGGTTGCAATACTGTGAAAGTCGGGGATGACAGCATCACGCTTGAGGTTGGCACCAACAATTGGCCGATGCCGATTCCGCTGGTGAAAGTGGACGGGCAATGGCATTTCGACACGGCTGCGGGCAAGGATGAAGTCATCAACCGGCACATCGGCAAGGACGAACTCCACGCCATCGGTGTTTGCAGGGATTACGTGGTCGCGCAGCGGAAATACGCCAGTATCGACGCCGGTCAACAAGCTTCCTACGCGCTGAAATTCAAGAGCACGCCAGGTCAGAAGGATGGCCTCTACTGGGCGCCGGGTCAGGACGTGCCCGCCAGCCCATTCGGGCCTGTGTTGGCGGAAGCCCAGACCGACGGCAATGTCTATACGGCGGGCACCGGTCCGCAGCCTTTTCACGGTTACTTTTTCAGAATTCTGACCCGTCAAGGCTCGGCTGCGCCAGGCGGGAAAAAGAATTACATGAGCGAAGGTATGTTATCGGGCGGATACGCCCTAGTGGCTTATCCGGAGAATTGGGATAAGTCGGGCATCATGACCTTTATCGTCAATGAGGACGGCAAAGTCTATCAGCGCAATTTTGGCGACGTAACTTCGACCGTTGCCAGGAAAATGAAGTCCTACAATCCAGACGACGATTGGACTCTGGTGCAGGAGCAGGGTGTAGTGGGCCTCGTGTCCGAGAGATAATTCCGCCTCATACTGCGGACAAAGATTTTTCGATCCTTGTATCGAAATTTCTTTGTCACGGTGCTAGAGTTGGTTCCGTCCTGCAAAGTGCAGGGCGGATTTTTATTTTGTTATGGACCTCCAACTCGAAAACAAAACGGCTCTGGTCACGGGTTCAACAAAGGGCATCGGCTTTGCCATCGCTCGCGTGCTGGCGGCGGAAGGAGCGCAGGTTATCGTCAACGGTCGTGGTGAGGATTCGACCCGGCAGGCGGCGGCGAAGCTCGACTCCCGAGCGCGCGGCGTGGCTTCCGATGTGTCCACGGCAGAGGGTTGCGCTGAATTGATCCGCCAAGTGCCCGGCGTGGATATTCTGGTGAACAATGCTGGCATTTTTGAGCCGAAACCTTTCACGGAAATACCCGATGCGGACTGGGATCGCTTTTACCAAGTCAACGTCATGTCCGGTGTGCGACTGACGCGCGCCTATTTGCCTGCGATGCTCAAGCGCAACTGGGGCCGCATTATTTTCATATCGTCGGAGAGCGGCATCCAGATTCCCGAGGAAATGATTCACTACGGAATGACCAAAGCCGCCGAACTCGCCTTAGTCAACGGCATCGCCCAATTGACCCGTGGCACGGGCGTGACTGTCAACGCGGTGCTGCCCGGGCCGACCGCGTCCGAGGGCGTGACGGAGTTCGTCACCCGGCTGTCATCACAAGCCAGCCAGACGCCGGAGCAATTTGAAAGGCAATTCTTCCACAGCGTGCGTCCGACTTCGCTCTTGCAGCGATTTGCGAGCGTGAATGAGGTTGCCAACATGGTGGCCTACCTGTGCTCGCCGTTGGCCAGCGCCACCAACGGATCGGCTGTGCGCGTCGATGGCGGAGTGGTACGAGCGACGGTTTGAGTTGCGCTCCATTTCGCTTGGAGCCTGTCTGAGAAATCGTAGCCGCCGACGTGAGGCGGCGGATTTTCGCGAATCGACGCAGCTTGGTTCTTCGTCCGCCGACTTACGTCGGCGGCTACGACCGATTGGGCATTTTTCAAACTCGCTCTTAAAGACCGCCAGCATGGCGAGGGCTTCTTTTTGTTTGCTTCCACGCAGGATTGGTGAATCAATGGCACGACGCGATATGAGAACTTCTATTCGCAACTTGAGCGCCATCGCTCTGACCGCCGGTTGCCTCGTGGCGTTGGCGGCAACTTCTTGTCTGGCGGAGAATTGGCCGCAATGGCGCGGGCCTTTCCTCAATGGCTCCACGACCGAAACCAATCTGCCCGATACTTTCAGCAAAACGGAAAGCGTTCTGTGGTCCGCCGCTTTGCCTGGTCCGTCCTCCGCCACGCCCATCATTTGGGACGATGTGGTGTTCATCAACAGCCCGGACGCTGACGGCAATTTGGTATTGCTCTGCCTCGATCGCCAGACCGGCAAACTGCGCTGGCAAAAACAAGTCAGCGAAGGCAACAAAGTCCAGGGACGCAATAATTCCTGTTCGCCGTCGCCGGTGACCGACGGCACGACGGTCTGGACGCTCTATGGCACGGGTGATCTGGCGGCGTTTGATTTCTCCGGCAAGGAAATTTGGGCGCGGCATTTGACCAAGGAATTCGGACCCTTCATTTTCAATTGGATCTATGGTTCCAGTCCGTTGCTCTACAAGGGACGGCTTTATGTGGAGGTTTTGCGGCGCGGGCCGGCGGAATCGTTTCTGCTTTGCATGGACCCGTCCACCGGCGGCACGATCTGGCGGCATGTCCGGCCCACCGACGCCATCGAGGAGTCGCAAGAGGCCTACACCACACCTATGCCCTGCGAGTGCGGCGGGCAGACACAAATTATCGTGGCGGGCGGTGATTATATCACGGGCGAGGATGCGGCGACCGGCGAGGAATTGTGGCGGGGCGGGGGATTGCGCAATTACAATGCCCTGTCCGCCGGGCGTCTCGTTCCGTCGCCGCTGGTGGCGGACGGAATGATTTTTGTGTGCGGTTGCAAGCGCAACCCGTTCCTGGCCTTTCGCCAATGCGGTTCGGGCGACATCACCTCTAACGGCCTGGCCTGGAGTGACCGGAAAGACACAACCGATACCGTCACGCCGCTTTTTTACCAGGACAAAGTGTTCATGCTCGATGGCGACAGGCAAATGATGGTCTGCTTCGAGCCAGCCTCGGGCGAAGTCAAATGGCGTCAACCGCTGGGGCTGCATGAAATTTTCCGCGCCTCGACCACCGGGGCTGACGGCAAACTTTACTGTCTGAGCGAACGCGCCAAAGCCGTGGTGCTCTCCGCCGCCGATGGCAAAGTGCTGTCAACCATAGACATGGGAGGCGACGACCCGAGCGGCGAGGGTTTGAGCCACGCCACCATCGCCGGCGCGCACGGCTGCCTCTTTGTGCGCACGACGGGGCATCTGTATTGCATCGGCAAGAAGTAGCCCGCAACGGCCCAGGCCGCTGCCTACGAACAGTAGCACTCTGGCGCTAATTGGCAGTTTTGCGTATGAATACACATTTTGCAGCAACGCTTTTCATTAAGGGTGACGGTCTTGATTTAAACGAGGTTTCTCAGAAACTTGGACTTGTTCCGACTTCAATCAGTCGGAAAGGCGAGCGTTATGGGCATGCTCAAACTTTATGCGACTTCGACGGATGGTACTATTCAGCCGAAGTTGGAGACACTCAGCCGCTAAACCAGCATATTATGGCTTTGTGGGGCGCAATTCGCCCGCATATAGCGTATTTGAGTGACCTCAAGCAAAGATTCGATGTCTCTATTAGCCTCCACATAAAAACCAGCAGCCTCTGGTTTGGTAAGGAATACGCTGCCAATTTTGAAATTGGCCATCGCTGTATGGGTTTATTTGCTGACCTCGAAATTCCATGCACTGTGTATGTTGTCATCGAAGAAAGAGTCAAAGAAAAAGAAAAGTGACAACGGGGATGAGGAATAGCCAAAGATTATTCAAATATTTGATGGCTGAAATTATTGAAAATTTTAAGAAATTGCCGTACCGCGTTGCCTCACTGCTTTATTGTTTTAACCGGCAGGGGCAGGCGCTGCTGATGCAACGCGCGCAGGAACCCAATCTCGGCCTGTGGAGCCCGTGCGGCGGCAAATTGCGCATGGACGAAGGCGAGTCGCCTTATGCCTGCGCCTGTCGCGAGGCCAGCGAGGAAATCGGGTTGAATCTGGAACCGGCGGATTTGCATTTGACAGGGATCGTCAGCGAACACGGCTATGAAGGGCAGGGGCATTGGCTGATGTTTTTGTTCGAGGTCAAGCCGCGTTTGGAGCGCCTGCCGCCGCCGCATCGCGAGGGGACGTTCGCGTTTTTCGACGCGGGCGAGATCGCCTCCCTGAAAATTCCCCGGACAGATGCGGAGCAAATCTGGCCGTTATTCTGGCGGCACCGGGGCGGGTTCTTCGCGGCCCATTGCCGTTGCGGGGCGAACGGGGAGAACGAGTGGAAGTTGGAAGCGGGTTCCAAGTCGTCCGCCTAAAACGCATGCCGTTTATTTGACATGGACGAACCGATTATTGATTTGCAGAGCGACCACTTCTTCATGGGAGAAGCATTGCGTCAAGCCGTGCGCGCGGGCGAGGCCGGCGAAGTGCCGGTGGGCGCAGTCGTCGTGCGGGAGGGGCGCATTGTTGCTCGCGCTTATAACCAGGTGGAATTGCTCAAGGACGCCACCGCTCACGCGGAAATGCTGGCCTTGACCCAGGCCGAGGAGACGGCGGGAGATTGGCGGCTGACCGATTGCACAATATATGTGACAAAAGAACCGTGCCCGATGTGCGCGGGCGCGATGGTTCACGTCCGTCTGGCGCGGGTGGTCTACGGGGCGCACGATGAAAAAGGCGGCGCGGCCGGCAGCGCGCTCAACCTGCTGCAATTCCCGACGCTCAATCATCGCTGCGAAATCACGCGCGGCGTCCGCGAAGCCGAATGCCGTGCGTTGTTGCGCGCGTTTTTCGCCGAGCAGCGCAGGAAGGGCTAGCCAAAGGCATCTGAAATTTTGGGCGTTGCGGCAGCAACGCCCTACCCTTGAATGGTAGGGCGGCGCTGCCGCGCCGCCGAAATGTGATAGATAATTTGGCGGCTCTCAAAAATCAAGAATGCGGGGAGCGGGCAGGGTGAGCGGCTCCGGTAAACCCTTAATTGAAACAGGGTACTGGCGCGCACCTGCGAAAGACAACTTCACGCTCCCAACAACCGGCGTTTGAGCGTTCTCAACGTGCGCGTGGGGTGGCGCACCGTGATTCGGTTCAGCGTCAAGGGCGGGGTGGCCGGCGTGTTGACGCCAAATTGCGTCGTGCAGGCCGTCCGATAACCGGCTTCCAGCACCAACTCGCGCACAGCCTCGTTCCAGTCGCCGTATGGATAACAAAAATGTTCCACGGCCACGCCAAAGTCGTCCTCCAGCTTTTTCTTGCTGGCGAAAATTTCTTCGCGCGCGTCGCGCAGGGTTAGGCGTGGCAGGCGCGCGTGCGTAAGCGAATGCGAGCCAATGGCATGGCCGGCGCCGATCCAGTCGCGCACGGCGGCGGCATCCATCAAAGGTTCGGGCGCCTCGCCTTCGCGCAAGTCCCACTCGTTCAATTTGCCGATGTATTGAGGCACCAGAAATTGCAACGCGCGCCAACGGTGTTCAGCCAACGGCGCCAGAGCGTTTTCAAAGACGTTGAAAAATCCATCGTCGAACGTCAGCGCCACGCGCGAAGAGTGGTCGCCGTCTTGTCTGGCCTCCGCCAGCGTGCAGGAGACGAAGCCGTTCTCGCTCAATTCGGTCACTTGCCGTACGAATGTTTCGGGTGTGACGTAAAGCCCCTTGAGGCGGACCCGGCGCGGGCGCGGCGCGATCTTATGGTACATGAAGATCGGCACGCCCTTGCTGAACAAATCGCGGAAAGGCGGCAGTTTATGATAGTGCTCCGGCCAAGAAAGATGCATCTAATGCCACCACTATAAACAACCTTCGCGATTGGGCAAGCGAAGAGAGGAGCGCGCCGCGTGGACGCGCTCCCCTGTGTTTTCTAATTCTGCTTTTCTTTGGCCGCCCCATTCCCCTCAGCTTGGTGGCGGAGCATCAGCCCCAGCAGACCATCGACCATGCCGTTGCCTCCGGCGCCGGTCACGGCCACATCCGGCACGATGCGCACGTTGCGCTCGCCCACGATCTGCATCAATTGCATGACCGTGTAGCCCTGCGCGCCCAGCGATTCCACGCCCGCGCGATAGGCCGCCGCCTTGGCCTGGCCCGTCGCGCGAATGGCGTCGGATTCACCCCCAGCGCGAAGGCGGGTCGATTCGGCCTCGCCCGCCGCGTGCTTGACACTGGCGCTGGCCGTCAGCTCGGCGATGTTGACGCCTTGTTCGGCGCCGACGACCTGCTGCTGAATGTCGGCCAGCGAGGTCTGCCGCACCAACTGCTGCCGCTGGATTTGCGCGGCTTCCTGCACCTCGTAGGTCTTGCGCTGCTCTTCCGCGATTTTGCGCTCGGTCTGCGTTTGCATCAATTCCGCCGGCGGATTGATGTCCCCGATCAGCGTGTCGATCGCCTGCACGTCGTAGGCGGCCAGGGCGGCGCGGATATGTCCCGCCGCTTCCACCTGGCGCTGGCTGCGCGCGCTGAGGAAATCGAGCACGGTGTAATCCTGCGCCGAATTGCGGAAGTAATTTCCCACAATAGGTTGCAGGACGTGATCGACCAGGTTCTGCATCGACCCGACGCGCGAGATGACCTTGGGCGCGTCCAGCGCGCCGACGTGGATGATCTGCGACACGTCCAGGTTGAAGCCGAAGCCGTCCTTGGAGCGCACGGTTATCGACGACAATTTCGAGTCGTAGTTGTGCGCTTCAATGCGCGCGGCCCAGTTCAGCACGATGTTGGTGGTCGGCACCAACTCGACCTTCATTACCCGCGTATTGATCGGGTGCTTGCCCGGATACAACGGCGTCACCCAGACGCCTTTGTGGCCGACGACCACCAGATCGCCATGCTTGAACTCCAGGCCGCTCACGTCCTCGTGCGCCATGCCGACGAACGAGATGACCACCCCGACGTAGCCGATCGGTATCTGCACCATCGGCACTTGCTCGACGTGGGCAAACCACGGATTCAGGTTCCACGTGCCAGACAACAGCACTTGTTCCTGCAAACCGCGCCGTCCGCCGCCATCCAGAAACGCCTGCGCGTTCTGGAAGTTTTCGTGGCCCGGAATGACCGGCCCGGCAATTTCTCCCGCTTCAATCGGCCGTCCGTCTCTAGTTGTCACAATGCCGACTCTGTCCGATTCGACTTGCAGCAATTGCAATTGTTCGGGCGACATGCCGTTCTCAGCCGCCATCACGCCGGTGATGACGTTGAAGAGCGCGGTGTTTATGCGATACGTGCCGGCGGTCAGGATGCCGAGTTGGCGTCCTTTCTCGCCGCCGTTAAGCAGGAACTTGCGCGCGTCCTGGAAGTTCTCGCAATCGACAATCTTGCCCAGGATGCGTTCGGACGGAATGGCCGCGCCATCCGCCGCCAGCACGAGGGCGATTTCGCCTTGCGGAACAATCGTCACGGGCACCTTGATGATGCGGTATTGCCAACGCCAGAAGCCGGAATGCAATCCGGGCGCGAGCGTGTCGGCCTGATAGCCGGCCTCGCCATCGAGCGCGAGCAACCGGCCCGGCGCCAGCGCGCGTGAGCCGAATCGCTTCACAACGATGCCGACCTGGCGTTCCCGAATCAGAACCATGCCCAGCGCCACGGGCACGCCAATGAGCACTAAAACAGCAATGATGATAAGCGATGTCATAAACCTTCTCCGATGTGGTTGCGGCGCGCGACGGCTTCTGACCGCGCGACGGCGCAACGCCGTTGCGTTTGGGCACCGTGAGCATCCCGCACCAGCGGGGCAGAGAGGGTCGCCCTTCCAGATGCCGGCGAGGTTAGCTGACGGGCTGGGTCCTGAAAGTGACCCCGGCGGATTACTCCACCGTTCGCCCCGCCCCCGGAAAAAATCCGGGGAATTGGGTCCCCCGCGTTAGCTTGCAGGAAGGCAAGCCAACTTAGGCTGCACTACAACAACACGTTGACACCTATTGCCACACTGTCAAATGGGGCACACGTAACTCGTTGTGGTGCAGGGAGAAATTCAGAGCGTTGCTTTTGCGTTGTGGGCGGAGAATGAAATGGGCATCCTATTCAACATGAAAAGATGGTGTGCGGAAATGTTGGGGACATTCGGCCTCGTATTTGCGGGCACGGGCGCGATCGTCATCAACGAGGCCAGCGGCGGCGCGGTCACGCATGTGGGCATCGCGCTGACGTTTGGGTTGATCGTCCTGGCCATGATTTACACGGTCGGCGACATTTCCGGCGCGCATCTGAATCCGGCGGTCACCATCGGCTTTTGGGCGGCGCGACGATTGCCCAGCCGCGATGTTCTTCCTTACATGGGCAGCCAATTTACCGGCGCATTCCTCGCCAGCGGTCTGCTGCGAGTTCTGTTTCCAGAAAATCAGTTGCTCGGCGCGACGCTGCCAGCCGGTTCGGATCTGCAATCGTTCATTCTTGAACTAGTCTTGACGTTCTTTCTGATGCTCACAATTTTGAACGTCTCCACCGGCGCGAAGGAAAAGGGCATCACGGCTGGCATTGCCGTGGGCGCGGTGATCGCGTTGGAGGCGATGTTTGCCGGCCCGATCTGCGGCGCGTCCATGAACCCGGCCCGCTCGCTCGCGCCCGCGCTGGTCTCCGGCCATTTCGAGCATCTGTGGATATACTTGACAGCGCCCCCGATCGGCGCGTGCGCGGCCATGGTGGCGTGCCGGTGCGTGCGCGAGAGTGAGTGCTGCGTGAAACCACAAGCGGCATTATGAAAAAGAAAGTCCTTTTCGTGTGCATTCACAACAGCGCCCGCAGCCAGATGGCCGAAGCGTTTTTGAATCGGATGTGCGGAGATGACTTTGAAGCCCACAGCGCCGGACTCGAGCCGGGGAAATTGAATCCAATCGTGGTTGAGGCGATGGCGGAAGTTGGGATTGATATTTCGCGCAATCAAACCAAGGCCGTTTCTGATTTCCTAACATCGGGCAAAACATTCGCGCACGTCATCACTGTTTGCGATGAGGCGAGCGCGGAACGCTGCCCGATTTTTCCAGGCGCTGCCGCACGGATGCATTGGGGTTTTCCCGATCCTTCAAGATTTCAAGGGACGCACGAGGAAAAGCTAGATCAGACGCGTGCGGTTCGCGATATAATCGAACAGAGGGTCAAGCAATGGTGTGAGGAGGTCTGTCCCGCGACACCGACTTTCGTCGGCTAGGTATCCATGAAAAGGGCCGCCTTAGCGCTGGGCCTGACGGGTGCTCTCTTTTGGAAGGCAACGGTTTGCCATGGCGCGTTTGCGATGACCAATTTCTTCAATTTCGAGAACAACCCCGTCTATCCCGTTGACCTTAGCCCTGACGCGACTCGCCTCGCCGTGTGTAACTTGCCCGACGACCGATTGGAAATCTTCGATGTCACTTCAGGCGCGCCGGTTTCGCTGGGCAGTGTCACCGTCGGGTTGGAGCCGGTGACGGTCCGCTTCCGCACGGCGACGGAAATGTGGGTGGCCAATTACGTCTCCAGCTCCATCAGTATTGTTGACTTGCCCTCGATGCGGGTGACGGCCACCTTGAGCGTTTCCAACGAACCGGCGGACGTGGTTTTTGCCGGGTCGCCGCCGCTGGCGTTCATCTCCTGCGAGCGCTTCAGCCTGGTGCAAGTTGTCAATCCTACGAACTTTCTGACAGTGACGAATATCCCCATCGATGGCAAACGCCCCAGGGCGATGGCCGTCAGCCCGGATGGTTCCACGGTCTATGCGGCCATCTTCGAGTCCGGCAACGCTTCTACGATCATCAGCGGAGGCATTGGGCCGCTGTTGGCGCTTCCCCCGCTTAACCCCGTCACTTCGACTGCCTCGCCCTACGGCGGCGTGGACCCTCCGCCCAATAGTGGAACCAATTTTGTCCCGGCGCTGAATCCGGCGCTGTCCAATTCGCCCGCCCCAATCACCGGCATGATCGTCAAGAAGAACAGCCAAGGCCGGTGGATGGATGACAACCAGGGCGATTGGACTGACTTCATCAGCGGCGACAACGCCCACTTGACTGGCCGCGCGCCGGGCTGGAACCTGCCCGATCGCGACCTCGCTGTCATCGACACTGCCACTTACTCAGTCAGCTACGCCAACGGGTTGATGAACATTTGCATGGCCCTGGGCGTCAATCCCGCTACGGGGCAAATCGCCGTCGTTGGCACCGATGCCATCAACCAAATCCGATTTCAGCCAGTGCTGGACGGGATTTTCGTGCGAGTGGAGTTGGCCTTGGTTGATGCGGTGGCATTGACCAATCAGGTCTTGGACCTGAACCCGCACCTGAATTATCAAACCCCGGTGGTTCCGGAGTCCCAGGTCGAACTTTCCCTTGGCGATCCGCGCGCCATTCTCTGGAGTTCCGATGGCACGCGTGGATACATCACCGGCATGGGCTCGGGCAACTTGATTATGATTGACGACTTGGGCAATCGCGTCGGGACCAATCCGCCCATTGATTTGGGAGAAGGCCCCACCGGTATGGCGCTGGACGAAGGACGTGGACGGCTTTATGTTTACAATCGATTTGATGGCAGCATCGCAACGGTGGACATCACAAATCAAGTCGTTACCGCGACGCTACCGTTATTTGATCCGACGCCGTTGGTCGTCAAGACGGGCCGGCCTTTTCTGTATGACACCCACTTGACCTCCGGTCTGGGGCAAGCTTCGTGCGCTTCCTGTCATGTGGATGCCCGTCGCGATGGTCTGGCGTGGGATCTGGGCGACCCGACCGGCACGATGCAAGTCATCGACACCAACTACAATTTTGCCAATCCGTTGCCGTCGGTGACCAATAATTACCACCCCATGATGGGCCCGATGATGACGCCGACTTTGCAGGACATCATCGGCCACGAACCGTTTCATTGGCGGGGTGACCGTCCGGGCCTTGAGCAATTCAACATCGGTTTCACCAACTTGATGGCCATGCCCGAAGGCCTCGACACGAATGAAATGGCGGAACTGAAGAGCTTCCTGGGCACCATCGGCTTTGGTTCCAATCCGTTTCGCTCGCTCGATAATTCCCTGTCCACCAATCTAGTCCTGCCCGGGCAGTTTGCTCTGGGTCGCGGCGTTTTGCCTGCCGGCGCGCCTTTGCCCAACGGGAATGCCAGCAATGGGTTGGCCACCTTTAGCGATCAGCAAAGTGAAAACGGCTGCGTGCTCTGCCATACGCTGCCCACCGGCTTGGGGCCGGACATGAAATTTAAAGTGAATCATTGGGAGCAGATTCCGCCCAGCACCAACTCCGATCATCACTTGGCGCTGGCGGCCATTGCGCGTTCGGACTACTTGCCGTTCAAGATTCCGCAACTGCGGAATTTATTTGACAAGGCCGGCATGAACCTGGCTCAAACCAACGGCCGCTCGGGTTTTGGTTATTCGCACGATGGCAGCGTCGATTCGCTGGTTAGCTTCGTGCAGGATTCTTTCCAATTTACGAATGATCAGCAAACGGCCGACTTGGTCGCATTTCTGTTTTCGTTGGCTGGCTCCGACCTCCCGCAAGGTTCGTTAACGGATCCAAATAACGCGCCGGGCGTGGTCAGCCTCGACACGCGGGCTGCCACCGGTCTCCAGATCACTCTGAGCAACTCTACTCTCGTGCCGTTATACAACACCATGTTTGACTTGGCCTCCAACGCTGTCAGCCGGCTGGATCTCGTGGTCAAAGGACGGGAGGACGGCCTGGCGCGCGGCTGGTTCTTCGTGGAGTCGAACGGATATTTCCAATCAGACCGGCTGGCGGAAACTGAAACACCCGCCCAGTTGCTCGCGCTGGCGGCGCCCGGTAGCGAACAAACTTACACGCTGGTGCCGGCGGGGTCGGGTGAACGCATCGGCATCGATCGCGACGCCGACGGATATTTTGACCAGGACGAATTGGACGCCGGCTCCAATCCCGCTAGCCCGCTCTCCATTCCAAGCGAGCTGCCTCCTGAAATCGGGAGTATGAGCGCGGCTCTGAGCACTAACGGCGTCGCGCTCAGTTTGTTTGCCGTGCCAGGGTTGCCTTGCCAGCTTCAGTATAAGAACAGTCTGGCCGAAACCGCTTGGACAACTCTTTCGACCAACACCGCAAGTATCGGCGCGTTTTCAGTGTACGACTTGAGCCCTGACACCAATGCCGCCAGATTCTATCGAATTCTCGCCGTGCCATGAATTTGGTGCTGCGATCATGGGGAAATTGCCGCTGAGTCTCCAGCGAGCTTAGCCCGGCCTCAGGGCGGGCCACTCGGGTGGCCGTGGCTCCAAAAATGCCACAGGCTGTTGTCAAACGTGAATTGATAGGCAATGTAGCATTGAAATCCCACCGGACCGTCAAGGGAACGTCCAACCGAGAAGAGCAAATGGTGCTGCTCCGTAAAATCAATCACAGCGCCGATGTTAAAAGCGGTGCCGAGATTGGGAAAATCCGTTTCATACGCGGTTTGATGATAGACCTCCACGCCAATGAGCACATTGGTCAAAACCTGCTTTTGCAGCACCGCCCCGACAAAACCCCAATTGTCGTGTCCGGAAAATGAATTGAGGCCGTAGCCACCCCCGCCGTAAGCCGTCCACGAATCCCAACTCTTCTGCACCCATATGGGCAGAAAGGCCTGGGCATGGCCATTGCCGAGATTTTCCCGCGTGCTGCCGGTGGGCACTTCCAGCAAAGGAAAAATTCCCACCTGCGGCCATCCGTTCGTCTCCTGCACAAAACGGTATTTGGCGCCCAACTCGACGTCGCCCAACCCGTAATGCCCCGGCCCTTGTGGAGGTGAATCATAAGCCAGGGGGGCGATCAGGTGAAGCTGCAAGTCCGGCACTGCGCCATAGTTGAGTTCAAAATGTGGCGCCGTGCCCGACCAATCGCCGCCAAGTTTGGAATGCATCGAAGCGATATAAAATTCCCAATGCTGGTAATCTACCGGTTCTGGATCGTCGGTGACGAACGGCGGGCCGGCCACCATGCGCGTGGCCAGGATCAAATTCAGGCCAACGGCGAACGTAATAATTTTGGCAGCGTGGTTCATTATAAATTGAGCGATTTGACTTCGCGCTTCAATGAGCACATCATGCGTGCCTGATGTTTCGGCCCGAGACAAGCTTTCTGCAGCTCTGTAAAACATCGGTTTTCAGCCGGCCATGCAGCGCGCCGTGCCGGTGGACGGAGCAAGTATAATCCAGCGCGGCCTTTTGTTGTGAACGAAATTGTTTTGATGGCGCACGTTTTATTTGGCGTGGCTTGTCTGGTCACCGCGGTGTGGGTCTTTGTCGACGTTCTGAATTTTTCCGAAATCAATCAGAGCCGGATCCGAATGTTGAGTTGTGCCGCCGCGGTTTTCATGTGGCTGGCTTTCTTGATTGGCGGCTATTGGTACGTCACGGCCTACCACGTTGACAAGGCCATCATTCTGCAGGGGCCCTGGCCGTTCGCGCACAATTTCGTCATGGAGACCAAGGAGCATCTGGTCATCACATTGTTGATGCTCTCCACCTACCTGCCCATAACCGCGGCCGGCAATCTCTCGACAAGCCGAGACGCGCGGCGCATGGCGCTCTGGACGGCGGGCCTGGTGGCCTTGCTGGTCATGATGATGGAGGGTGAGGGTGCCATCATCGCGATGGGTGTAAAGGTGGGATTAATGTCGAGGTAAAACAGGAGAGCGAACATGGAATCCACCGGCCCTTCAAAATACACAGCTTCATTCGGACTCTCCCTGGCCCTGGCCAGCGTGGCCAACGGTCTGCTGGTGGTCGCGAAGGAAAAATTTCCGCCCGTCCTGGCAGGGATGCAGAAGCTCACCGGGCATCATTGGATCTCACATTGCGTCATCATCCTTGGGCTCTTCGCTATCTTCGGCTGGCTATTGGCGCGTGCTAATGTTGGCAAAGAAGCCAAAATAACCGCCAACCGCCTGATCGGCACCCTCGTTTCAGGCGTCGTAGCTGGCAGTCTACTTATTCTTGGGTTTTACGTCATCGGGGACTGACCACGTTTTGCTGCCGCGGTCGAAACCTCGTTAGATCAACGCCTTATCTTAATTACCGCCAGTTTCTGCCGATAACCAATTAGTAGGTTTGCGTGTTGGCTAGGCTCGATCGTGGCATGCATCGACAGTCCTCCACCAAACCAACGAACTGGATGATTTTGAAGTTACGCAGGTCTCAGATATGATGGGCTGCTCTAAGAAATTAAAACGAGGCTTGATAGCCCCGCAAGTTCTGGGATTTGCGTGGCTGTGCGTTGTTGCCTCGGGAGCGGCTGCTGAACCGCCCACTCCCAAGCCGGGCAGGATCGTGACGAGTTATGCATTGACAGCTCCCGCGCCTCAAGATCCAGACAAGGATGAGGACTCGACGCCCAAGGACTGGAGGCTTTTAGGATCAAATGACGACGGACGCACCTGGCAAACGATTGACGCTCGCACAAATGAATTGTTTGCCCAGAATCACTTGCGCCGAGTGTTTCCTGTCACCAATCGCATTTCCTATAACATTTACCGGCTGGAGGTGACTCGGACACGCGAAACGAACGACACGGCCAGTCTGGCCGAAATGGAGCTCATGGGACCCGTCACTGGTGTGACCGACGAGGCGCAGTTGAAGATGAAAATTACTTCGTCCAGAGCGCATCCTTTGAGGTCGCCTGCGACGCAAGCATTTGACGGAGACCCAAGCACAGATTGGTTTGATTTCGGACTTGGCACAGCGGACGGTCGCTGGCTTCAGTGTGAGTACACGACGAACGCAGACATCGTCGTGGACAACATCGCGCAATTAATCCTGAACTGCCGCAGTTTCTCCTTGCAGGACTCATTTACCGGCCAAGGCTCGCAAGTTGTTTCCAACTTCAACTCCGCAACAAACGCGTTGGCGCGCAAACTCGTTGGTTACTCACTGACTTCCGCGAACGATTTTTACCCGCGCGATCCCGCCGATTGGAAATTACTGGCCTCGAATGATGGTGGCAAGAGTTGGGATGTTCTAGACGTTCGCCGAAATGAGACATTTCCAAGACGCCTGCAGAAGCGGGACTTTGCGCTCCAAAAACCTGCTTCCTACGCGCTCTATCGTCTGCAGATAGATTCGGTTTTTGCGCCTGCGCTGGCTAACTCCGTGCAACTGGCGGAAATCGAGCCTCATTGGGCAGGGGGAGAAAACACGGCCGGATTGACGCTGGTCGTGTCCGCTCACGGCGAAAACGCGCCTTGGGAAGTGATCGAGCGAGCATTCGATCGAGACCTGAGCACAAAGTGGCTGGATTTCTCCCGCGGATCGACCAATCGAGTCAGTTGGATTCAATGGCAATTTGCTGCCATCAACGGTCCATCGATGGTCGGCTTAAACAGGTTGCAGGCCGTCAGGCCACAACAGATGAACCCAGTGAAACTGGATTTGCAGGCGATCGTTGTGGGCCGCAGTGGTGAGAGCGTCAGCGTCGTGGATCGAAGCGGATTTGAGGTGATCCATTTAACCTGGCCGCAGGAGGAAGGCCAGCCGGGCGATCGCGTGCGGTTGAGGGGCGATTTGGAATTCGTAAATGACAAGCCTTTGCTGATGCATCCGGAATTGACGGTGCTCGGTCAAGTGTCTCTCACCCCGCGAGCGCAGGTGGGCCAGCCGACAGCGGCAAGTCAGGACTATGTCTTTGGCGCCATAGAAGGCGATGCAGAATTTCTGACGCAAGACTCGGACTACTCAACGTTCCGGCTGACCTCTGCAGACGGCGCAAACTTTGTGCTGGTGCGCATCCTCAATCCAAATCGACGTCCGCTTCCCAATTCGTTGAATTGCCGTTTGCGAGTTCGAGGCGTGGTGGAATCTGTCGCCGACGTAACTGGTCGCCTGGTTCCGGGTATCGTGTGGGTTTCAAGAATCAACGATGTTACGCTCGTCGTCCCGAAGGAGAAGGATTGGAATCAATGGCCAGAATATTCCATGGGAGACCTAGCCGGCACTAACTTGATTCCACATGGCCTCGTTCGTGTGGTGGGCACGGTGGATGACCAAGTCGTTGGGAGATATCCCGTGCTAAAAGAGGGAACTAATAGAATTGTGATTGTCGACGAGGGGGGTAGCTCGTTTCCGGGGAACTCCCGCGTCGAGGCCGCGGGCTTTTTGGCCCGCGAGGCCGGCCGGGCCATTCTGCGTTGGGCCGTTTGCCGCCCGGCCGGAGAGAAAGCCCAACCTTCCGAGTTAGTAGTCGATGCAGACCATCCGGTCACCGAGATCAGCGAGGTAAAGCGCTTGCGGCAGAGCAAGCCGGACTTGGTGTTCCCTGTGAGATTGCGCGGCGTGCTTACGTACATTAGCGGCGCCTACATTAATGATGACAACATTTTTTACCTTCAGGACGGCACGAATGCGATTCAGTTGTTGAATGCCACCGCAGCCGGATTAACTCAAGGGATACAGCAGGAGGGTATGTACGTTGAAATCGCTGGACAGACTTCGCACGACGGGATTGTTCCCGCCAGCTTTGTGAAATTCCTCGGCAAGGGCCGAATGCCGGAGCCAATGAGGAATTCATTCGATGCCATGATGTCCCCGCAGAACGCAGGGCGCTGGGCGCAAGTTGAAGGAACGGTCAGCGGATACGATGACGGACGATTGACCCTTTTGGTTGAGGGTAAGGAACTCACGGTTTGGGTCAACCAAATCACGCCGGGCGATCAGTGGCGCGTTCCTGGCAGCCGATTGCGAGTCAGCGGAGTGTGCGACCCGATCCTCAATGCGCGGGATCAAATGCTCGGATCGCGCCTCCTGGTCCCGTCCAGTGAATGCATTGAAGTAATCAATCATGGGCCGGCTGATCCCTTTTTACTGCCGAGCGTCGCCATCGCCTCTGTCCTGCCGTCAAATCCCGGCGGCGCCGGAGGACAAATGCAGATGGTGAGGACCGAGGGGATTGTCACTTATAAAGGACCTCAGGTGCTGTTTTTGCAAGAAAGCAACAGCGGTATGAGAGTATTTTTGCAGCGAGAGAGCACGGAAATCAATCCTGGCGATCGCGTACAAGTGGCCGGGCTTGCCTTGCCGGACGGCTTCTCTCCCAAACTGGTGCAAGCGGTCGTCCGCAAAACCGGGGTGGGTGATTTGCCGGACGCAGTTGTCATCGACTTCTTTGCGAATTGGATGCAGAGCAGCCAGGACGCAACGCGCGGCCAGGTCGATGCCATCTTCGAAGGACAAGGCGCGAGCGATTCCGCCCTCAAACTGGAATTTCGTTGCGAGTCAACCAGGCGGAGTTTCTATGTGTATCTGCCCGCGACTTCAGCCTTGCCCTCGTCGTTGGTTCCTGGAACCCGCGTTCGGTTGCGTGGCGTCATCAAGCTTCAAGTGGAAGAGCCTCTGGACGCGAACCAGGTGGTGACGGCGTTTGAGATGTATTTGAACTCGCCGGAGGACATCCAAGTGCTGGAAGCCCCGTCGTGGTGGACGGCCCGACACACATTATGGGTGGTCGGCGGACTGGGAGCCGTGCTGATCGTTTCAATAGGATGGATCAGAGGCTTGCGACGGCAGGTCAGACGTCAAACGCGGGCCTTGAAACAGGAAAACGCGGAACGCAAGCGCGCGGAGATTTTCCTCAATTCCGTTTTGCAAAACCTGCCTGTCGCCGTCGTCATCAAAGAGGTCAAAGATCTCCGCATCGTCATGCTCAACAAGGCTTATGAGGAGTTGACCGGCGTGCCGAAGGCGGAGGCCTTGGGCAAGAAGGACAAGGATTTGGCCTTGCAGCCGAACGTGGACGCCTCCATAAAACATGATCGCGAATCCATCGCCGGCAATAAACTGGTCGAAACTGAGGAAGAGTTAAATACGCGCGGCAAAGGCAGGCGCTGCGTGGAAAAACGCAAACTGACGATCCTGGACGAAAAGGGGCAGCCTCTGTTTCTTATGTCGATATTGGAAGACATCACGCAACGGAAGCAGGGCCAGGCGGAACTTGCCTACGAACGCGACCTGCTCAGGACCTTGCTCGATAATTCACCTGACAAAATCTATTTCAAGGACGCCCTCTCGAAGTACCTTCGTTTGAGCAAAAGCACATGCGAGCAACTGGGTGTTCCAGCCGAGGGAATTATCGGGAAAACTGACTTCGACTTCTACGACGAGGATTATGCGAACGGTTCGTTCGCCGACGAACAGACAATCCTTGGCACCGGCACGCCTTTGCTGGGCAAAATCGAAAGGGAAGTCGGGCAGAACACGGATGTCGGGCGCTGGATGCTGACCAGCAAAATTCCGTTGCGCGACGTCGATGGACGCATCATCGGTACCTTCGGCATTTCAAAAGACATTACCGCAATGAAGGAGGCCGAGGCCAAGCTGGAAGCGGTGCATAAGCAATTGCTCGACACCTCACGACTCACGGGCATGGCTGAGGTAGCCACGAGCGTCCTCCATAACGTCGGCAACGTGCTTAATAGCGTGGGCGTCTCAGTCACCTT
>DASYNM010000020.1:0-5032 GCA_036008545.1 Verrucomicrobiia bacterium
AATGGCCTGATTTACGCTGCCTTCGGATCCCACCAGGACGCCGGAGATTATAGCGGCTGGGTGATTGCGTTTGATTCGGACACCTTGGCGCAAAAGCATGCTTTCTGCACGACTCCCGGAGAAAAGTCGGGCATGGCGGGCATTTGGCAGTCAGGCAGCGGGCCGGCCGCTGACGCCAAAGGAAACATCTACTGCATGACAGGGAACGGAAAATTTGAACCGAACCAAGAGTACGGAACGAGTTTCGTGAAACTCAGCCCTGATCTGAAAGCGACCGATTGGTTTACTCCATGGAACTTTCAGAAGTTGTCCGATCAAGACGTTGACCTTGGTTCATCGGGGCCCATGCTGCCGCCGGATTCGGAGCAGCTTGTTGGCGGAGGCAAGCAAGGATTCCTTTATCTGCTTGATTGCAACCGTATGGGCAACCTTCAGCAAAGGCATCGTACCGTGCCTGCCCTGCAGGAATTCAAAGTGTCGGACCACTGGACCCTCACTTGGATTAGCTGGCTGTTTCCCGTGTACGGCTATCACCACATCCATGGCAGCCCGGTTTACTGGAAGAGTTCGCAGCTTGGCCCGCTGGTTTACGTTTGGCCCGAACAAACCAGGTTAAAGGCTTTCCATTACGACCCTGTAACACTGTTCCAGAAAAAACCTGTCGCCAAAGGGCCAAAAGCACCCAAAGGCATGCCGGGGGGCTTTCTCTCGATCTCCGCTAATGGCGACCGGGACGGGATTCTTTGGACTACTTCCCCCCTGAGCAAAGACGCCTTGATAGAGACCGTGCCGGGTGTTATGCGGGCGTTTGACGCTCTCACTTTAAAACAGTTATGGAGCACCGACGAGAACGCTTCAGAGGATCACTTTGATTTCGCCAAGAACTGTCCGCCCACTATCGCCAACGGGAAAGTTTACCTGGCTACATTTTCCGGTGCATTGAACGTCTATGGTTTGCTGCCTGCTCCGCTTCCTGCCATAGATAAAAAGGCCGCCAAGCCGCCAGCACCATCGCAAAGCCGCAGCACACCTGGCAAAACCCCATAAGGACCGTCCTGCGTTCGGGTTGAGTACAGCGATTGATTCCTCAGCGCACAGTAGCCCGCCGCAATTTTATTTACGTGGGCTGCGCACCATATCAGGTACGTGGCTTCGCCCTGCGTGGTCTTGCCCGCGATGGAATTCAAAGCCCTTTCTAACTGCATCTGCAATTCAATGATCAATGCGAATGATACGGTTTCAGGAAGTTGCTCGTTCATGGAAAGAAATGGGGGCATTAGGGCAGCTAATCGGTGCTTCCCATTGCGCTCAACATGGGAACAATTTTCGATTCGGACGGCGCGAAATTGACGAGCTTGGCCATGCTGGCGGAGTGCTGGTTGCGGAGGTGGCCGTAAACTTTCATCGCCAGCGCGCCGCCGTCTTTGTGACCGAGCCAGCGGGAGACGGTCGGGATGTCAACGCCACTCTCAATGCAGCGGGTGGCGAATAAATGGCGCAAATCGTGATGGGTCAAATGAGCGATACCAGCCTTTTTTTCCACCGCTTTCATTGCCATTGTGTCACGCGCATCACGCGGACATTTGCCGGTTCACCGGGACGTTTTTGGTGCATCCGGAGGGACTTGAACCCCCAACCCTCTGATCCGAAGTCAGATGCTCTATCCAATTGAGCTACGAATGCCACCGGTCTGACGCCGTAATGATCCGCGTCATTTACAGCATGGTAAACCTCCAAGCTGAATTCGCCAGCACTTTAAACTTTAATGTCAGATCGCAACCAGCCATGCTAATCTCTTTGAACGGTGAATGAATTGTCAACACTGGTTATCGCCGGGCGCGAATTCCGTTCCCGCTTGTTGCTGGGCACGGGCAAGTTCTCGTCGCCGGAATTGATGCGCCAAACGCTCGTCGCCAGCGGTGCGGAGATCGTCACGGTGGCCTTGCGCCGGGCTGATTTGAGCGGGCGCCGCGATCCGTTCGCCAATATCCTGGAGTTTATCGATCCGGAGCGGTATTTAATTTTGCCCAACACCAGCGGTGCGATGAACGCTGCCGAAGCAGTGCGCCTGGCCCACCTGGCCGCCGCCGCCGGTCTGCCGAAATGGATCAAATTGGAAATTCACCCCGACCCGCGCTATTTGCTGCCCGATCCGGTTGAAACTTTGGCGGCGGCGGAAATCCTGGTGCGCGAAGGTTTTGTTGTGCTGCCTTACATCAACGCCGATCCCGTCTTGGCCAAACGATTGCAGGATGTCGGCACCGCCACGGTCATGCCGCTCGGCTCGCCGATTGGTTCCAACCGCGGTCTGGAAACGCGGGAGCAGATTCGCATTATCATCGAGCAGGCTACTGTGCCGGTGGTGGTCGATGCGGGACTGGGCGTTCCGAGTCACGCGGCGGCGGCGATGGAATTGGGCGCGGACGCGGTGCTGGTCAATACCGCCATCGCGGTGGCACACCATCCGTGCCGCATGGCGCAAGCTTTCGCGGAGGCGGTGCATGCCGGACGAGAGGCTTACGAGGTCGGCGTCGCACAACCGCAATCGACCGCCAGCGCGACAAGCCCGATGACGGCGTTCGTGAACTAAATCTTTGAAATGACAGCCGACAAGGTGACCAGAATTCGCGGCATGAAGGGACGCGAACGCATCGCCGCCTTGACGGCCTACGATTTCCCCATGGCCAAAGTGCTCGACGCCACAGGTGTTCCGCTGCTGCTGGTAGGCGATTCGCTCGGGATGGTGGTTCTGGGTTACCCGGATACCACCTGCGTGACGATGGCGGACATGGAGCACCACGTCCGCGCCGCGGCCCGCGCCAAACCGCAAGCGTTGCTGGCGGCAGATCTGCCTTACGGCAGTTGCGCGACGACGGCCAAGGCGGTGGAGAACGCGCGCCGTCTGATCGCGGCCGGGGCCGAGGCGGTCAAAGCCGAGGGCGGCCGAATTATCCTGGCGCAAATTGAAGCGATCCTTGCGGCGGGCATTCCGTTCCTGGGTCATTTGGGCATGTTGCCGCAAAATGCGGTGGTCGAAGGCGGCTACCATATTAAAGGAAAAAAGGAGGACGAGCGACTTGCACTTATCGCCGATGCCCTGGCTTTGGAGCAGGCGGGCGCTTTCGGCCTGGTGTTGGAATTGGTGGCTGCGCCCGTGGCCAGGGAAATCACCGCCAAGATTTCCATTCCCACCATCGGCATCGGCTCCGGTCCCGATTGCGATGGCGAGATATTGGTTACGACGGATTTGCTCGGCACGTCGCCCGGATTCGTGCCCAAACACGTAAAAAAGAATTGGCATCTTGCGGAACAAATGCGCGCGGCGGTGGTTGAATGGAAAGAGAGCGTGGTTCATCCCGGCCGATCATGAGGAGATTTTCTCATTTGAATGCGCGCGGAGATCTCAACATGGTAGATATCTCCGCTAAAAGGCCCGCCCGCCGCGAGGCGGTGGCGCGGGGAGCCATCTTTTTGCAACCGACCACTGTCGCGGCCATCGAGAAAGACGAAGTGGCCAAAGGAAACGTGTTCGCGTGTGCGCGCGTGGCCGGCATTCTCGCCGCCAAGAAAACGGGCGAGTTGATCCCTCTCTGCCATTCTTTAAACATGACTCATTGTTCGGTCGAGTTTGAAATTCCACCTGGCCGCGACCGCGTTGTCATTACGGCAGCAGCCAGAATCGCGGCGGCTACCGGTGTGGAAATGGAGGCGCTAACAGCCGTGAGTGTGGCGGCGCTAACTATTTACGACATGTGCAAAGCGTTGGACAAAACCATGCGCATCACCGACATCGTTTTGGTGTCAAAAACAAAGAAATAATGCAAATCGAAGTCGGCATCATCACCATTTCCGATCGCGCCTCGCGCGGCCAATATGACGATTTGGGCGGGCCGGCTTTGCGCCAGGCGGCGATGGCGCGCGGCTGGAAGGTCCTGGTCGAAACGCTGGTGCCGGACGAAAGGCGGGACATTCAACGAGCCATCCGGGAGCAAATCAACAAGGGCTGCCACGTCGTCCTGACCACCGGAGGCACAGGGGTCGCTCTGCGCGACGTCACGCCGGAAGCGGTGCTCGAAATCGCCACGCGCGAACTGCCGGGCTTTGGCGAGGCGATGCGCATGGAATCCATGAAGATCACTCACAACGCCATCTTGTCGCGCAGCCTGGCGGCGGTGGTGGACAGGTCGCTGGTGATTTGTTTGCCCGGCAAGCCGAGCGGCGCGGTGGAATGCCTGGGCTTTGTGGCGGCGGCCGTGCCGCACTGCATCGACGTGCTTCGCGAGGCGCAAACCAGTTGTTGACCATGCGCACGGTTGGCTTTTGTATACTGCTTGCTGTCATGGGCGGCGCAGGCTGTGTCAGTGAGAAAAAAGCGCAATTGGAGGCCAGGCAGGCCTACGTCGCTGGCCAGGCACAGGCCACGCAAGCGGCCCTTCAAGCTCAGCAGCAGCAAGGCCCGGTCGTGTTGGTTCAGGGGCCGGTGAACCGCCCGGTGGTGCCGTGGGAGGAAGGCATGAAATTGAGCAAAGCTATCGTGACGGCGCAATACACCGGCATTATGGATCCTCGGCTTGTCCAGGTTCTGCGCGACGGCCAGGTCGTAGGCGAATTTAAGGCCATTGATCTTCTGAACCGCCACGATATGGATTTGGAGGCGGGAGACAGCGTGGTCATCGTGCAGTAACAGCTTATTTACCGATCCAGTTCAGGCTGCTTCAGGGGTTGCCGCGCCTTCCGATGGAAGCCATTGCTCAAGTTCGTGCATCATATTCTCAAAATCCTTGGCGCCCAGCGGCTTGGTCAAAAATGAGCGCGCGCCAAGGGCATAGGCCCGTTGAGCCAGTTCGATCTCACCGCCGGTGGTGAGGACGACAACTGGAATGCGATCGCAAGGCGGATGGTCTCGCAACCAGCGAAGGACATCGAAGCCGTTCATACCGGGCATCCTCACGTCGAGCAGGATCAGAATGGGAAAAGACGACTTGCCTCGATTAGAATTAAAATATCCATCCTCAGGTGCGAGGTAGGAGAT
>DASYNM010000021.1:0-3006 GCA_036008545.1 Verrucomicrobiia bacterium
AAAAATTCGTGGTTTTAGTCAGAAATTGTAGCCGGCGGAGAGCATCATGAGGTTTAAGCCCGGATTGTGTTTATAGATGCCGGCATTGGACATGTGCTGATACCGCCAGCCCACCATGAAATCTTTCGTGATGTGCCAGTCCAAACCGAGGTGGTCGGTGAATTGAAACCGTCCGCCAAAATCTTTTTCGTTAAATTCATACCGGCTGAGACCGGTCAGGCTCACGCCGCCTTCGAGCGTCACCGGGAATTTTCCCTCACGCAGTTCAATGACTGGCCCGAGCGTGCCGACAAAGCCATCCTCGCTGCCGCCGCTGAGGCAACCCGCCGAAACCTCCACCCGCGGTTTGAAGCTCAAGCCAAGATAAGAATCCCATTTCCATGGGAGGTATAGTCCCGCAAATGCATCGGCCTGCCGAAAGTGACCTGCATCACTTTCAAAAGAGGACCCGCCGCGCACACCAATGAGATAATCCTGCGCATCGGCATAAGCCACCTTTGAAAGCAACAGCAATAATAGTGTGAAAATTCTTTTCATAACAAAGGACAAAATTCATGAGGCTGAAAACGGACAATTTTACAATTTCTTCGCCGCTGACCGGGCAGCCGTGGATTCAACATCAAATCCACCGCCAAGGGCTTTAATCAACTGCACGGTGGCAACGAGGCGCTGGCCGATAAGCTGAGTGGCGGCGCGTTCGGCGGTAAGCGCGTCACGGTTGGCGTCCACTACTTCGATATAACTCACGACGCCGGAGCGATAACGTTCGGTGGCCAGGTTGGCAGCGAGTTGCGCATTGGTCACGGCATCCTGTTGCGCCGCGGCCTGATCGGCCAGATGCCGAATGTCAGACAGACTATCCTCGACATCGCCAAAAGCGACAAGCACCTGTTGGCGATATGCGGCAACCGCTTCCGCGTAGGAGGCTTTAGACTGCCGGTAACCTGCCAGGTTACGGCCGCCAGCAAAGATAGGCAATGACACGCCGGGACCGATGGTCCAGGTACGGCTTTCCCATTGGAAAAGGGTGTTCACATCGCCACTGATATAACCGCCGGAGCCAGTCAGCGTCACCACGGGAAAAAAAGCCGCCTTGGCAACGCCGATTTTAGCATTTGCGGAGGCAAGCTGGCGTTCGGCCCGCGCCACGTCCGGACGGCGTTCCAGAAGATCACCCGGCAAACCAGCCGGGATTTCCGGAGGCTGCGGCGTCCAATCGTTGGTGCTTTGTGCCAGGTGGAACTCTGCCGGATTGTGCCCGACGAGAATGGCAATGGCGTTTTCCAGTTCGTCACGCCTTTGGGCGAGCGCGGCGGCGTCGGCTTCCGTTGTGGCCAGTTCTGTCTGTGCTTGAGCAACTTCCAATTCGCTGCCAATGCCGTCCTCGTAACGGCTTTGCACGACATTGACCTGTTCATGGCGCAGACCAACCGTGCGAGTCACGATCGCGATTTCCGCGTCGAGCTCACGCAAAGCTATATAGTTCTGGGCGACGTCGGATTGGAGCGTGAGCAGGACATTATAGTAGTCCGCGAGAGATGCCTGGGCATCTGCGCGTGCGCCCTCAAACGAGCGGCGCACGCGTCCCCACAAATCCACTTCATAACTCAAATCCAGCGGTGTGCTGAAAGTGTTCGCCGTAAGAGGACCAAAGCTCGGCTCTTCATTCGGAGAATAGCGCTCGCGATTATAGCTAGGCTCAAAATTAATTGAGGGCATCAAGTCGGCGCGAGCGATGCGCGCCACATCCCGCGATTGGTCCAGTCGCGCAAGAGCGCCCTGCAACTCCTGGTTGGCCTGAAACGCCTGCAGTTCCAACGCGTTCAAGTTCGTATCATCAAAAACCTCCCACCAACTCCCCTTGGGCACGTTGTCGAGCGGCTGACCTTTCTTCCACAAACCATATTCAGCGGCGGCTTTGTAGGAAGCAGGCAACGAATTTGTCGGCGACTTATAGTCCGGCCCGACTTCCAGCCAATTGGCGCGGGCGGAGGGAACGACCGACAAGGACAGCAAAAGCCCCAAGGCGGCGGCCGCACCAGCGGGACCAAGACCAACGCTGCCGGGCGCGTGTGCGGGGGCTTTCTTCAAGCCAAGCTTCATCAACGTGACATAAAAGACCGGCGTCAGGAACAGGCCGAACAACGTCACGCCAATCATTCCTGAGAAAACCGCAATGCCCATAGCCTGGCGCATCTCCGCGCCCGCGCCGCTGGAGACCACCAGGGGAAACACGCCCGCGATGAAGGCGATAGAGGTCATGAGAATTGGCCGCAACCGGAGGCGGCAGGCTTCGATAGCGGCGTCCACCGGTGAGAGGCCTTCATCCTGTTTTCGTTTGGCAAATTCGACGATAAGAATGGCGTTCTTGCAGGCCAGGCCTACCAGCACGATGAATCCGATTTGGGTGAAGATGTTATTGTCGCTGCCCTTCAACCACACACCGGTGATGGCAAACAAAAGGCACATCGGCACGATCAGGATAATGGCCAGCGGCAGACGGAAGCTTTCATACAAAGCCGCGAGCACGAGGAACACGAGCAGGATGCAAAGCGGCCCGACGTAGAGTGTGGTGTTGCCAGCCAGAATCCTCTGATAGGTCAAATCGGTCCATTCATACGACATGCCGCGCGGCAGGTTGGATTCCAGAATTTTCGTCATGGCTCCCTCCGCCTGTCCGGAACTGTAACCCGGTGCGGGGGCGCCGTTAATTTCGGCGGCGGGATAGCCATTGTAACGCATCACGCGGTCGGGGCCGTGGGTCTCGGTCACTTTGACCAGCGCGCCCAGCGGAACCATTTGGCCCTGGTTATTGCGAGTTTTGAGGCGGGCAATGTCTTCGGGATGTTCGCGGAATTGCGAATCCGCCTGGGCGATGACTTCATACGTGCGCCCAAATTCGTTGAAGTCATTCACGTAAAGCGAGCCCAGGTAAACCTGCAGCGTGTCGAAGAGGTTACCCAGAGGAACGCCTTCCGTTTTAGCTTTCTCGCGGTCCACGTCTGC
>DASYNM010000022.1:0-18071 GCA_036008545.1 Verrucomicrobiia bacterium
GTTCGCGATCAGCGTCGTACGCCCATCAGTTTCGAAACTGCCTTTCGGAACCATAGCGTATAAATCTGGATGGGTTTGCTCCGAAGCAAGGCCAAGCCAGCTCCTAGCCGCCGGCGTAAGTCGGCGGTCCGGGCGCTGGCGCGCGAACTGTGGCCGCCAGTGCAAGTCGTGGACGACCGGCCGGACCAGCATGGTCATCCAGAATCCGCCGACTCACGTCGGCGGCTACGGGGCAAACCGTGACCTATGTCCATCTTATGAATGAGTCCGGCTTGTGGGTCAGGAGCGCTTGGAAGGGTGGAGTCAAAATAAACGTAAAGCGCAAAGGAGAAAATCAGGCACGCCGCAAAAAGTCCGAAAAGCACACCAAGAATCGTTTTTCGGAATTTTGCAATATTCAGGCCGCATCGGGTTCGAGGGTTACGGCGATGCCGTCATTATTTTTTTAGAGATGGAGGATAGTGCTCGAATTTCGCAATGGCCGGATCCATCTGATCCCACGGTTGTGCGTCGGCAACGAAAAAATCCACTTCTGGCCGAAACCAACTTGGATCGTCCAGGCTGCCAGCCGTAACCCCCATGAATTCCTTGCCAGGTTGATCCGATTCTCCGCCAGTAATTCGCGAGCCGCAATGCGGACAAAACCCGCGCTTGTGTCTGCCGCCGGCCAGACGCGTCGTGAAATGGTAGCGCAACCGTCCCTTCGTCAGACGAAATGCAGAAGCCGGCACCAGCAGGCCTGGCACAAATGCGCCTCCGGACGCTTGTTGACAATCTCGGCAGTGACATTTGAACGTCATAACCGGCTCAGCAGTGCATTCGTAACGAATCGCGCCACAGGAACAGCCACCCGTGAAAGGCAATTTAGGCATCATCTTCATTGTGGATGCTCCTTGGTCATGAGGCGCTCCCGCGCGCGCTCTTTCGCGGCGCGAACCGCCAAGTAGCCCGGCTCCCGTTTGCTGCGGCGCACACGACGTAAGCCCATCGTGGCTTGGCCGCCAAACCTAGATCCGCAAGCCAAGTTTCCCTAATATTGGGGATCATAACTCATCCCAAAGAGGCGCTCTGCGCTTGACAGGGCCTAAAATCTCGTCTTCCGGACTGTCGGCAGCTAAGGGAAAGGGAATGGTCCTTCGTTTGACCATTTGCGCGAACATTAATCGCACCACTTCGCCAGGGGTTGTGCCAATGTCTTTAGTGACTTCCCTGGCCTCCGCCAGCAACTTTTTATCGACGCGGCATCGAAATACTTCAGTCATACGTGGCCTTTATAGGCGGCGCTGTAGTGGGTGTTCCATTGAACCAAATCAATGTTCAGCAACTGGTGGCTCACGGCCTTCTTGTCCGCCTCGACAATCAGATAGGCGTTCGAGTCGTAGCGCGTCGCGGCCATGACCAGGTGCTGGGGACCATATTGCCGTCCGAAATCGACCCAGCGGTGCCAGTGGCCCGAGATCACGCGCTGAATACTCTCGCCATTCCGCTTCAGCAGCGAGTAAAGACCGTAATCCTTAAACTCGGCGGGCTGCACGATCGAAAGTGGAAAGTGGATGAACACAAAGGAGGGTTTGTTTTCCTGTAGTTCCGCTTCGAACCAATTCAGTTGATTCTCGCCCAAAGAGCCCACGCTTGGTTTGAAGCTCGCCTTATTTTCTTTGTGCCAGGTTTCGCCGGTGAAATTATTCAAATGAATGAACTTCCAGCCTTGGTGTTCCACCGCATAATAAGGCTGCAAGCCAAACTTGCGCCGGAAGAGTTCGTGAGAATGCTCACGGGACAACTTAAAGGTCGTCGAGTAGTCGTGATTGCCGAACCCGACGTGAACGGGCATCGTAAAGGCGTCGGTCAACTCCTTGGCTTTGTCCAGGCGGGTCTCATTCTTGAAATAGAAATCCACATCCGACGAAGGGTAATTGTGAAAATAGTCGCCCACCAGGAATACTTTTTCCATACGGGGCTGGAGAGAATTAATCAGGCTGCGGGCGGCGGTCAACCGCTCGGATGTTTTGAAAATTGATTCGGTATCTTCCGGGCTGCCTTCCGGCCCCTTATAGAACGGGTCGATGATGTGCGTATCGGCAATGATGGCGAAGTAGAATTTCGAGGCTCCCGGCTCGGCCTGCGCGAACGGGCGGATCATCAGTGACGCAGCGGCCGCAGCGCCAACGCGGAGAAAACTCTTTCGTGAAATCAAGTTCATGGCAGTGTCTTGAATTGATCAAGACTTTCTCATTAAATCAAGATGGATCATAGCAGGTGGGAAGTTCATGACAAGTGACGACCTTGCAACGAATGCGTGGTTGGATGGCCGGTTAAAGAAAAATTGCGAAAATCGCTAAAATGGGTATTTTAGAGGCATGATTGTGACGGCGACAGAGTTAGCCAACGAAAGCAAAAGCATACTGGATCGCGTCGTGCAAGGCGGCGAAGTGGTGGAGGTTCAACGCCACGGCAAGACTGTGGCCGTCATCCAACCGCGTGTGGGAGCGACGCGCTCGGAACTTTTGCGGCTGCTGCGCGGACGCGGCTTCCAAGCCGCCGATTGCGAGGAATTGAAGGCAGCCATGGACAGCGCGGCGGCGATGGTTGGTTATGCCGGTGGCGATTGATACGAGCGTCCTGATCTCCGCGGAGCGCCAGGACGGCCTCGAGCGAGGCGATAAACTGCTCGTGTTGGACAGCGACTTCGACCGGTTAAAGGATCGGATTCAATTGTTAAATCCAAGGGCGTAGGATCGGTCGCACCTAATATACTTTCGCACAATGTATGTTATATTCAGTGACGACGGGGCTGCCGCAGCGATAGTGGTCAATTTTGAGCGCATGGGCCCGGTTCAAAACTGAATTCCCATTTCACACCAGTTGAGTTTCATTCCAATTCAATCCGCAGCCGCTTTGGAACTCTTCGCCGCCGCGGCTTGGGGCACCGCCAAAGGCAGCTTGTAGGCAGCGGCTCCCTCTGCATTTCGGACGTAAAGCCGCTCGCCGACCAGCACTGGATGGTTCCAGGTTTTTCCTTCCAGTGCCTTAAACGAAGCCACTTCTTTGTATTCATTTGGATCCGCCAAAACAAGCGCGACCTGCCCATCTTCCGCCGCGATGAGCAGCAAACCGGAGTTTTCAAGTAAGAGTGCCTGACCTTTGCCGTAACGCCCGCCTTTCCATTTCCGCTGCCCGGTTTGCAGATCAAGGCACGTCCAAATTCCGGCGTCGTTCCCGTAGGCGTAACCCTGATAAGTGACTAAATCGGTGAAGTCAGGTTTCAGATTGTGTGAAGTCCAAAGATCTTCAGCCACGAATTGGCCTTGGGCATTGGTGGCATTGGTGATTCGAATGCAGCGCGTGCCGGCGTCCATTGGTGTCGGCAGCAGGATTGTTCCGTCGCCAACGACGCGCGGTTGCAGTGCGCGGAATTGCTGAAATTTCCAATTGTACTTCAGCCGTTCGCGCCCGGTCGCCGGATCGAGCAAAAGCAGGCCGTCACAGGACAACGCCAAAATGAACGGCTCGCCGAGAATCATGTTCAACTGCGGCGAGGCGTAGGAATCGCAGGGTGACGCGGCAGACCAACTGAGCGCGCCGGAGGCCGCATCGAATGCAAGCAGACCTTTATCGCCGGGGCCACCTGCATAAACAATGGCAAGCCCTCCAGTGACCAGCGGCGAGGCCGCAAAGCCCCACATTGGCATCTTCCGCCCGGCAACGGTCGTGAGGTCCTGTTTCCATACGATCTCACCCGTGAGCGGGTTCAGCCGCATGAACGCCCCGGTCGCGCCAGTGACAAATAATCCGCCATTGGCGAGCGTAGGCGTCGCGCGAGGGCCAGGCCCTCCGAGCGGGTCATCCAAACGAGTTTCAAGCTCGCGCTTCCAAACTTCCCGGCCGGTCTGCGCATCATAACAAACCACCGTCTCCATCGGGCCGCGTTGCTCTTGCGTAAAAAGCAGTTGGCCCGCAACAGCAAACGATGACCAGGCAGGCCCGACCCGGATTTTCCAAAGCTGCTCGGGCGGATGTGCCGTCCAATTCGTCGAGATGCGCGGCCCGAGCGAGCGTGCCGCCCGGTCGGCGCCGCGAAAACCTGGCCATTCCGGGGTCGCAAGCCCAATCGCGTATTTCTGACCGGCGTTATCGGCGGTTTTCGAGACTGCATTGCTCACGCCGCTTGCCGGTTTTTCCGATCTGATGCCGGCCAGCATTAGAGCTTCCGGCCTCTGGGACCAGCGCCAGTGAATTCCCATTTGGTACTCGCCCGTCATCCCTTCGTTCCGGAGCAAAGCGGAAAACGCAAAACCCGCAAACGCGAGGGCCAAGGCTGTCACCGTGCGAACCAGCGGGCGGCGTTTTGCCAGCGAAATCGCCGTCAGGGAAAAAGCAAGCATCCCCATAGGCAGCGTGAGGTAGGTCGTGCCCGGTCCCTTCATGCTCGGGTCAACCAGTAAAAGAGTCATTACCAGCGCCGCCGCGATCCCGAAGAAACCGGACAGCCGCTCTTTCCAAGTCGCACGACTCACGGCCACCCACCAGATCAAGATCAGCAGACAACACAATAGCGGCCCAAAAACCGTTATCATCCAATACGCGGAAGGTCCGCCCTCCAGAAGCGCCGGCCCGAACCTCGCCACCAGCATCAAGCCGACCAAGAGCACTGCGGGCCAGATGCGCAACGTGCGAAATGGCCTCGAATCTCTCACCGCGCCACCCGCGGCATCCGAATCCGTTGATTGCTCGTTCATATGTGCCTCGATTTCGCCAACTCCTGATTCTCGCCGGGCGTAATTGGATTGCAATTGGTTTTTTAAAACACCTGCGCCGCTGTAAGCCGATGTGGCTGCCATTCGCCTTTCGGCGCCTCGAATTGCCGAAAAACATTGCCCGGCCTCGGCTTGAGGTCTAAGGTAGCGTTCACAATTCGGTTTTGACTTATGAAACTTGATGCATTGCTCAGTCTCATGGTGGCAGCCGCCGCACTCACAACCCACGCCGCGAATCAGGCCTGGCCGGGGTTTCGCGGTTCCAATTGTTCGGGCGTTGCTGATGGCACCCCGCCCACGGACGTCAGTCCCACCAACTCGGTCTTGTGGAAGGTCCAGGTGCCTTGGTCGCCATCTTCGCCGTGCATTTGGAAAGATCAGATTTTCTTGACTACGTACAGCGACAACGAACTCCAGACTCGCTGTTACAATCGCCAGGACGGCACGCTGGCTTGGTCCAAGGGATTGAAGCCGGACAAACTCGAGATGTTTCACGGCACCGAGAGTAGTCCAGCGGTCCCGACACCCGCCACCGATGGCGAACGAGTGGTCAGTTATTTCGGCTCGTTCGGCCTGGTTTGCTACGATTACAAAGGCAACGAGCTTTGGCGACATCCATTGCCGCTTGGTATAAGTGCCGGCGGCTACGGCACCGCGTCTTCGCCGCTCATCGCGGGCAACGTCGTCGTCATCCTCCGCGACCAGAATGAAGGTTCATCCATGCTCGCGGTGTCGCTGAGCACGGGTAAGACAGCTTGGGAGACCCCCCGCCCCGAAGCGCATGGCAGTTTCGGCACGCCTATTCTGTGGCGGAACAAAGATGTCGATGAAGTGATCACACCCGGATCTCTTCGTTTGAAAGGCTACGATGCCAGGAACGGTCAGGAAGATTGGGTGGTCCAGGGCACGGCCTCGTTTGCCTGCACCACGCCAGTCGTCGGCGACGGCGAACTTTTTTTCGCAGGCTGGTCCAACGGCAAGGCTGATTCTCCCTGGCCGACGTGGGAGCAGTTTCTTGCAGGCTTTGACAAGAACAAAGACGGTGTGATTTCCCTGGATGAGATCGATCCCGGCATGCGCGACTACATGCGCGGCCTTGACTTGAACCACGATGGAAAGATCGACAAGTCCGAATACGACCAGATTCAGGCCACTTCCGCCAAGGGCGAAAACCTCCTGATCGCTGTCAATCCGGGCGGCCACGGGGACATCACGCAAAGCCATGTGGCCTGGAAATTCACGCGCGGCCTACCCTACGTCTCTTCGCCGCTTTATTACGACGGCCGTATCTACCTCATTAAGACTGGCGGCATGTTGACCTCAGTTGATGCCAAAACCGGCCAACCCTATTATACCCAGGAGCGTCTGGATGCGCCGGGAGATTATTATTCCTCACCGGTTGCTTGCGGCGGGAAGATCTACATTGGTTCACTGCAGGGCAAACTTACCGTGATCAAAGCCGGCGGAGACAAGCCTGAAATTCTGCATCAAGCGGAATTCGGCGAGCGCATTCTCGCCTCGCCGGCGATTGTGGACGATAAGCTCTACCTCCGCACGCAGACCACACTCTATGCCTTCGGTGCCCAAGCTGCGCGTTAGGGCGCAGATTGTGAGCGATGGAACCACCTCACCCCTGCCCTCTCCTCCCTGGAACGCTTCAGTTACGGAACTGAATTTTGACAGGATTTACAGGATTGACAGGATGCAAAAAAGGATTGGCCTCAGCAACAAAGCCTCACCGTTTGGTGATCGCTCCCGGATTGGCGATCCATCCTGTTCATCCTGTAAATCCTGTCTAAATCTCTTTCTTTCCCAGTCTTTCAACTGCATGGTTCCGACCCAGGCGAACTTGAATCATTCGCCGCTCGGTCGAATAATCTCGCCGCTGCATTGACCGGATACTCGCCCGAAAACCAAACACCGTTCGATGACTATTCCTTCTCCCAGCGAGGCGAAAGTCAGGTTGAGAGCGAGCCACAGAAGCGCCCCTTTTATTGGCTTACTGCAATTGCAGGACGTAGAATTGAGAAGTGGAATTGCGCTTGACGGCGTTGGTGGCCGTGATGGTGAAGCTGCCGTTGGCGGTCAGTGAATTGGTTGCCACCGATGACCACTGGTTCAAAGGCAGCGTCAAATTCGTGCTCGCCAATACATGATAAACGCCGGTGGCCAGGCCGTTGGTGCCGTTGAGCACGAGGTTTGTGCCGGACAAGGCGCTGCTGAGGATGATCGGTTGCGGCGGCGGTACTAAATCGTAGCCTATCACATCGAGGCCGATAAGTTCGACGTTGGGGTTAGGGGTCGCGCCTTGCGTGGCAAAGGCGTCCTGTACGCGCGGCGTGTGGGGGCCGCTGAAGCTCCACCAATCGCCATAGTCGCCGCCCGAATTCTGATTGAATTGCACCAGCAAATTAGTCCCGTCGAGCGAAAAATAGGCGTCATCTCCGCTGGTCGTAAAGCTCCGCGTGCCGTCGGAGGCGTAGCGGAATAGGTCTTGGGGAAATGGGTCGTCGTTGTTAGGAAGGTCTGATGCGAAAGCGAGGACTTCGTCCATCTCGTGCTCGGCCACAGCAATGAGGTCGAACTTGGACGGATCGATGCTGGTGCGGGACAGGTTCATGATGGAGGTGTTGAGAGAGATAGTGCTATCAAGGTCAGGCGTAAGTCCGTAGTAGCTGGCCAGGCCGAGCGCCCAGAGATTGGCTTCGTGGACATTGATGTTGGCATCGCCGGTGACTGGATTATTTGGACCGGCGGGAAGAAAGGACAAAGCGTAGGTGTCGTTGGTTGTGGTGGCGTCGGCTTGGAGAGCGGTGATGAATTGGGAATAGGGAATGTTGTAGTAAGACCATTCGCTTTCACCCAGCCCGCCCGACATTTCTTCGAACTGGATGGAAAAAGTAAAGGGATCGGCGAAGCGGGCCTCGTAATACTGAATTGCCATGTTGATGCTGCTCTCGATGATAGCGGCATTGGGGTCGTTGGTGATGGAGCTGTCCCAAACCGGAATGATGACCAGCGCGCGGGCAGTCGGGGCGGAGGCAAGAAACGCAAGAATGATCAAAAGTGCCGGGGCGTTGTGCCGCGCGTTCCGGTTCAGGAGTGAACGCAACCAGCATAATCCAGTGCTCATTCGATTAGTCCTGTCATGTGTTTCAAAAGATGATTTCAAGAACGCCAGCCTAATTCAAGGGCCATGATTGTCAAATCATCCCTGCTTTCCTTTGCGCCCGCGGGGCGGTGCATCGACGGCAAACTTGGTGGCAAGCCGCGACCTCGCTTTCGAAAGGGGGTTTGCGTTCCTGGGCCTTTGTGCTAGCATTGATAGCAGAATTGGAATGATGGAGATATGCCACAATTAATCGTCCGACAAATTGAGGAAAAAGTCGTCAAGAAACTCAAACTACTAGCGGGCGCGCATGGAGTTTCGATGGAAGAGGAACATCGGCGCATTCTGCGGGATTCGGTGCTTGGAAAGGCTGGCCCGCGACGCTCGTTCAAGGCCGCCCTCCTGGCCATGCCCAACGTCGGCAAGGACGCGGATTTCCAGCGCGGTCCGCAGCTTAAGCGACGAATCAAGCTATGAGTGGCTGCCTGATCGATACCAACGTCCTGAGCGAACTGCGGAAGGAGCGACGTTGCGACCCCGGAGTAAGCAAATGGTTTGAAGAAACGCCCGAGGAAGAATTGTTCATCAGCGTGCTCGTGCTGGGGGAGATTCGCCAAGGCATTGAGCGGATTCGAACCCGCGACCCGGCCCAAGCACGCGCGCTTGGACAATGGCTTTTCCGGATTGCCACCGATTTTGCTGACCGCCTGTTGCCGCTGGACGAGAGGGTGGCGGACCAATGGGGAAGATTGGGTTTGCGGCAACCGACCCCGGCTCTCGACGCCTTTCTGGCCGCAACGGCGCTAGTTCACGGCTTGACAGTAGTCAGTCGGGATGAGGAGGGCTTCCGCAACACCGGGGTGCCGGTGGTCAATCCGTTTTCAAAACTCAAAACCAAGGGCAAGTAATCGACTGAGATCTTGATCCGCTATCGCCCTGCCCGATCTGATTGTTACCTCAAGAAAACAAGGCGCTGGGAAGGATTTGGATTGGCTGGATCATAACGCAGGTTGCAAATCGACATCGCCTCCCGCAACCCGGTGTAACTGATCGTCGATCTGAAGAAATTGGTCTGGCCGCGCACCACCGTGCGAACCATAAACGAGGACGCGTCGATCCCACTGTGCGGCGCGTAGTAAACCACGAATATTCGATACAGCCCGGACGGCGCGCTGCCAAAGGGCCAATAAATATTTTCCACCGGCGACATGTTGTAAGGCGGGCCGGCGTTTTGATCGACGTCCAACACGCCGCCCGTGCGCAAGGACAGGCGGTGGCCGAAAAAAATCTCCTCGCCGGCCGGATCGACGCAGTGCAGGTCAAGATCGTTGTAATTATGCCACGAAAGAGAAATCTGGATGTCCCCTCCCTTGGCGCTGACTTCGCCCAGGCGCCGTTCCAAGGCGGCCGCCTCCGGCACGTTGACGGCGGCGGCGGCGACTCCTGGCGGTGTTTCGACCAAATCCGACGGCTCCACGCCAATGACGGTGACCGGTCCGTTGGTGCGCAAAAGATTTGTTGACACAAAATGACCTGAAAGCGCGCTATTCGTGGAGGCGTTGGTGGCGAGGCCGGACGGAGCGGAAGCGAATCTCGCGGGCGGATTGGTTCCGGGCAACTCCACCTGGTTGGAGGACGCAGCGGAATTCGTCAGAGGGACCAAGGGCTGGCTCTCTCCCCTGCCCTGCCCCGCCCCAGGGATCAAGCCCAAAGTCGAGGCGCCGAAGATATTGGTTTCCGCCCAAGGCCCAAGACTGCCGAACGACTTCGGGTGCGAGTGCAAGCGCCACAGCGCCAGAATGACCACCAGGATCGCCATGCCGATGACGGCGTCCTGCCTTAATCGAGGCGAACGTGTCACGGCGGGCCTGGGTTGGGCGGCGGCACAAAGCGATAAACGCCGCGGTTCTCGTCGGCAATCCGACGCATCTCCTGTTCGCCGTCGCTGGTGTACAAGCCAACAGTGTTGATGTGCGCGTTGACGGAAGCGTTGGCTTCGCGGATGTTGTCAACAACTTGATCCGAGAACGGACTGCCCGACAGCAGCCAGACGGTATCCGGCGCAGGCACGAGCCCCAGGGCGCGCAGCATGGCTTTGTTCGGATCGGCCCCGGTGCGGTGGCCGACGGAGAAGAGCCAGTTGGTCATGGCCAGGACATTTTCCGGCGTGGCTGAAATGGGGCTGAGCGAAGGCATGCCTTCGTAGCCGCCGGAATGGAAGAGCAAAACGTAAAACGTCTGGTTGGCGTTCATGGATTGGAGGGTTTGCACCAAATCCTGCCGCGCAGAGACCGACTTGCCATTGGTAATCATGTTCATGGAATTATCCAGAATGAACACGACATTCGAGCCGGACGGCGCGTCCAACACATGCTCAAGCGCGTCATCCTTTTTCAGGAGCTGCGCCGTGCGCGGTAATGCCGGCGCCGCGGCTGCGGCGTTCGCTGCCAGCAACTCGGCCGTGCTGTTTTTGTTGGCCGGTTCCGGCGGCGGAGATTCCACGAATGGCTCCGACCTGGCGTGATGCTCGAACGAAGCTGTTGCGCGCGGCGGATGCGCAGGCGCCGACGACGGACTGGCCGGAGGCGTTGCAGGCTGCGGCGGCGGGTGCGCTGCTTCGCTGGTGGTTGATGCTGTCGGACTCGGCGACGCAACGGGATTGGACGAACGACTGTTCTCGATCGATCTGTTGCCTGGGGCGCCTGAAGCTAACGTATTTGGCGCGCCTTGATCCGCCCTGGCTTGGTCTGGTCGCGATCCAGCGCCTAGCTGATTCGTTGCGCCCGGCATTCCTCCGCCACCGCCACCTCCCACGCCCTGCTCTCCTGCAGTTGCCGGCGATCCGCTTGGGAAGTTGGTCGCGAGGTCGTTGCTCAGAATGTTTCGGCGGCCGAGATCGCCGAAAACGATGTCCCGCGCGCGGTCCTCGGGCCGCAGGAAGAGCCAAACCAACATCCCCAGGAGCGTCAATACTAGCATAGCGATAACGACGTCCTTGCCATTGAAGCGCGCAGGAACGGGCGCGACGACGGGACGAGTTCCGGTTGATTCGCAAGCTGGGCAGACCGCTCCTGCCGCGCTGAACCGCGTTTCGAAGATCTTTCCGCATCGAATGCACGCTTGCTCCATAAATCTGGCTCTAATTTTGCGGCAGAACGCGCTCACCTTGCGCGCCTAGTTGCAACCGCGCGTCTTGCGGCAACGGTTCCCAACCGTATTGAAAGCCCAGACTTGTCGCAATTTCACGAGCGCGCATGAAGGCATCAAACGAATCGGCATAAACCCAAAAAGCAAAATAGTAGTTGGTTTTGCCGTTACCTTTGAACGCTTCCACCATTTGCCTGACGCCCTGCTCCGGTTCATCGCCCATTCCGGGCCGCGGTTCGACAAATTGTGCTTGACGGCTCAAAGTCCGATCATTGCGCAACGGCACGCCGCGGCCATCCGTCGAAAGGAGGTCCAAAGGATAAAGTTTTCCAGCGAGAATAATAACCGGCCACGACTGCTTGCGGGTATCGGATATGTTGGGCAGACGCATGATGTTGGTGGCCGAGTGCAAATGCGGGTCTTGCAGGCGAAGTAGCGTTTTTTGCAGATCAGCCTCAACCATCGAGTTGGAGACGGTGATGGCCGCCAAATCGTTGGAGAGTTGAGCCGCCTGCGCTTGGTAGAAATCGGGCGGCGGCGCGGGAGAGTCCTGTGCCACCAAGGCCACCATCAGCGCGATGAAGATAATCCCGCCCAGCATGTTGCACATTGTGTCGAGCAACATCTCCAGACTGTTGGCGTAGAATCCTCCGGGTCCTTTTTTCATGGTGTCGCCAAAACGTATTGCATGTCTTCCTGAGCCGCGTCGAAACCGATGCTAAAGGACCGGCTGGCAGCCAACGGTTCGCAGGCCTTGAATTGAAGAACGGCGGACGGTCGAATATAAAACACCAGCCGCTGCGTGCGCGGGTCCCAACTGTCCAACATGCGCTCGAAATCCGCGTTATCCGACCGGGCCAAAAATTCGACGGCGTTGGTCTGCCCGGGGCGCGTGCATAATCCGTTGGTGGCGGAGAGCACAATCAGCACCGGTTCCTTGCCGGAACGGTCCGCATCGGGCACGACGTAAACGCGGTTGGTTAAGGTTGCCGCTTGCGCCTCGCGCTGGCGTAATTCGGCCAGCTCGGCGTCCAGTCGGGCGCGCGCCTGCTCCACTTCCGTGCGCAAATCGTTGCGGGTTTTCTCGGCCGGGAGCACGGGCGGAGTATTCAAATAAAGCGTCAACAATAACGTGATCAACAGCAACACCCCGGTCACCGTCGTGATCATGTCCTGAAAGGCGAAAAACGAAACCCGCGCGCTGCTGCTGCGTAAACGGTTGGCCATGGCTACTCCGGGTTGCCTTCCTTGGGACGGACGCGCAGCTTGGAGACGACATGCGCGTGGCAGTAATCGTTGCACTCATCCAAAAAATCGGTTTCCTTCTGCTGCACCAAATCGGATAACAAGTGCAGGAGCAAGGCAAACGCGAGACCAACCAGCGTGGTCTCAAACGCGGTGGACAATCCGGCCGTGACTTCCTTGAGATGATCCTTGATTTGATTGACATCGGTGGTGCCGGTCAGTGCGCCGGTGAATTTCTGAATGGCGATGCTTAAGCCTAGCACGGTGCCGACGAAGCCCAGCACCGGAATGGCCCAAATCATGGCATGAATGACGGCGTAACTGGAGGCGACCTGATTTTCGTCATTCTCGCTCTGCGCCTTGAGGATGGTGGAGACATCGCTCACGCCGCCTATGTTGTGCAGGTTGGAGAGCGCGCGATCAATGCGGTTGAGCAGAATGAAGTACCGAGTGTCATCGACCAGGCTGCGCACGCGGTCCAGCACAGTTTTGGCGGTGGTTTCATTGAGCACGAATTCGCGGTGCTGCGGCACGGCAGCCAGCTCCAACGCCCGCCGCTGCAGGCGCAATTTCGGGATTTTGACGAGCGAAATCACGACACCCCAAAAGAAAAACAGCGTGGCCGGACCGGTGGCGTAGAGGTTGCCAGGTCGGACAAACATTTCGCCAATATGGTGCAGGCTGGACGTGCCGCGATAGAGTTCTTCCATAAGCCAGAGAAAAATGGTTGAAATTGCCGCCGCTATAATGAACGTGAATATCTTGTTGACGCTCGTGAATCGTCCGCCCTTGAACACGCCCCAGCGATTTTCGATGTCCTCATGCTCCCAACTCAGCGATACCACCGCTGGATGCGGGCCCGCCGCAGACGGGGTCGCGCCCGGCGTCGTCTGGCGGCCCGGCGGCGGCCTTTTGGTCAACAGGCGGCCCGCGCCAGGAACGGGATTGGGTGTCGGAGTCGTGGGAGCAGTTTCCATAAAGTCAAAATCGGTTATCGCGCATTCAAATCAAATCAACACCGTGGCCGTCGTGACGCACCACAACCGCTTCCACCATGGCCCACAGCCAGGCGGCGACAATTCCAAAGCCCATCAAGTACGTTGCCACGCTCAAGAGCAACTGGAGCATTCCTGTCAACCACTGTCGCGCATAAAAATTGTGCGCGCCCGAATATCCGGCCAGCACGGCCAGGAAGGCAAAGAGCAGGCGGTAACGCGGACTGCCTCGGTTGACGTCTGACGCGCGTTCGACGCCTGGGGTCAAAGAAACTTTGACGCGAACAGGAGAACCCTTCTCGGCTGGCACCGTGGCCGCCAGCGGCGCGAGGGCGATGGTGGGAACAGCCGTCCTCGGCCGAGGCGCAGGCGGTGCGGCAGCCTTTCGCAGGTTTGTTAAGAATTCCTCCACCGTGATCCATTCGTCCTCGTAAAGGATTTCGTGGCCCATCCCGATCTCATGGTCGTCGAGCATGCGATTGATCTCGGCGACTGGATATGGCCCGGAGGACCGTCCACGCCAGCGCAGGGAATATTCCTGGGTGTCACTCATAACGTCCCCACGAAAAAGGGAGGAAGAATCGGACCGGCCAACGCGCCAGAATACCCAGTGGCGTTAAGAGTTTGGAGCAAAAGCTCGCGACGGTCGCCCGCGAAGGCAAACAAAGGGGTAAACGGCAGAGGCTCCGCCAGCGGTGTATAGGTGTCCCCTGCTGGCGTCTTGCGCAGCAGCACTGTCGCCACGCCGGAGCTGCTCCAGCCGCAAAGTTCGGTGGCAGGCGTCGCGAGCGCTCGCAGGACGGGATGACCGGAGGAGTCAATGAATCCCGCGAAGGAAAAGCCTTTGGCACAGGCTTCGCGCGCCAATTGCTGCAAGAATCGCGCCTGCAGTTCCAGCGGCACGGCGCTGGCTCGCGCGAAGTATTCTTGCAACGGCCTTTCCAGTTTGTCGCTCCGCTCCGGCACCAGCCAATCGCCGCTTTGGATTTCGCCGGCTCCCAGGTTCGTGAGCGCCTGCAAGTGAGCAGCAGCGCTCGGACACCATTGCAAGCCCCATTCCTCCGGGCGCGCCTCCGCCACCGCGAGGAGTTTGAAGGTGACGAAAGCGCGGAAAATGGAGCTGGCTTTGCTTTCCTTGTTCAACTGGTCGAAGAGTTGGAGGATTGGTTTCTGGTAATTACCCGTGTTGGCGTCGATCAATTCGCCCAAGCCCAGGTGCTCGTAGCTGTCGCATTCCAAAGTGCGATACAAGCGTTTGACTTTGATATAATCCCAATCGCTATAGGATGTATGCACGAAATGCAATGTATCGCGGAACAAAGTCGGATCGTCCACCATGCCTGCTTCCTGCCCGGCCTTATCAGGGGCCATCGCGCCTTGCACAAACACCGTGTGCGTGTGAAGAGTATTGCCGGGCCGCGCATTGGTGATCAAATCGTAGGCGTTGACGTCCCTCACATTCTTGTCGTCGCGCAATTTGAAATAGAGGTCCTTCTCCGCGCCCGTAGGTTGCTCGGGCATGAGACTGGCGCTCCAACCCGTCACGTTGGTCAAGGTTTTCCAAGCCTCAGGATTGTTGGGCAGCAGTAATTGGCCAAGCAACGTTTCCTGGTTTACATGGAGGGAGTCGATTCCTGTGACCGCGTTCTTTTGCGCCGGAGTGGCGAATGGCGAAAGCGGCAGTTCGCGGAGCGCCTCCAAATATTGCTCCAACGATGAAGCGTTGCCCAACGCGGCTTCGGCCTGTTCCCACTTGCCGGTTGTGGCCGTCCAATTCTCTATCTTGCCGGTCAGCCGTGCGAGACGGTCCGCAAGCCCCTGATCCAACGGTGGCGGCTGCGTTTCCAACGGCGTCGAGTCCGACAACATGGTCTGGATGCGCGTAAGGGACGCGCGAACTGGTTCAGCGCCGTTGGTTGCGCGGAGGCTCTGGGCGGCTTCCTCCGCGCGATTCAGCACGGCGCCCAATTCCGCGTTGCGGAAGCTTTGCCATTGGGCGTCCCACGCGCCGAGCGCAGTTTTTGCGGGTGATTGATATTCGGGAGCAAGTTGCGTCAAGGCGCGTTCACACTCCGCGCGGCCTGCTCCCACTTGGGCCACCGCACCTCGAAAACCAGCCGCCGCGATTTGTTGCAGACCGGTCAATTGCCGATCAAAGCTCTGCTTCGATTCCTTTTCCGTGGCAAGGAAATCCCGCGCTTTGCCAATGGCGTCGGCCATCTTGGGGTTGGTTTTCCATGAATCGGGAATTGCGGCCAAAGCGCTCTCAGCCTCGGACACCTTGCGGTTTGACTCCAGGCGCGCCACTCGCTGCGCAAATTCCTCCTGTCGCGCCTTGCTCAAAAGGTAAGGCAACGCCGCACCGATCGCACCCAAGACGACCAACACGGTCACGATCGTGACCAAGCGTTGCCGACGGTTGGCCACCTGGATTTGTTGTCTCAGCCAATCGCTGCATTCTTGACAACGGCCATTCAAATCCTCGGCCAACGTTTGTCCGAAACGTTCGGCCTCGCGCCGTTTTTCTGCCAAGGCGTTAAAGCCCGCCGTGGCGACGGGCTTGCTCAAGCTGGCATTGGTGGCGCGTTGCGACGCGATAGTATTGACTTCGTACTCCAACGCGGAAAGCGCGCGTCGAAAATCCTGTTCCGCGGCATAGGCGGCCCGCTGTTGTGTCGTCCACTCTTCTAATGCCGTCCAAATATCGGCATCGGCATCGGGCAGACGAACATTGTAGCGCGTGGCGGACGCGTGGATTTCCTCCACAACTGCTTCCGCGTCCTGCCAGGCATCCTGTCGGCGGAGCTCCTCGGCGCGTCGGAGCATTTGCTGGCAGCGCGCGACTTGCGCCTGCTGCCAGACTGGGTGGGCGGCGGGCACCGGCAGGCCGGAGGCTTCAATCTGCTCCAAGCAGGCCTGGATATTAGCAGCGTCGCCACTGGCCATGACCTGGCGCATATTTTCGAGTTTGACCCGCAGCAATTTCTCCTCCAACCGTTTTAATTCCTCCTTGGTGTTGGCGTCGGAAGGATTCAAGCGCGAGATGACGCGCAGAATAGAGAGGGCGCGCGCATCCTCATTCTCCATCACCGCCCGGCGGTAATCGCGATAGAAAGGATGATCGCTGGCGATGCCTTTGCCGTAGGTGCTGTTGAGCAGGCGGATGTATTTGTCGTAAAACGGCTCAGCCCAAGGCAACTGATGGGCCTGGCAATAGGCGCGCCATTCGGCGGCCTGGCGGAAGGCCAGCAGCGTGATCAAATCCAGCAGCGGCGGCGGAGTCTCCGCCAATTGGAGCGCCTGGAGGAACTGGCCGGCTTCGATCATGATGGCGCATTGTTCCAGGCGCCGATTGGCGGCGCGGCAAAGCTCGACGTAATCGTGGGCCAGCTTGGCCGTCTGCGTGTCCGAGGCCGGCTGACTGGCCACCTCGGAGATCCTGCGCACTAATCGTTCGGCTTGCGTCAGAGTCATCATCGTCAACAATTCATTCTACGGGCCCTCAAAACGGATCATTTCCAATCCCGTGCCGGGCCGCCTTGGATCGACTATGCACAGGCCAATATACGCTACATGCTCCAAATCCACGAGCCGCTTTTGCAAGTTGGCCAATTGGTCCTGCATCAATTCCCCCTCTTTAAGGTTGTCCGTGAGGTGCCGCCAAATGTCAAAAAAACAGTTCGTGGTCCCACTCCTGTTCGTCACCGTGAGCATCGGCTGATCCTGCGCCTGTTTCTGACTCCAGAGATCGTATAGCTCCTGCAGATTGGCGGACACCTCTTCCGGTTGGTCGGAATCGGGCCGGTTGTGCCACTGCTTGATCCACGACTTGTCTGGCGCGGATTTTTTCAATTCGCTCAAGTATTCCAGAAACCGACCCGGGGTCGGGTGGGCTGGAGAAAAAGCGAGAAAGCTGATCAGATTCTCATTCGTCGCGCCTAGGAATTTGCCCAGCGGACGTCCCAAAGGCTGGTTGAGATTGTCCAGCCGCTCCTTGAGGTCCTGGCGTTGCGCCTGCAAACGCAGGCGGATGTGTGCGAAGTCCAATTCGCAGCCGAAAGCAGGGATGTCGCTAGTCGGCCAGTCTTTATAAAGATACGGCGAGGACATGGACTTGCGTTCGAGAATGGGCAGAAGTTGCCATTGCCGGCCGGCCAGGAGTTCGAAGTTGGTGGAGAGGCACTGCCACATCGAGGCCTCCAGCGAGGCCCGCAGGTCCTGATGGTTAAATTGGACGAATCCTTTGCCGAAGCGCAGGGGCGCGGGCGGATTATTCTCATTGACAACCAAAAGGCGAAAGGGGTCGCCGTCATTGCTTGAGGCAAAACCAAAGTGCATGGAAAAAGCTGCTGGCACTCTGTCAAATTTAGCCTGCACGGCGAGCGATTCCTCCCTGCCAGCCAGCCACTCCGAATAATCAAAAACACACTCCACCCCGCCGGCCGAGGCGGCGAATTGCGGCACATCCTTCCGGCCCCGCACCGTCATCGACACCCCCGGCGGAAAATCCCATCGGTCCGACTCCGCGGTCAGTTGGATGACGTTGGGCAGCGTCTCCAGTTTGTCGTAGCGGTGCAGCAGATTTTGGAGGCGCATGATGGAATGGATCGGCAAGCTGAAATTGGCCAGATTCGGGACGGTTAAAATGTAGGTTGGTCCGTCTCCCACCAGCTCGCCCAACTGCTTTGTGGATGGCACCACCCTGACCGTCTCAAATCTATTGGGCGCCGGTTCGACCACAATAGGCGCCGTCGGGCTAGGAATCGTTGCGAGACTCCCCTGCCCCGGTGGCGGTTTGGACAAATGATGTTTGACGAG
>DASYNM010000023.1:0-12993 GCA_036008545.1 Verrucomicrobiia bacterium
CCAAAAAAATCATACCAAAAAGCCTACGGTAGGTTTTTTGGTTTTTGGCGTTTCTGGTAGGATTTTCACCGTGAGAATAGAGAAACATGCAGATCGCGTTGAAGGCGAGCAAGTTGCGCGGCAGGCAAACTGCAACCGCGAATCGACGCGAATGGAGGCGAATCTTGGGAAGCGCGACCAGCCCGCAAAGCGGGCCGCTCTTATGTTGTTCCGACTGCTCGGTCGCTGCGGCGTGCGTCTCGCGCCCCGCTCCGGCAAGAGAGGAACAATCGGGGATGTGTTCGGCGAGACGCCAAACACGGCGGTCGGGGCGACCGCGCTCCCCACGGACCGGATTTCAAAGTATTCGCGTTTATTCGAGTCCATTCGCGGTTCCATGCGCCCTTCCGTCGAAGTTCAGAAACAGCTTATGCAAGTCGTTGATTTTCATGATAATTGCGGATATTTTCACATGCCTTTGATCGAAAACCCGGCAAATCATCGCCACCCACTCTCTTGCATTCAACGCCGCTTTTCAGCATTCTCGCTCCTATGAACGAATCATTTCGCACTGAGTCCGATTCCATGGGGCCGATGCAAGTTCCCGCTGCAGCTTATTATGGCGCCCAAACCGCGCGCGCCATTGAAAACTTTCCGATCAGCGATTTGCGTTTTTCGCGCCGATTCATTCGCGCCCTCGGGCTGATCAAGAAAAACGCCGCCCTGACCAACCAGGAGTTGGGCGGCCTCAAACCCGATCTGGCCGCCGCCATTGTCAAGGCTGCGCAGGAAGTCATCGACGGCCAATTGGACAGCCATTTCGTGCTGGATATTTTTCAGACCGGCTCCGGCACGTCCACCAACATGAACGCCAACGAGGTCATCGCCAATCGCGCCGGCGAATTGCTCGGCGGCCAGCGCGGCGGAAAACTCGTTCATCCCAACGACCACGTCAACCGCGGCCAATCGAGCAACGACGCCATTCCCACCGCCATTCACCTGGCCGCGTTGGAGGGAATCGAGCGCAGCCTCATCCCGGCGCTGACCGAGTTGAGTCAAGCACTGGAAAAGAAAGCCGCTGAATTCAATGACGTGCTCAAAATCGGACGCACTCATTTGCAAGACGCCACACCGATCCGGCTTGGACAGGAATTCGGCGGTTACGCCAGCCAGGTTCTGCACGGCATCGAACGCCTCCGCTCAGCCGAGAAAAATCTCGGCGAGTTGGCGCTCGGCGGCACGGCCGTCGGCACCGGCATCAACACCGATCCGCAATTCGCGCGCCGCACCATCGAGCATATCGCCGCCGAAACCGGCTTGAACATCCGCGAGGCCGGCAACCATTTCGAAGCCCAGGGCGGACGTGACGCCATCGTCGAAACTTCCGGCGCGTTGAAAACCATCGCGGTCAGCTTGATTAAAATCGCCAACGACATCCGCTTTCTCGGTTCTGGCCCGCGCTTGGGTTTGGGCGAATTGCGATTGCCGGCCACCCAGCCCGGTTCCTCCATCATGCCCGGCAAAGTCAACCCGGTCATGTGCGAGATGCTGCTGCAGGTGTGCGCGCAAGTATTGGGCAGCGACGCTGCCATTACCTTTGGCGGCAGCTTCGGCAACTTCGAGTTGAATGTGATGATGCCAGTCATGGCCCACAACCTTTTGCAAGCCATCGAGCTGCTGGCCAAAGGCAGTCAAGTATTCGCTCGCCGCTGCATCACGGGGTTGGAGGTGGATCGCGAGAAATGCAAAGCCAACCTCGAATTGAGCCTGTCTAATTGCACGATCCTCGCCCCGGTCATCGGCTACGACAAAGCCGCCAAGATCGCCAAAGTCGCCTACGAAACCAACCGCACCATCCGCGAAGTCGCGCAGGAAATTTCCGGTTTGGACAAGGCGAAATTGGATGAGTTGCTCGACCCAGCCAAACAAACGTAGGTGAGTGTATTTATGAACTCTTCATGCGATCCCCTCTCCCTGCCATGCGGGGGGAGAATTCCCCGAACACATTCGCGCATTGAACCCATTAACCCTTCGCGCCATTCCATCTCCCTCTCCTCCACAAACTTGTGGAGGAGAGGCCTGGGGAGAGGAGGCTCCTTGTTCGATGGGAGGTTCATGGGAAGGGTGGCTGCAGGCCGCGGGAGAGGGGTTCTTTTGTCGTCGTTGCGCCAACAAAGATTGGCCTTTATCCATGCCTCTAAAGCAATGCCTGCTCTTTCCTGATCCGCATCCGCTGGTCGAACGGCTGGGGCGGGATTTCTTCCGGCAATTGCCGGAAGGCCCCGGCGTTTACCTCATGCGCGACGCGAAGGACACGGTGCTTTACGTGGGCAAAGCCAAGAACCTACGTAAACGGTTGTGCAGCTATCGCGTGGCCAATCCCGACCGGATGCCGCGCCGCCATCTGCGCCTGCTGCGGGCCGTCGCGCGCATCGAACTGCAAGAGTGCGCGGACGAATCAGCGGCGCTGACCAGGGAATCCGAATTGCTGCGGACGCTCAAACCAAAATTCAATCGCGCCGACACCTGGCCATCCAAGGCGCGCTTCCTGGTCTGGCGTTGCGCCGAAGCGCGATTTGAATTGGCAATCACCGAAACGCCAGGGCCGGACGACCGACATCTTGGTCCACTCGGAAGTGGTGCGGTTTTTATGCGGGCCGTGCTGGTGCGTTTGCTTTGGTTTTCATTGCATCCTGAACGCGGCATCGCCGGGATGCCAGCCGGTTGGGCGCGAGGCCATCTCGAAAACCCAACGCTCATTCAGCGCAAGACCGGTGACGAAGAAGTCAACAATTGCGTGGAAGCTCTTTTTACCGGGCAGATCGACGTGTTTTGTGAGTGGGTGCGCGCCAGAATGAAAGACGGCCTGCATCCATTCGAGAAAGCTGCGGTGGACGCGGACTTGGAATTCATCGCGGATTATTTTCCAAGTTAAACGGATTCATAGCTTGAAAGCAAATATCGGAGAGTCATTTGTTCCCAAGGGAACGGGAATTGAAATCAATAAGTCTGCCGATGCCATCGTCGGCAGCTTTGCCGGCTTGGTCGCCACCGTAATTCATGGCGATGAGGACGGCGAAGTTTTTCTTGGGAGCAATCCAGACGTTGCAGAACCAGCGCGTGTTACTGCCGGCGTGACTGAGCGCCAGACCGCCGGCCCAAGAGCGTTCGGCGATGAGCCAGCCGCCGGCGTAACTTTGCTTCGGCATCGGTGTGATGAGTTGCTTGAATGTCTCAGCGGAGACAAGCGTCGGATGGCCCTGCGCGCCGCGCATCGCCTCGGCGACGAACTTGGCCCAATCATTGATGGAGCAATGAACGGTGCCAGCCGGGCCGAGCACAGGGGGGTTATCGAATTGTTCAGCCACGAGCTTCCCGTCTCTCGATGTATGGCCCCACGGCTGATCCACTTGCCCGGGCGTGCCAGGCGCGCCGAATCCACCCGAGGCCATGTGGAGCGGGCCGAAGATTTCCGTTCGCATAGCTTCTTCCCACGCCTGGCCTGTTTTGGCCTCGACGATCGCGCCGAGAAGGAGGAAGCCGACATTGGAATAAACGTATTCGCCGATGGGAGTCGCGGGTGGAACGGACAGGGCCTTCTCGACGCCAAGGCGGCGCTGCGCGGGAAGTGGAAGATGAGTCGCAGCCAGAGCGCCCCAATCGACGTCATGCGGAAAACCGGCGCTGTGATCGAGCAGATTGCGCACGGTGATGTTCGCCATCTCTGGATTCATTTTTGCCGCCAAATCGGGAAAAAGTTCGCGCATGGTGCTATTGAACGTGAATTGCTTTTTGTCGATGAGCCGGCCGATGAGAATAGCAGTCATGGCCTTGGTATCGGAGCCAAGATGGATTGTATCAGTGGCAAGAAAGGGCGCAGGATCACCGACTTTGCGGATGCCCGTGCTGCCGAGCGCCACGATCTGATCGCCATGAATGATCGCGGCGACGACGCCCGGCAGTTTGTATTTTTCCGCGAGCGCGCGAAGCGTCGGCGCAAGATCGCGCGGCGCGGAAGGACTTTCCGCCGCGAGAAGAAAAGCGAGTGGCGCCATAAGAGCGACTTGGATAAGTAAACATTTTTTGATCGCGCTCATTCTGGCCACATGCTGGTAGTCGTGGAGAATGCCGTCAAGCGGCAAGTCCTGCGGTTCGCAAATTTGATCTTGGGAGGGGCGATCTCCAGAGAGCCCGAAGCTAATCCAAGTCACGGATTCGCAGGCGCTCATCCCTCCCGAAAATCTTGCTGGCGGGTCTATGGTTTGCTCGGCGGTCCTGGAAAGGTGATCGTCACCTCAACGGGCAGATCAGGCGGAGGAAGATTGTTGGTGTTCGGTTCCCAAATCAAATCGTTTTCGTGGCCGGGGCCAATATTGTTGATCAAAGCGACTGGATCGGTCACGAGCGAAATGATGGAGCCATCCATCTGCGCCAGAAACTTGTTATTGACGATGAGCGAACCGTTGTAAACCCAATGCCCCTGCTCCATGACGGCCTGGCTGTCGTTTTTGTAGATGAGGTCTTGGGCGGTGTGCCGCGTTTCACCTTGCGATGTCTTCCACTTGACATCGAGGGATACTTTGTTGCCAGGGATGGCTTCTTTGGAAGGATGGATGACGGGGCCGGGCACACCGTTGGTCGGGCTGCCGGGGAACTCCGCGCTGCCGGGTCCACCCGCGCCCAGCAGTAGCATGGCTAGGTGAACGTGATACGGCTGAGCTTCGGTTTTCAAAATGCTCTCATGAGTCTTGCCGTAAGTGGTGACCAGGAAATACTCCATCAGGCCTTTCGCCTTATCCAGCACAGCCGGCAGAGTGACGGTGCGGCGGCGCTGGTCCAGCCTGACTTTGCCGATTTCAAAAATGCCAGACTCCACCATCCGTACGGGGGAATTAGTCAAAGTCGTCATGGAACTTTCCACAGGCTTGTAACCCGCAGGCTGGTTAGTATCAGACGTTTGCTTTGGCGGAAGATTGGTTCCTGCCGGTGAAATTTGCCGGGCGTCAGCGACGTATGCGACGAAAACCAACAGCAGCCACACGCCGCCCTTTTGCATCAATGTCACAACTTGTTTTCGATGATCTCCATCGCCGTGACAGCGTAAGCGGTGTCAAGTATGGGATCTTTTTCCCACCAACGACCATTATCGTTGGCCCAGAAACCGTCGGCCTTTTGCAAGTTGATCAGCTTCAACGCCAGTTCCTCGCGCCAATTGACCTTGCGGCCATCCTTGGTTTCCAAAACGTCCACGCCGGCGAAGGTGAGCGCTTTCGCCATCAAGACATAATAGTAATAGAGTCCTTGCTGCCCCATGGCCGGGTTCTCCTCGATGGTGTAATTCCCGCGCAACCAATCCAAGGCGGAGGTCACGCGCGGATCGTCAGACTTTAGCTCCGCATAAATGTAGCTCAGCAAACCGGCATAGGTCATCGAACCATAGGAACGATAAGCGACACGGCCCGAGGGCAGATTGGTTTGGCCGGCGTTGCTGCGTCCGGGCGCGTAGATGAAACCGCCCTTGTTCGCGGGATCATCCGAGGCCCACGGTTGTGGATTCGAGCCGGGCAGATTTTGGCAACATTGCACAAAGTGCAGGGCGGCCTTCCAGTTCAAATCCGGCGCTTTCACTCCGTTGACGTCCTGCACTGTTTGCCGACTCTCGTAAAGCGCCTCCAAGACCAGCGCGGTGTTGGAGAGGTCGGGACGCTTTTCGGTGCCGCCGTAACCGATGCCGCCGCTGAACAGGCTGTCGCTGTCGCCGACTTGCAGGCCGATCAGGTATTGCCGCGCATTCTGAATCACGACTCGGTCGGCAGGCCGATTGCGCAGAACCAATGCCGAAAGGGCGACCGATGTGTTGTAAGATTGCACCTCCTTCATGTAAATCCCCCCGTCCGGTTGGACGCAGGTCAGAATGTAGGCGTAACCCTTGTTGATGGCCGGTGTGGCGGGACTTCCGGGCGACGGGCCGATCAAAGCAGTCAAAACTAACGCAGTCAACGCCGGATGATCCGGCGAGGACCAACTGCCGTTTGTGCTCTGCTGGGACTCCAGCCAGGCGCAGCCCTTCTCGACGGCGTGTCGCACTTCATGCCGCAGGGAGAGGTTGCTAGGGAGCGGCGAAGTCGGCTTGACTGTGTCCTGCGCGACCGCGGTCGAACAGCCGGCCAGAAGCGCAATGGCCCACTGCGCACACGCTCGCCAACTATTGGAAACAGATCGGTGTGTCATGGAAAATCCTCCTTCATTTTTGATTCATCGCGCACTTGACCACTCTAGGGCGACGCGCGGCGGCGTCAAGTTTGAGAAGTAGGCTTGTCAATTCGCACCTCGACATCTCTAACAGAATCAGCTACGATACGTTTGTATATCTCGGAGAGCCTTATGAAGAAATTACTTTTGTGCGCAGTCGTGGCCTCTTTGTTCGTTTCGTTCTGGTGCCGGGCGGAGGACAAAAAATTGTGGGCCAAGTCGTTCCTGGGAAAAGCCGCGCCGGCCATCACGGTGCAAAAATGGATCAACAAGGAACCGGATCGCACCGGGAAATTCGTTTTGATAGATTTCTGGGCCACTTGGTGCCCGCCCTGCCGCAAAGCCGTGCCGGAGCTTAACCGGTTTCACGAAAAACTTGGTGACAAGCTCGTGGTCATGGGCATCTCTGATGAAAAAGAAGAAGTCGTGCGCAAATTTACGGAGGACAACATCAAGTACTACAGCGCGCTGGACACCACAGCCGCTCTTAAAAAGCAATACGAGGTCACCGGCATTCCTCATTGCGTCATCATCAATCCCGCCGGCACTGTCGTCTGGGAAGGTTTTCCATTCTTGGACGGCTATGAGCTGACGGATGACGTGGTCGTATCCCTGTTGAAAAAGTAAGGCCCCGGCACGATTCTAAATTGCGATGGAGACGTGCTTGGTCTCCAGGAAGGCATCCAGTCCTTCGCTACCCAATTCCCTGCCCCAACCGCTTTGTTTGACACCGCCGAAAGGCGCGTTGGTCGCAGTCGGCAGACCGTCGTTGATGGCGAGCATGCCCGCTTCGATCTGTTCCATGAGGCGAAACGCGCGGCTCAGATCGCTGGTGAACGCGTAAGCGGCCAGGCCGAAGGGCGCCGCGTTGGCTGCCTCAATCGCTTCCGCCTCCGTCTCGAACGGCCTGACCGCCGCGACCGGCGCGAAAGTTTCCTCCCGCAGACACAAACTATCTTTCGGCACGTCGGCCAACACCGTTGCTTCCAAGAACCAGCCAGGGCGGTCCAGGCGTTTGCCGCCGCACAACACACGCGCGCCGCGTTGGACGGCGTCGGCGATGTGCCCGAGGGCTTTCTGCACCGCTTTCTCGTCGATCAAGGGGCCGACTTGCACGTCCGGTTCCAAACCGTCGCCCACCTTGAGAGCCCCGGTTTTTTCCACCAGACGTTGCACAAAGCGCTCGTAGATGCCGCGCTGTACGTAAATGCGATTGGCGGCGATGCACGACTGGCCGGTGTTGCGGAATTTGGCCACCATGGCGCCATCGACGGCTTTCTCCAGATCGGCATCGTCAAATACAAGGACCGGATTCAGCCCGCCCAGTTCGAGCGAGAGCGGTTTGATTTGCGCCGCCGCGCCCGCGATCAGGCCCCGGCCGACCTCGGTCGATCCAGTGAAACTGATTTTGCGCACAAGAGGATTCTCCAGAAACTCGGCGGCAATTTCTCCGGCCGAACCGGCCACCAATTGAAACACGCCTTTGGGCAGGCCCGCCGCGTGGCAAGCTTCGGCGAAGGCGACATTGCACAACGGCGTGGCACTGGCTGGTTTCAAAATGGCCGTGCAACCAGCGGCGAGAGCGGGCGCGACCTTGCGCACGCCGAGCACGAGCGGAAAATTCCACGGGCTGATGGCGCCCACCACGCCGATCGGCGTTTTGACCACGAGGTTGCGTTTGCCATCGGTTTGATGAGGAATCACTCGTCCGTAACCGCGCCGTCCCTCCTCGGCAAACCAATGGAGATGATCGCAGGTCATGGCCAGTTCGCCCAGGCTTTGGGCCAGCGGCTTGCCGGATTCGAGCGTCATGGTGCGGGCGATTTCGTCGCGGCGGCGTTCCAGTTCGTTGGCGATTTTGTGCAGGAACTCACCGCGCGCCTTGGCCGTCAATGCGCGCCAGCTTGCGAAGGCCGCGTGGGCGTCCTGGATCGCCCGTTTGAGGCGAGGACGGTCCACGGCGGACATCTCGGCGATGACCTGCGTGGTGGCGGGATTCTTGACAGAAAAATGCCGGTCTGTCGTGACAAACTCCCCATTTAGATAAAGCGGATGGACTTTCATAAATTCGACCTGCTTCCTACTCCTAATCTCAATCGTAATCTCATTCTTCGAGTTCCCAGGAAGAGGATTAAGATTACGACCAAGGTCAAGATAAGAGGCGCTAGCGGAGTCCGCCACCCAAAAAATCGTAGTCTCTTACCTCAACGTGCGCACCGTTTCCGCTTTGACGATCAGCCATTGGCCTTCGATCTTTTGCATCGTGAGTTTCACTTCCTGCACGATCATGTCGTGCTCGCCGGCCACGCGCGCTTGAACCGTTAAATCCGCGACGGCCGATTCCTTGTCCGCGTTGACAACAATAGTAACGTCGGGAAAGGTGACGGCCAAACCCGCCACTGAGGCGCGCAGCGCCAGCGCCGCTTGCTGAACGTCCTCGCGTCCAGCCAGCCTGAGTTCTTGGCGGCCGGGGACATCGACGTTGACGTCAATATTGGTCGCGCAAAAATCCGCCAGACTTTGTGCGCCGGCTAGTTTGCTTAGGTAACCTTGGTTGGGGCCAAAGGAAGCGACGTGGGCGAGCTTATCGAGTCGGCGTCGGATCAAACGTTCGGGGCCGGGATGCAAAGCCACCCAGGCCCAGGCGACCAGCGCCGCCACGACGATCAGCAAAATCACACGCGGCCATTTCATAACAGCGCCTTGCCCACGATCCGGCTTCGCTCAGCCCGGCCAAAAACGTGCTCCTCTTTTGCCATCGAACGGTTGTCACCGACGACAAAATATTCGTCCGCGCCGAGAGTCACGGCGTCGGTGTTCCAATCGCACGATCCCTTCTCATAAGGTTCGTCCAGTGTCTGCCCATTGACGAGCACCCGGCCGTTCGCGAAAGAGATACTTTCCCCGGGCAACCCGATGATGCGCTTGAAGTACATGATGTGCGGGGCGGGCAAGCCTTGGGGCGGCGTCAAGCGAATACCCACCACATCTCCGCGTTTCGGTTGGCTCCAGAGGTATGCCAGGCGGTTGACAAAATGAAAAGAATGGTCGGCGTAAGTGGGCGTCATGCTGATGCCTTGGATACGGACGGGCAAGAGCATCCACCTGAAAACCACGACGCACAGCACCGCCAAAACCGCAGCGCGAATGAGGGTTGTCTTTGGATTCCGGCCAATGGTCACTATTTGAAGCCAGTTGGCAGAGCGACGTTGCTGCCCCGGTTCACTTTTCGTTTCTATCATTCTGTCCCGTCCTCTCTTGTGTCGCGGTAGATGGCACGGTGTCCGCATGGAATCCGATCTATAGAGTCGGCAGCCAATGAGCCGCGCAGCCATAATCTCAAGTTGGCCTTACTTGTTCAATCCCAAACCAGTTCATCCGTAAATCGTAATCCTGAGCGGAGCGGGAAAAGCCGAGAACGAACTGGCAAAACGCCTTGCAAATCTGAGGAGAAGGGTCACTATCAAGAAAAAGGCCCGCCCTATTCGCGGGCAAGAGATGAAATGGGAAATCCCAGATGAGTACTTGTGATAAATGCAAAAGCCCAAACATTGTGCCTGGAAAAATAACAACGTACGGTCACTCAACACCGGCTAAGGTGAGCTTCACTCCAGATCGTTTGAGGTTTTTTGAGTTCAGCGTCTCCGGCGGCACTGAAATATCTCAGCAAATCTATGCATGTTTAGATTGTGGATTCGTTGGTGCACAAACAGACCAAAGAAGCCTTAAGGAACTTGTAGAAAAGCATTGCAAACCTGCGCCCTAATCATTTTCACTCAATACAACCTATAACGAGGCGATGTTTTATGACATCCATCCTCCAAAAACGCGCTTTCACCTTGATTGAATTGCTGGTGGTCATTGCGATCATCGCCATTTTGGCGGCGTTGTTGTTGCCGGCTTTGACGAGTTCAAAGGCCGCGGCCGAAGGGGTCTCCTGCAACAACAACATCAAGCAACTTTCGCTGGCCTGGTTTCTGTATGCGTCGGAAAATAGCGATCTGCTTGTCAATAACTATGGCAAGCCCCAGACCATCTCCACCCGCAATACCTGGGCCAACAATGTGGAGGATTGGAACAACAGCGAGGGCAACACCAACCTCGCCGACCTCACTCAAACTCCTTTTTCGCCCTTCGCGGCCAGGTCCACGCGGATCTACAAATGCCCGTCCGACCGCGTGCCCGCCGCCAACGGACCGCGCATCCGCAGCGTCTCCATGAATGCGATGGTCGGCGATCCTGGGGATTTGGTGGACCACTTCAACCCGCTTTACGTGCAATTCTTCAAGATGAAATCGATCCAGAACCCGTCCGGCATTTTTGTTTTTCTGGATGAACATTGCGACACCATCAACGACGGCTTCTTCGTTAATCGGCTGGAGGAATATCTTTGGGGCAACATGCCCGGATCGTATCACAACGGCGGACTAAGCCTTTCCTTCGCCGATGGCCACATCGAAACGCATCACTGGCTGGTGGCAGGGACCGTCCGTCCGCCGGTGCAAGGCGGAGTAAATGGTATCCTCCCGGCCACGCCCACGACGGATTTCGAGTGGCTGAAGCAAAGGACCAGCTACAAGAAGCTGTAAGATCGCCCATATCAATTGCCATGATGTCAAACACCCGAAGGCGATTACTTCTATTTTGCGTTTGCGCTTCCGTTGGTGCTTTCTGGCTAGATAGTCGAGCCGCAGAAAATGGCGTGGAGTATTTTCGTTCCAATCACGGCTTGGCGGACCCAGCTTGCGGAGCCTTGCCATCCCAGTTTGATTCGCCGGGAACTTTGCGCTGGCGAGTGCCTCTAGATCCCGGACACGCGACTCCGATTTTGAGCGACGGAAAAATATTCCTCACCGCCTATCACGAGGAGTCGCACGAACTGGCGGTTCTCGCCCTCGACGCCAGCACGGGGCGAATTTTGTGGCGTAATGGGGTCACCGTCTCGCAGGTCGAGCGCACGCACCCGTTGGGTAGCCCGGCCACTGCGACGCCAGCGTGTGATGGCCGCCGCGTTTATGTTTTCTTCGGCAGCTATGGTCTGCTGGCATTTGACTTGGATGGGAAAAAACTTTGGGAATTCAAGGCCGGACCGTTTCAAGACGAATACGGCGCCGGAAGTTCGCCGATCCTGCTTGATAACAAGATCATTCTCAATCAAGACCACGATGTGGACAGTTTTCTTATGGCGGTGGACACGGCCACGGGCAAACCCGCATGGAAAACCCCAAGGCCGGATGCGGTCCGAAGTTATGCCACGCCAGTGCTCTGGTCGCAAAATGGTCGCCAGGAGCTTTTGGTGGCTGGTGCTTTGGAGTTGGCCGGTTACGACTCTGCCGACGGCAAAAAACTCTGGTGGGTCAACGGTTTGGCCCGCATTGTCATTCCAACGCCAGCGCCTGTGGATGATACGATCTACATGGCTTCCTGGGCCCCGGGCGGTGACGTGGGCAACCGAATCACGCTCGACTCCTGGCCGGTGGCTTTGGCCAAGTGGGACACCAATCACGATGGCAAACTTTCCCGAGACGAGATCAAAAACCCGGAGGTGCTCGACCGTTTCTATCGCATGGACTTGAACCAGGACGGCGTGCTCGACCAGCATGAATGGGAGCATCATGCGGCATTTTTTCGAATGGCGCAAAACTCGGTCCTGGCCATCAAACCGTCCGGCGCGGGCGAACTCGCCGCAGGCGACGTGATCTGGAAATACGCGCGGGGCGTTCCTTACGTGGCGACACCCGTCATCGACCACGGCATCCTCTACATGGTCAAGGAAGGCGGCATTGTGACGAAGCTGGACGTGGCCACCGGGCAGTTATTGCAAGAAGAACGAGTGGCGGGCCTGGGGAATTATTTCTCATCCCCTGTGGCGGGCGACGGGAAGGTTTATTTTGCCAGCGAACCGGGAACGGTTAGCGTTCTGGCCAGCCAACCTGAATGGAAGTTGATTTCGTCGCACGAATTTCACGAGAAGATTTATGCCACGCCTGCATTCGGCAGCGGCTGTCTTTACCTGCGCACCGAGCAGGCACTTTATTGCTTCCAAGCCCCGAAATAATTTTGCGCCGAGTCCTGCCCGATGCCCGCGCGGCTTGACAGCCCGTGTGCATTGTCCACATGATTTAGTCGGGCTGAAGCCCTTATTAACATGAACCTCGATGATTTTTATTCAAAGCTGACCATCAAAACAAAAGCCAAGCTGGTGCTTCTCGTCTTGGACGGTGTGGGCGACATCGCCACGGCTCAACAAGGTTTTCTCACGCCTCTGGAAGCCGCCACCACACCGAATCTGGACGCCCTGGCCAAAGTCGGTGCGCAAGGCCGCATGATTCCTGTCGCGCCTGGCGTAACGCCCGGCAGTGGACCCGGTCACCTCGGTTTGTTTGGCTACGATCCGATCGAGTATCAGGTTGGACGCGGCGTGATCGAAGCCCTCGGCCTTGGAGTCGATCTCAAGGCGGGCGACGTCGCCGCGCGCGCCAATTTCTGCACGCTCGACGCCAATGGCATCGTGACCGACCGCCGCGCCGGACGCATCGCCACCGAAGTGACGGAGGAACTGTGCGCCCTTCTCTCGCGCAAAATCAAAAAGTTGGGCGACGCCGAGGTGATCATCCGGCCAGGCAAAGGACACCGGTTCGTGGTCATCTTTCGCGGCAAAGGATTGGAAGGTCCGCTGACCGACGCCGACCCGAATCGGGAAGGATTGCCGATTCCAACCACCGGCCCAACCAACGCGAAGTCCGTCAAACAAAAGAAGGC
>DASYNM010000024.1:0-4370 GCA_036008545.1 Verrucomicrobiia bacterium
CGCAAAATTTGAGGACGAACTAAATCACCAACAGTATGAGTAAAGTTCCCACTTATGACCAGTTGATGAATCCAGTCCTCGCCGCATTGCTCCATTTAGGCGGTTCAGGCTCTATTGATGAGATTTATGAGCGGGTTGTGCAAAACCTCCGACTGCCCGAGGATGTGCTTGCTGTCTTGCACGGCCCAGAAACCAGCAATCAGACCGAGGTGCAGTACCGACTCGCATGGGCGCGGACCTACCTTAAGAAGTATGGAGCCATCACGAATTCCAGTCGAGGCGTCTGGTCACTCACCAAGCCGGACCTCACCAGCATTGATCCCAAGCAGGTGCAGAGAACCGTTATAGAGAACGATAAGAAAGACAAACGAGCAAAGCCCGAACCAAACACGCCGCCTACGGGCGACGAGACCGAGTCGCCGGACGAAGCTCAGTCCTGGCGTGCGAAACTCTATCGGATCCTGACCAAAGTCATTGACCCATCTTCCTTCGAGCGGCTCATTCAACGTCTCTTGCGCGAGTCTGGCTTTGTTCAAGTCGAGGTGACAGGTCGCACGGGCGACGGCGGCATAGACGGCAAGGGTATCGCACGCATTCATGGCTTCATGAGCTTTCATGTGGTTTTCCAGTGCAAACGTTATCAGGGGGTCGTATCGGCGAGCCATATTCGCGACTTCCGAGGCGCGATGGTAGGTCGGGCAGACAAGGGCCTTTTCATTACGACAGGGACTTTTTCGCGCGACGCCCTTAAGGAAGCGACCCGCGACGGTGCGCCTCCGATCGACCTTGTTGACGGGGACCAACTCGCCGACAAACTCAAAGAATTTAGCCTCGGCGTCCAAACCGCGATGATTGAGAGCGTCAGCGTCGATGAAAAATGGTTTAAGGAAATTTAGACGAAAACAGGCAACTCGCCAACACGAGCAGCAGGATTCTTCCATTTCGGAAACCCACGCGGAGATTGTCACCGAACCTGCTGAGTGAAATCTTCCACTTCAACCCCTCCATCCCTCAAGGCTCCTTTCAATGTGTAACGATCCACCTCCGCGTGGAAAGGAAACACGATCCTTCGACCGTCCGGATGCTGCATTTTAACGTGGCTTCCCTTGCGATGGATTTCCCGAAAACCAAGCCGCTGCAATGTGGTCAAGACCTGTCGGCCCGACAACAGCGGCAGCTTCATATTGTCAACTCGACTACTTCCCTCTTCTTGTTCTCGATCAAATCAGACGGTGATGGCTCCAAATACAAATCAATGGCTTCCCTGACATTCTTCAGCGCCTCTTCCCGCGTCTTGCCTTGCGACCAGCAGCTTTTCAGCGAAGGGCAATGCGCGACAAAATAGCCGTCCTCGCCTTTCTCAATGACAATCTTCAAGTTCACCGAAGAACTCTCGCCTTTCACCGCCCAATTTTCAAGCTGAGAGTGGATGCAGCTCAATATGGCGTGCTGAGTCGATTAGGTCGGGCAAAATTATGGCTAGGATTCCTGGGTAACTCTGGTCCATGGCCTGTGATGCGACGGCTGGGCATCGGCCCGCGGGAACGGCCATGACCGAGGAGCGCCTTCTGACGTCGTCGGCTTCGGGCTTAAACCCATTTCACAAAATAATTGGCGTTCCCAGCAAATAGTGTTATAGTAGCCATATTGAGCGCGCTCCGACGCGCTGATCTTTGACATTTTGCAGTCGTGCAAGACTGGCCCGGGCGGCCAGCCGGCATCCTATTCTGTGCGCCTGGTGGGTGCAAAATCGGCCGGTCCAGTCCAACCCAGTCGCACTCAGTCAAACCAGTCTGACCAGTCAAAGCCAGACAATGCAACAGACGATAACGAAGCAAACGAAGTTGAATTGCCACGCTCGGAACCGGCACCAAGGCGAATCCCCTTCGTTTCCTTTGTTACCTTCTGTTCAAATCCCTTCCGGCCCGCCACGCGATGCGCGGTTTTCACGCAATTTCGCCGCAACCAGTGCCGGTCAGTCAAGCCAGTCGCACCCAGTCGCACTCAGTCAAACCGCAGGCAATCGCACCCTATCGTCGTTTATTTTTTCCCGGCACGGTGTGAGGAAGGCGGTGACAGGCTGGGCTTGTTGCTGTGCGGCAACGCTGGTATTGTTTTCAACGCGATGAATACGAACAGCGCCACGGCTTTGCTGGCGAAATGCGAGCCGGCCAACGGTCAGGTCACCAAGTCCCAGGTGGCCGACGTGGTCGCCGCCGCGTGTGCGCCGGAAGCTTATCGCCACAAGCGTGTTCTGGTCATTGTGCCGGATGGCACGCGGACGGGGCCTATCGGCGTAGTCTTCAAAGCGCTGCACGCGCATCTCGACGGCGTCGTCGAAAAGCTGGATGTTTTGATCGCGCTGGGCACGCATCAACCGATGAATGAAGCCGCGATTTGCCGGCGCTTGGAAATCTCGCTGGAAGAGCGCGCGGAGACGTATCGCAACGTCGCGTTCCATAATCACGCTTGGGACCAGCCGGCGGCCTTGCGCGAGATCGGCAGCATTCCGGCGACGGAAATCGGCAGATTGACGGGCGGGCTTTTTGCGATGGATGTGCCGGTGGAGATCAATCGGCTGGTGTTGGAGTATGATCAAACTATCATTATCGGGCCGGTGTTTCCGCATGAGGTAGTCGGTTTCTCCGGCGGCAACAAATATCTTTTTCCCGGCGTGAGCGGGCCGCGCCTATTGAATTTTTTCCATTGGCTCGGCGCGGTCGTGACCAATCCCATGATCATCGGCAGCAAGTGGACGCCAGTGCGCCGCGTGGTCGATCGCGCGGGCGCGATGGTTCCGACACCCAAACTCTGCTTCTGCCTGGTGGCCAAAGATCAGGGCATGGCCGGCCTCTATGCGGGGACGCCGGAGTCGGCATGGGACGCAGCCAGCGAGCTTTCGCGGCGGTTGCATATCACTTACATGGATCATCCGTTCAAATCGATCCTTTCCTGCGCGCCGGCCATGTATGACGAGCTTTGGACTGGCGGCAAATGCATGTACAAGCTCGAACCGGTGCTGGCCGATGGCGGCGAATTGATTATTTATGCGCCGCACATCAGCGAAGTTTGCGTGACGCACGGCGCTGCTCTGCTGGAGATCGGTTACCATTGCCGCGATTATTTCCTCAAACAGTGGGATCGTTTTAAGAACTATCCGTGGGGCGTCCTCGCGCATAGCACGCACGTTTATGGGTTGGGCACGTATGAGAATGGTGTCGAAACGCCGCGGGCGCGAGTCACGTTGGCCACCGGCATCCCCGAGGCCGTTTGCCGGAAAATCAATCTTGGCTACAGCGATCCCAAGAGCATCCGTAAAGAAGATTTTGCCAACCGCGAGGACGAAGGCGTGCTGCTCGTCCCCAAAGCCGGCGAGATGCTTTACCGATTGAAAAATCCGCCGCCTTGGGCCGGGGGCCTTGACGCGACCGCGCCATGAACCGGCGTGGGCTGCCATTTGTGTTTCTGAATGCCGCCATGACGGCCGATGGCAAACTCGCACCTGCCAGCCGCCATTTCGAGGCCTTCGGCGGCCCGCGCGATTACCGGCACCTACTGGAATTGCGGGCCACCGCCGACGCCGTCATGGCGGGCGCGCGCACCGTCGATCTGGACCGGGTCAACATGGGCCCCGGCGCTGTCAAGTATCGCCGTGCGCGCCTTCGACGCGGCCTGGCGGAGTATAATTTGCGCATCATCGTCAGCGGCTCGGGCACGATTGATCCCGAGGCGGATATTTTCCGCCACCGGTTCTCGCCGATTATTATTTTGACAAGCGACCGGGCTTCACTGGCCAAACTGCGCCGCTTGCGAACGTTGGCCGATGAGGTGAAAGTCTGCGGCAAGAGTGAAATCGATTTCCCCGCCGCGTTGCGCTGGCTGCGGGCGAAGTGGAAGGTGAAACGCCTCCTGTGCGAAGGAGGCGGCGAGGTCAATGGAGCCATGTTTCAGGCTGGGTTAGTGGACGAGGTGCATGTGACGTTATGTCCGTTGATTTTTGGCGGCCGCAACGCGCCCACGCTGGCGGACGGCGCGGGCGTCCAACGCCTCGCCCAAGCCGCGCGGCTGCGGCTGGTTTCGATGAAACACAACGGCGACGGCCTTTTTTTGATTTATCGCCGGGCTGAAGGCGGGCGAGGCAAGAAGTCTTACAGAAGGTAACGAAGGAAACGAAGGTCGGAGAAATAGCAGAAACGCCAGCGCAGACATTCCGCACATTTGCACTGTTGCTTAGCCGACAATTCCCGGCACAAGGAGTGAAATGAAATTCTTTCAGCTTTGAAATCCTTCTTCGTTTCCTTCGTTACCTTCTGTTGAATTTCTTTCCCAGCCGCAGCCCTCATTGGTTCGCCCCGGGAAGGATCATCCGC
>DASYNM010000025.1:0-16347 GCA_036008545.1 Verrucomicrobiia bacterium
GCCTATCTGCCGGCCTTGAACGTCTCGTTTCCAACCGTGGCCGGGGACGTGGGTGGTGTGGCCGTGGACGGCACCGCGACCAACAACCAAACCGAACTGGCCGTGACCAACCAATCGATTCTCGATTGGCCGCCAGGCGAGGCCCTGTGGCTGGTCTGGGAAATGGCCGACTCGACCGGCAAGGCCCAAGGCCTGGCCATTGATAATTTAAGCTTCTCCGCTACTGCTCTCGGCGCGCCGACGAACTCGCCTGTGTTGAGCATCCAAGGTTCATCGACCAATTCCTTTGTTCTTTCCTGGCCGGCGCCATCGGGCGGCTATCAATTATATGCTGCCACCAACCTGTCGCCGCCGGCGGTCTGGAGTCCGGTCACCTACGCGCCCGCGCAGAGCAACGGAATGTTCTATTTGACACTTCCACCCACTAACGCCGCCGCGCAATTCTTCCGTCTGATGGCGCCCTGAACAGAAACGACAGTGACAAAAACAGTGGCTACGAAGGACAGAACCATGTATCTTGACAAGATGAAGCAGCCCAATTGAGATCGAGCAGGCTCGCCCTTCAGTTACAATGCGTTTTAGAAACCGAAATTTCCGGGGCCCAATTCTGAGTTTCTTCATTATTCCGGCGATCCTGGCTGCGACAAGCGCGATCTCCGCCAATATGACGCCGGTCGCCGTGACCGGCTACAATCGCGATCTGGTGGTCGAAAGCACCGCGATCGGTCCGCCCTTTTCCAGTTACGCCCTGGAGTTCAATCCGAGCGAAGGCACGGGTTTCTACCAGCACGGCTTGCCGGGTTACAGCGATGGCTTGCCGGCGTCGGGCTCGTTCACCAGCGAGACCGGCGACGGCACGACTTTCCAATTCCAGCCTTACACCGCCAACAATGCGCTGGTTCTCAGCAGCGAGACTGGGCTAAGCAGCGGGACCCTGACCCTCACCACTCCGGCCCTTTACAACCGAATCGCCGTCATTGCCAACGCGGCCAACGGCAACAGCAGCGGCGCGGCGAATTTGACGCTGAAATTTTCTGACGGCAGCACTTACACCACAACCTACTACGCGCCGGATTGGTTCAATAACACCTACAATATTGCGTTGGGCGGCGTGGACAGGATCGACATCAGCAGCGGCGCGCTCGATAATTTCGACACGAATAATCCGCGCTTTTACGAAACGACGATCGATCTGGCTTCGGTTTTGGGAACCTCCAACAAGCCCCTGGTAAGCTTGACTTTCGCCCAGGCTCCGGGATCAGGCAGCGGGGGTTTATCCGGCTCGACCGGCATCTACGCGGTCAGCGGCGAATTGCTCGGATTAACGCCTGCCACCATCACCTCGGAGCCCTCCAACGTCACCGTTACGGAGTTTAGCACCGCCAGTTTTTCCGCCGTAGTGGATGGCAATCCGACGCCGACGTTGCAATGGTTCGAGAACAGCAACGCCACTCTGGACGCCACAAATCTGTCATTTACCATCGGCCCGGTGGGCAATTCCAATAATGGCGCCACGTTCTATCTGGTGGCGTCCAACTCAGTCAGCAACGTCAACTATAGCGTGACAAGCATTGTGGCGACGCTCACCGTCACCCCGGTGATGACTCCAATCGCGGTGACGGGCTACGATGAGGACGTGGTGATCGAGAACACTGCCGTCGGTCCTCCTTACAATGCTTACGCGGTGGAGATGAACGCCGCTGAGGGCACGGCCTTTTATCAAAGCGGCTTGCCCGGCACCACCTACGGCCTGCCCGTTTCCGGCGTCTTCCTCAGCGCGGTGGACGGGACGCAATTTCAGTTTCAACCCTACACCGGCAACAACGCGCTTATTCTGAGCAGCGACACGGGGCTTTCCGCCGGCACGCTCACGCTAACGACGCCACAAGTCTATCAATCCATCGCCATTCTCGCCAATTCCGGAAGCGCGGACTCCGTCGGCACGGCATCGTTGACGCTCAATTTCACCGACGGCACTTCATACCTGACGACCTACCATGCGCCCGATTGGTTCAACAACACCCCTTACGCGTTGGCAGGTGTGGATCGCATCAATCTCAGCAGCGGCGCGACTGACGGAGGGCCGGACAACCCTCGATTTTATCAATCCACCATCAATCTGGCCGCCTTATTGGGGTCGAGCAACAAGCCGCTAGCCAGCCTGGTTTTGGGAAAGGATGAATCCGCCAATTCCACGGCCATTTATGCCGTCAGCGGCCTGCTGGCGCCGCCCACGCCGGCTTCGTTCCTGCCGAATCAACCCTCCAACATCACGGTCCTGGAACTCAATCCCGCGGTCTTTAGTGTGGTGGCGTTGGGAAATCCGTATCCCTCTTTGCAGTGGTTCTTCAACAGCGCGCCGGTGCCTGACGCAACCAATGCCACTTTCGACATCCCGGCCACGCCGCTGAGCGACAACGCGGCGCAAGTGTGGGTGGTCGGATCTAACTTGCTCAGTAACGTCAATTATAGCGTGACCAGCAGTGTGGCGGTCTTGACGGTCGTGGCGGACACCAATCCACCGGTGCTTTTGGGCGCGCAATCGCTGGGCTTAAGTGAGGTGGAAGTTAGCTTGTCCAAGCGCATCACCGCCGCCACCGCCACCAACACCGCCAATTACGCCATCACCGGCCCGGGCGGCGCGGTGGCCATTGCGAGCGCAACGCAGGACGCCTCGCAGAGCAATGTGGTGCTGTCGGTCGCCACAATGGTCGATCAGAGCGCATACGTTGTCACTGTCAACAATTTGACCGACCAAACCGCGCGGGGCAATGTCATTGCCGCCAATTCGCAGGCCGCCTTTGTAGCCAGCATTTACCAGCTTGCGACCATTGGCAATCCGCTTCCGCCGGACAGTCAGAGCATCGTGAGCGATGGCCTGACGATAAACGGCGGCGGCACGTCCATTGGCGGGACCAACGACCAGTTCGAGTTCAGCTACCGACAGGTCTCGGGCAATTTTGACATTGCCGTGCGCCTGGCAGCATTGAGCCTGTCTGACACCTGGGCCAGGGCGGGCCTGATGGCGCGCGAGTCGCTGGCGCCGGGCGGACGTTTCGCCGCTTCCCTGGCCACACCTTCCATCAACGGATGCTTCTTCGAATGGCGCGACCCCGCCGCCAGCAGTACTCAATCCGGCGGCAGTTTCCCGGATAATTACCCGAACACCTGGCTGCGCCTTAACCGCGTCGGCAATCTGTTCAGCGGCTTCGCCAGTTACGACGGCCAAACGTGGACGCTTTTGGCCAGCCAAACCATCGCCATGTCCAACCAACTCTACCTTGGTTTCGCCGTGGACAGCGATGAAACGAACGCGACCGTCACGGCGCAATTTCTGCAAATCAGCAATACGCCGGCCAACGCAGTGGTCGGGACAGTGCCGTACCCGTACGAGCCGCTGGCGTCATGCAGCCGCACAACGCCGATCGTGTTTTCGGAGATCATGTGGAAGCCGGCCCCTCGCAGTGACACCAACAACTGTGAGTTTTTGGAGATTTACAACTCCAATCCCTGGTTCCACGACATCAGCTCCTACCAAATTGTCTGCGCTGATATGAACTACACTTTCCCCATAGGAACGATCATTCCGGGCGGAGGTTTTCTGGTGATCGCCGCGTCACCGGGCAGCATTGAAAGCGTCTATGGCGTCACCAATGTCATGGGCCCCTACAACGGCAGCCTGAAACATTCCGAGAACCTGCAGTTGATTGATGAACATGGCGCCATATTGTTGACAGTTCCATATTCCGATACCTATCCCTGGCCGGTCGCCACCGACGGCTCCGGCCATTCACTCATCCTGGCCAATCCCAGTTACGGCGAAGGCGACCCGCGCGCGTGGGCCATCAGCGATCTTGTCGGCGGCTCTCCGGGCCAGATGGAATCGTTTCACCCCAGCCCCCTGCGCAGCGTCGTCATCAACGAGGTGCTGGCGCATTCGGGGAATCCCGCCGTGCCGACCTTTGTCGAACTTTACAATCACAGCACCCAAACGGTCGATCTCTCGGGCTGCATTCTCACGGACGATACGAGCACCCACCAATATGTCGTACCCTCGGGCACGACCGTTGGCCCGGCCGGATTTATTTCCTTCAACGCCTCGCTCGGTTTTACTTTGAACCCCTCCGGGGACACCATCTATTTCATCAAGCCCGACGGCAGCCGAGTGCTTGATGCGGTGCAATTTGAAGCGCAGGCCAATGGCGTCTCGTATGGCCGCTGGCCGGATGGGGCCAATGACTTTTACCCGTTGCAATCGTTGACACCTGGGACGAACAACAGCCCCATTCTGATCGGCAACATCGTCATCAACGAGCTCATGTACGACCCCATCAACGGCAACGACGACGATCAATACATCGAACTCTACAATCAAGGCACGAACACAGTCAGCCTGGCCAACTGGCAATTCACCGCGGGTGTCACTTTCACTTTTCCAACCAACGCCACCATCGGCCCCAACGGCTACGTCGTCATTGGAAAGAACACGGCCGAGTTGTTTTCCAATTACTCGAATCTCAGCACGGCCAACACGTATGGAGATTATTCTGGGAAGCTGTCCCATAGTGGCGAGCGCGTGGCCTTGTCCATGCCGGAGTCACTCAACGTCACCAATACGATTTACGTGGTGGAAGATGAGGTCACTTACGGCACGGGCGGGCGTTGGGGCGAATGGTCTGGCGGCGGTGGCAGCAGTCTGGAACTGATTGATCCCCACAGCAATCACCGTCTGGCCGCCAATTGGACCGATAGCGATGAGTCGCAAAAATCCTCCTGGGTTTTAGTGCAAAATACCGGCGTGCTGGACAACGGCGCCAATTACGAGTCTTCCATCGAGCACGCCCAAATCGGAATCCTTGACGCGGGGGAATGTTTGGTTGACAACGTTCAAGCTATTTGGGAGGGAACAAATTACGTGTCCAACTCCACCTTTGAAACGGGCCTGGGCAACTGGTCACTGCAAGGCAGCCATGTTCGTTCCAGTTTGGAAAGCCCCGGTTACAACAGCAGCTACTCCTTGCACATTCGGAGCAGCGATAAGTTCTGGCCAGCGGAAAACTCCTGCGAGGTCTCCCTCAATGCCAACAACATGGCGGCAGGCGACACTGTCACTTTGAGCTATATGGCACGGTGGATTCATGGCACACCCGAACCTGATTTCAGGCTCAACGGCAACTGGCTCGAAGCGACGGCTGTTTTGCCCGTCCCCGTCAATCTCGGCACGCCCGGCGCGCCCAACAGCACGTATGTCAGCAACGCCGGGCCGGCTGTTTATCAGGTGAGCCATGCCCCGGCCGTGCCCGCGGCCAATCAGGCCGTGGTCGTCACTACGCATGTGCAGGACCCCGATGGTGTGAAAAGCCTGACGCTTTATTACCGAATTGATCCTGCCACTACTTACACCAGTGTGGCGATGAACGACGCCGGCACAGGCGGCGACGCCATTGCCCACGACGGCATCTTCAGCGCCACGATTCCGGGACAGTCCGCCAACACGATCGTCGCCTTCTACATCACCGCCGTGGATAGTCTTGGCGCTTCCACGCGCTTTCCGGCCTTGCAGACGGACAACGCGCCGGTACGAGAATGCGTCGTGATGTTCGGCGACGGCAATCCAGGCGGCAGCTTCGGTGTGTACCACCTATGGCTGACCCAGACCAATGTGGCGCGTTGGTCCAATCTGGCCGACTTGAGCAACGAGGGCAACGACTTCACCTTTGTCTATGACAACAACCGCATCATTTACAACGCGCTCGGCCACTACTCCGGCAGCCCGTTCCATCAGGAGTTCAACTCGCCGACCGGCAACCTTTGCGCCTACGACTTGGACTTTCCCGCCGACGACATGTTTCTAGGCCTGACCTCCTTCAATAAAATCCACCAGCCAGGCAACTCTCCGGGCGATGATCCAAGCCTGCAGCGAGAGCAGACGACGTGGTCGTTCATGCGCGCGCTGGGCGTGCCGTGGGGCTACCGACGGTACGCCGCCGTCTATGTCAACGGCAATCGGCGCGGCCCGCTGATGGAAGACGCACAAGTGCCAGACAGCGACATGGTCAAACAGTATTTTCCAAATGATACCGGCGGATTTCTGTACAAGATGCAGCCGTGGTTTGAATTTGCGCCTGTCCCCTCCGGCTACGGCATCGGCGCCACGGCGGAGGCTTACTGTTATCTTGAGTCTTATGTCACCAGCGGCGATGTCAAGAAGCCGACCCGCTACCGTTATAATTTCGAGATCCGCCGCACGCCGGACACCTTCAGCGACTTTACCAACGTCTTCTCGCTGGTGGACGCGGCCAACTCTTCAACCAGCCCCGATTACGTGCAGAACCTGGAGAACATGGCGGACATGGAGGAATGGATGCGCACGTTTGCGGCCAATCACGCGGCGGGTAATATAGATTCCTTCGGCACACAGATCAGCCAGAACATGTACGGTTACATCGGTGCGAACGGCACCAAGTATACACTCATGCCGTGGGATTTGAACATCGACTTGGGCGGTCCGGAATCCATCGGGCCGGGCGAGGATTTGCTGGTCTACGACAGCAACGACCCTAACCTGGGCATCATTTACCAGACCCCAGTCTTCCTGCGGATGTATTGGCGCGCGCAGCAAATGCTCGTCAACGGCGCTCTCGATCTCAACCTCTACACTGGCCCGCTGATCATGGCGAAATACAACGCATTTGTCGCGAATGGTCTAAGCGTGGAAAATCCGACCGTGGCTCTTCTTCCTTGGATCTCCGCTGCGCAGACCAGCATCGCGTCGCAACTGGCGGCCGTTAATGCCACCAATTTCGCCGTCAATCCATCCGTTACCGTGAGCAACGATGTAGCCTACGTCACTGGCACGGCGCCAGTCGCGGTCGAGACCGTCTGGATCAACGGGGAAGCCTGGCCCATCACCTGGACTACCCTCACCAACTGGACCATCACTGTTCCTCTGCAGCCGGGCACAAATCAATTCAATGTCGTCGCTGTCAATACCAACTACGTGCCCATCGCCGGTTACGCTGGCAGCGCCTCGGTAATCTACAACGGCACCATTCCCTCGCCGGTGGGCCAGGTTGTGATCAACGAAATCATGTTTGATCCGCTGGTGCCGGACGCACCATTTATCGAGCTCTACAATAATTCGAGCAACACCACCTTCGATCTCTCCGGTTGGCAGATACCGGCCGTTTCCTACACCTTCTCCAACGGCGCGACCCTCGGACCCCACTCGTTCCTGGTGCTGGCCGGCAACCAGGCTGCCTATGCCGCCGCTTACGGTGTGACCAATACAGCTTTTGACGTTTTCTCCGGCGCATTGCAACCGGGCGAACTCTTGACGCTCACCCAGCCCAGCGGCTCCAGCAATACCGTGGTGGCCGAGGTGAAATTCGACAGCGTGCTGCCTTGGCCCACCAATAATACCGCCACCGGCTATTCGCTGCAATTGATCGATCCTCACCAGGACAATTGGCGCGCCGGCAATTGGGCCAGCCAGATCGCCACTCCGACAAGAAGCAACGCAGTCGCCGCCTCGCTGACACCTTTCCCGCCGTTGTGGCTGAACGAAGTAGAGCCCAACAATTTGACCGGCATCACCAACGGCGCCGGCCAGCGCACGCCTTGGATCGAGCTCTACAATCCCAGCAGCAATACTGTTTCTTTGAATGGCCTCTATTTAGCCGACAACTACACCAACCTCGGCCAATGGCCCTTCCTGACCAACGCCGTCATTAGCTCCGGCCAGTTCCTCGTTGTGTTCGCCGACGGCCAGACCAATCTTTCCACCACCAATCAACTGCACACCAGTTTCGTTCTGCCTCCGGCCAGCGGTTCGCTGGCCTTGAGCCGCTTTGCGAACGCTCAATGGCAGGTGATTGATTACCTCAATTACACCAATATGCTGCCCGATTATTCCTACGGCTCCTTCCCGGACGGCCAAAGTTTCGTGCGCCAAGTCTTCTTCCAACCGACTCCAGGCGGCGCCAACGACGGCTCCAGCACGCAGCCTCCTTCTTTTGTGCCCTACCTGACGGCTGGTTCGGTTTATAGCCAGAACTTTGACGCGCTGCCAGACCCCGGCTCCACGTCGATTGATTCCGGCAATCCGGTAACCATCGACGGCATCAGGTATTCGCTCTCCAATCCCTACGACTTCGGCTTTCCCGCCAGCGCCAGCGGCAACAACGGCGGGCTGGGGTTGCCGGAATTGGCGGGCTGGTATGGACTGGCCGACCCCACCGCCAGCGTGGGCGTCCGCTTCGGCGCCAGTGACGGCGATCAGACCACCGGCGGGCAAATCAGCTTTGGGCCGGAGAACAGCTCCAATCGCGCGCTTGGTTTGCTGGCCACCAGCACGACCGGCTACACCGCCTTCGGTCTGAGACTGATCAACGGCACCGGCCAGACGCTCAATTACATCAACCTGCAATTCACCGGCGAAGTCTGGCGTCAGTCCAATCTGGCCAAGACGCTGGAGGTCTATTATCTTATTGACTCAACCGGCACCAACACCTTCTCCACCAATGCGACTGCTTTTCTGCCCGGCTTGAACGTGAGCTTCCCCACCGTGGCCGCCGACGCAGGTGGGACCGCGGTGGACGGCACCGCCACGATCGACCAAAGTGTGCTCGCCGTAGTGAACCAACCCATCCTCGATTGGCCTCCCGGCGAAGCGCTTTGGCTGGTTTGGGAAATGGCCAGCGCGACGGGCAAGTCGCAAGGCTTGGCCATCGACAACCTCACTTTCTCAGCCACCGCCCAGGCGACGTTGAGCGCGGTGTCCATGACCGCGCAAGCGTCGGGCACCAACGTGGTGTTGACTTGGTCGGGGTTGATCGGGCAGCAGTATCAAGTACAATATAAGACTAATCTGACCGACGCCGCCTGGCTTCCGCTCAACAGCCCGGCTCCGGGCACGGGTGCCAGCTTGAGTTTGACCAACAACCTCGGCGCCGCTCCCCAACGCTTCTTCCGCCTGGTCATCCTGGCTCCGTGAACTTGAATTCCGAGGATATTCGACGCGCGGGCTAGCGGCCGACAGAGCATTTCAAATTCAACGTGGCTCGCTTTTCGAGAAAGCGCCCTAAGGCGGCGGTGGTTTCGCCTCGTCCGACACAATCAAGCCCACATCGACGTACTGTCCGCCGGTTGTTTGATGGCAATGGACGGCCATCGTGTTGAGGCCGGCCTTAAGCGTGGCGACCGCCTCCGGCCGGAGTTCGAATTGTTCATAATGCTCGATGAATCCCGGAAGGTTAGCCGCCAGCACGCCGTTGAGATAAACTTCAAGGTCTTCGTCGTGATGGGCCTCCAATTTAAGGCCGCGCAAATCCTCCGTCCCAAGTTCAAACTGCCGGCGGAGCCAGATGTCGTCCGTGTTCCAAACCGTGTGGACCAGCGCACCCGGCGTACCAAGCGTGCCGAAGCCGGCCATGCCTTCCTGCCATCCAATCGCGTTGTAATCTGGCTTGAACCAGTCCGGCCCCGGCGCCTGGATGGTGTAGATCCATGTCACATTCGATGAGATTGCGTCCGGGACGATGACTCGGCCTCGCGATAGGGCGCGGCCGGATCCATTGGCCAGGGCTAGCACTTGCGGGTCCAGTTTGGCCACGGCGCGGTCGTAGCTCAGGAGGCCGTTGCATTCCGTCTCCACGTCGGTGGTCTGCGTATAGACAGCGGCGCTTAAGCCATGAAGATTGTGGAGGCTCCAAACTTGCCGCAGCAAAAGCAGATAGGCTTCGCCCAGGGCCTTGGCGTCAGACTCCGGTCGGTAAGCCCAATGGTTGGAAGACCAGCAATGTCCCTCAGCGATCAGGCCCAATCCGCCGAATTCGCCGACCACTATGGCGCGGTTGGCTTCCGGCTCCAAGGACGCGGGGCCGGGATAGCCGTGGCCATCGACAATGTCGCCGGCGTGCGTGTCAACCCAACCGCTGGCGTCATCGACCAGGCGCGAAGGGTCGAGCGTCTTGAGAACTTGCGTCAAGCGCTGCGTATCGTATTGCCCCCAACCTTCATTGAAAAGGACCCAGAGAATGATGGAGGGATGGTTGTATTGGTCCTTGACCATGTGCTGCAACTCGACCTCAAATTCCCGCTGACCTTCAGGAGTGGCGTTGTTGCCGCTGGGCATGTCCTGCCAGACAAGCAGCCCAAGTTTGTCGCACCAATAATACCAACGGTCCGGTTCGATCTTGACGTGTTTTCGTGTCAAGTTGAATCCGGCGGACTTTAGGAAGGCGATATCGGACCGGAGCGCATCATCCGTTGGCGCAGTGTAAATGCCGTCCGGCCAGAAGCCCTGGTCCAATGTTCCGATTTGGAACAAGGTCTGGCCATTCAAAGCAATGCGGGCGACGCCTTGGGCATCCTTAAGCAAGGCAACCTTCCGCATCCCAAAATAACTGGCCACGGCATCCAGCTTCTGCCCTCCTCTTTTCAACGTGACCTGCAAATTATAAAGGAACGGAGAATCTGGCGACCACAACTTCGGCTTCGTCAGCGGCAGGAACAGCTCGGCGCCGGAAGATCCACTCACGCGACCGGCGGCAGCTCCCTCTGCCCAAGCCACCGCCTCCACTTGCAAGTCATCGGCCAAGCTGTTGACGGAGACGCGCACGCGCAACCCTTCAGCGTCTGGATCCGGCGTCATCCACAAGCCGTCAATACATTCCGCCGGCACCGGCTCCAGCCAAACCGTTTGCCAAATCCCTGAGGTGGACGAATAAAAAATACCCTGCGGTTTGAGCGACTGTTTGCCACGCGGCTGGTCGCCTTCGGTCGGGTCTGTGTCAATTATAACGATTTCTTCCGGGCTGTCCCAATGCAGGCAGTCGGTGATATCGAAGGCAAACCGATCGTAACCGCCGCGATGCTGGCCGACCTCGCGGCCGTTGACAAAAATTTTGCATTGCCAATCGACCGCCCCGAATTGCAGGCGGACGCGCCGGCCCTTCCACTCCGGCGGAATCCGCGTCGTCCGCCGATACCAAAGCTCATCCTTGGCGCCCAAGGGCTTCATCACACCCGACAGCGCCGACTCAATAGGGAACGGCACCAGAATCTGGCCGTCATAGTTTTCGGGCGGCCCGGACGAAGGCGGGCGGACGGCGTAATCCCACAAGCCGTTAAGATTTTGCCAGTCTGGCCGCACCAATTGCGGACGCGGATATTCAGGGTGGGCATTGGTTGGAGTGACAGCGGCGGCCCAGCGCGTCATCAGCGGGGCCTTGGCCGGTTGCCATGCGGTATCGGCTTCACCACGCCCCGGGATGGCTTGGAGAATCGCCGCCGAGAGGCCTGCTGAAACCAGCCGTGCAAGAAAGCAGTTCATGTCTTGAGGTATTTTACCACCGCCTCGGTCCGGCAACGCACGTGCAGTTTTTCGTAAACGCGGCGGATATAATTGCGCACCGTGTGGATGCTGACATTGAGTTGAATGGCGATTTGCTTGTAGGCCAGCCCTTGCGCCAGCGCTTGCAGCACCTCCAATTCGCGGTGCGACAGCTCGGCGGATTCAGCCCCATGCGGCGCCGCGGATTGGAAGGAGCGCACAACTTTGCGGGCGATGGACGTGGACATGGGCGCCCCGCCCGCCACAACTTCGCGGATGGCCGCCAGCAATTCCTCCGGGCGCTGCCGTTTGAGCAGGTAGCCGCTGGCGCCTGCGGCCAAGGCTCGAAAAATTTTTTCAGTGTCTTCGAATACTGTCAACATCACAACCTGCACGTCCGGCAGCAACGTTTTGAGGACTCGAACGCACTCAATGCCATCCGTAGCGTGTTCCTCCAGGTTGATGTCCATCAGCACGACATGAGGAGGATTCTTGGGCAAACCTTCCAACGCCGCGCGCGCGGTGGCATAGGAATTGATACAGCGAAATTCCGGAAAAGCCCCGAGGTAACCGCCAATATTCTCCCGCAAGTCGGCGGAATCATCCACAATAGCGATGGTTATAGCTTTGCTCATACGGCCTCTGGTTTGACTGCATTCAAAGCCACTCTCAACTCCACCTTGGCGCCCTGCCCCGGCTGGCTTTGAATAACGCAACTACCGCCCACGTCGGCCAGATGCTGCCGCATGTTCGTCAGGCCGCTCCGGCCTCCTCCCGCGCCACCTCCATTGCGGGCGGCCGAGGCAAAGCCAATACCGTTATCGCTGATGCGGATATGCAGGGTGTCTTGTTCGAATTGAATTTGCACCTCGACGCGTGTGGCGCGGGCGTGTTTGAGGACATTGCTCAACGATTCTTCGAAGGCTAAAAAAATGTTGTGCCGAAATTCGGCGGAGACATTCCATGAGGGCAATTCGCTCTGCACGCGCAAATCGCATTCCACTGCCGTATCATGGAAGTACTCGCTGGCATGGTGGCATAGATATGAGGCCAGTTGCTCCAAAGTGTCATTGCGCGGGTTGACGGCCCACACCATTTCATCCAGCGCTTTGAGTAGGTCGCGCGAAGTGGTGGCAATGGAATCGACTTTGTCGCCGGCCAACCCGTTCTGCCCGGATTCCACTTTGAGGCGTTCGCTGAGAAAGGAAATCTTGGTGAGCTTGGAGCCTATTTCATCGTGCATGTTCCGGGCGATGCGCATGCGTTCCCGTTCCATCGCGCGTTGCTGCTCCAAGCTCCGCATGTGGCGTTGCAATCTCCGATCGGATACCAGGCGCACTATGCCGGCGGCAAAAGTCATGGCCGCCAGACTGTAAAGCGCCAGCGCCCAAGGGGCGCGCCAGAGGGGCGTAGGAATGATGAACGCCATGCTCACACCGTGATCGTTCCAAACACCGTCGGCGTTGCAAGCTGTTGCGTGAAAAGTATAAGGCCCGCTCGGCAGCCCTTTGTAGCGCACGCGCCGTTCCAATCCTGTTTCAATCCAATCCGCGTCGAATCCGTCCAACTTGTGTCGAAAACGTATCTTCTCGGGCGCTGCGAAGCTGAGCGCGGTGACTTGAAAATCGAGCGAATGCAGGTCGGCCGGGAATTGCACCGGAGTTGTCGGGCTGGCAGCGGCCAGATGCGTCAATTCATTGTTGACATAAACGGCTTCCAAATGAATTTTCGGCGCCGGCTTTTCCGTTTCCCATCCGTGCGTATCGATGCCGACCAAGCCGCCGACCGTTGCGAACCATAGCCGACCTTCGCCGGTTCGCACAGCTCGTGGCCAGCCCAAATTAAGTCCCCGATTAGGGCCGGCGACCGCCTCAAAGAGTAACTTAGGTTTGAGGGCTCCCCGCCCTGCCAAGGCGGATATCACCTCATGGCTGTCGATGCGACACAACCCGCGCGGCGTCGCCAGCCAGAGGTTGGTTTCCGCATCCTCGATCACACCGGAGACAACATCATCAATAAAGCCCTCCCCGGCATCCCAAACCAGGCAGCGATTCTCCGTCAGGCATCCCAAGCCGCCGCCCGCGCTGGCAATCCACAACGCCCGATCCTCCCTCTCGCATAATCCAAGGATCGGCTTTCCTGAGAGGCGCGGGTCTATCTTGGCGGCGGTCACGTGCTGGAATGGCTCACTACTGCGAAGAAGCGCCCCGTTCTCAGTCCCAATCCACAGGCCCCCTTCGCGTGCCGGCAGAAGGACAGTGATGGGAGATTCGTGCAGGCCATCAGCGATGGTCAACGTTGCGAGTTTCCCATCCTTGAATTGCTGCAACTTTCCCGCACGTGTGCCGGCCCAAATTGTTCCTTGCGCGTCGGCGCAGACCGCCATGACACAATCGTCGGACAGGCCGTTGGCGGTGGAGTACACCACCGTTCGTCCGTCCTTGATATGATAAAGTCCACTGCCCATCGTAGCCACCCAGAGGCTGGCGTCACTACCGGCGCAGGCCGACGAAACCAAGTCCTGGCCAAGCCATTTCGTGTCCTCGCTCACTTTTTCAAAACGATCTCCACTGCTGGCGTAAAGTCCGCCCGAGTCCATGCCGACATAGATGCGCCCCTGCGCGTCAGCCATCAGGCAGGTGGCCGAACCGCCGGGCAAGCCGTAGGTGCCGGTGAGCAAAGCATATCGTTGCGGACGCAATTGCGCCAGGACACCGTCGGAGAGGCCCAGCCAGAGATCACCTTCAGAGTCCTCGCAAATCGTGCGCACGTCATTGGGCCAGCGGCCTTCGTTGAGAGTGACGGGTTGAAACTTGGTTCCATCAAAGCAGAAAACTCCTCGTCCGCTGGCGCCAATCCACAACCGCCCGCTGCGTCCTTCGCATAGGCTCCAGATGCGCGTCATGGCTGATTTCTCGCCCGGGAAGTAGTTGATGCGTTTGTTGCCCTCGGCCAGATTGATGAGGTAGGTTGCATAAAACGCCCACAAGTTGCCTCTCCAATCTTCGTAAGCGCCTAGGAATCCTTCTTGTCGCTCCTGGCCTGTGGTGGGAAAGTCAAACCGGCTGATCCGCCCATCCGCGAAACGGCACATGCCCCCAGCGGTGGTAATCCAGACCGTACCCGATTTGGCCGCGTGAACGCTGGAAACCGAATTGTCCGGCAAACCGTCTCGTGTCGTGAACGCCATCCACTGGCTCCCATCGCGGCGATTGACGCCGCGCTTGGTGCCGATCCATAAGCGGCCGGCCGCATCCAGCGTCAGGCTGGTCACATTCTCATCCAGCAAGCCGTCGGCCGCGCCATAGTGATGCAACCGGCCTTCCTGCCACGAGAAAATCCCCTGATCCTCGGTGCCGATCCAAACACAACCGCTCGTGTCTTCGCACAACGCAGTGATGGCGACGGACCTGTTGGGGCTGCCCTTGCCCAGGGGCACTTCGGTGAATTGGACTCCGTCAAATCGCACCAAGCCCGCCGTCGTGCCGACCCACAGGTAGCCATCCTGCGTTTGCTGTATCACCGTCACAGCGCCGTCGGGCAGGCCATCCGCCTTGCTCCAGGTGCGAAGTGCGAAGTCTCGCAATTCCGATCCAAGATCATCGGCTCTTCCTTGAAAGGCGGAAGATACCAGCATAAACGCCAGGAGCCAGGCGCACAACTCGTGGCGCCGAAACCGAGTGGAAACGATTCCACACCGAAGCGCCGCCAGTGGAAGAAATCGTTTCAATCTCAACATGTTCTACCGCAGGTGAACTCATCTTCAATTAAAAGCCGCCGCCGCCAGAAGGCAAGGAGGAATTGAGCCAGGGCAGACGCATCTAAATGGCCGGACGTTTCTGATGCGGGCCGCGAGGCGCGACCCGCTGCACGCGAGGGCGCGTGCGCTCCCCGGAAGCAGAAGAGGCCGTCAAGCCTAATGCAGCATTGTTGATTTTCAATGGGTTATAACAATTTAGATGCGTCTGCCCTGGGAATTGAGCCGTGGTACCATTTGACAAGTGGGTGAAGCAATCATGTTATGCATTGGCAATGACGTTGGTTCGGCCTAATCTTCGATTATGCTTGCGCGACTCAGAAACAGGTCGGTTAATGCGGTGGGACGGAACTTCGTCGCGGTTTGCCTCACAGTTTTTGGGTGGATGTTTTGCGCCGTCTATGGCTGTTCCACGGGCCGCGAACGTTCGAGCCCACCCGCTTCCGATTTGGACGTCCTGACGATAAAGTTCATTTCACAAAACGGTGGAATCATGCGGAAAGTGGAAATTCCCGCGCGCCCCGGCGTTCCGTTCGCGGTAAAAACCAACGATGAGGCCGGCAATCATTACCAGGTGACCGGCGAGCTGCTGCAGAAGGCTGGACAGAGCGTAGGTTTTGATCACGTTCGCGTTGCGTTTCAGGCGGCGGATGGAGCTGACAGCTTTGCCGGCGTCGGGCCGTCCGAGTTGGAACGAGGTCGAGAATGGAGCGTGTATATGGTGGCTGGGCTGACGCTATATGGATACAGCGTTTGCTATGCGAACAAGTCAACGCCTTTGGTCACGGCCGTTCCGGGCGCGGGCGGCCTGGCCATGACATTTTTTGGGATTAACGGCACCAATACGATAGACGGCCCGCCCATTCCGGTGGGCACGCCCGTTTACGAACAGTGTGGAACCAATCCGCCGCGGCCTCTAAATGTGAAAATCGCTTCGGGCAACACTTACGAAGAGCCGGTCGGGTTTTTAATCCCAATCGTCCCGTCTCCCTCTGCGGCCGAAGCCCAATCCGTGGAAAAAATGCCAACGATGAAAGCGCCGGACGACCGCATTTCGTTTACGAATAAGGGCAACCTCTACATTAACGGGACAAATGTTGGGACGCTTTCGCGCATTGTTACCTGGTCAAATCCGTCACCGGGGAACGCGGCGGGCACGGTAACGATCAAGGCAAATTAGCCCCTGACCTGCGAAAGGGCGCATCGCACTTCTGGGAAAGGCAGGTTTCTCTGCTCTTGGGCGCATCTCATTTTT
>DASYNM010000026.1:0-9188 GCA_036008545.1 Verrucomicrobiia bacterium
AACGGAGGCGGAGGCTGTGTAGGACGAGCCATTGCCGGGAGCAGTCAATACGACAGCGGGAGGCGGATTGGTGTAGGGATAAAGCTGAGTTTGCGGGATAATGGCATTCGCGGTGGACGGGCTGCTCCAGTAAAGTTGCGCGACGGCGTTGCCCGTGCTCTGAAAGTAATTCATTTGGACGTTATAAATCTGCTGGGCCTTGAGGGTGATGGTCGCGCTGTTAGTTGCGGCGGCGCCGCTGGCCGTCCAGTCGGAAATCAGCAACTGGCCGTTGACCCATAATTGCACGCCCTCCTCCGCCACAGTAGTGAACGTATAGGTCTCGCTGTATTCCGGCTGCACGCAACCTGTCCATCGTGCTGTAAAGTTGGTCTGGCCAACAGCCGGGCTGGGGCCGGTGCTGCTCCAGTTGAAATTGATCATTGCATCCGTGCGCGTCAAAGTCGGCAAGGCAGTAAAATTGATGTTGGTGAAGGCAGTGCTGGAGGTGTTGGCCCAGTATTGGCCGAGCAACCCGGTTCCGTTCCCGATGGCGGCGGTGTTGACGAACGAGGCGGAGGCAACGGCGCTGTTGACTGTCCCCGGCTTGGCGGCGACGGCCTGCAAGTTCAGGGTGTTAGTGACCACAAAAGGGCCTGTGTAAAGAATAGAGTCAGTGGTCGGGATTGTCCCGTCTTCGGTGTAGTAAAGAGTCGTGCCCGGAGTGGAATCTGACAATGTTACGGTCACAGAGTTGGTGAATGGGCCGCCATCGGGGGAGATGACAGGCGTGGCCAGGAAAACGGTGAAACCGAAAACGGACAGGGCATATTGGGCTCCCACATAAACCTTGCCATTGGCCACAGTGGGTGTGGTCATTTTGATCGCCCCACCGGGATTGTCCCGCGCGAGGTTCTGACTCGTGTTATAAAGTTCCTGCGCGAGATTGGTGGCGTTGTAGGCGTGTAGAACCGACGGCCCGCTGCTGGCGAAGGCGTCGGACTGCAGCGTCCAGGCGATCCCGTTGTTCGTGCCGAAAGCCGAGAGACTCGGCGTGCCGCCGTAGGCGCTAAAGCTGGTGGTGGATTCCGAGGCGGGCGTGGCGACCATGACACCGTTGGTGATGGTGAACGCTTTCATGACGTCACCGGTGCCCTGGTAATATATCTGGTTGTTGAGGTAGGCCGGTGAACTCCACGTTCCGCCCACGGCGCCAGGCAGCGATTGAACAATTTGATTATTATTGACAGAACTGTAATGTCCCATGTTGTCGCGATCCACCAGGTAGATCGTTCCCTCCTTGCCGCACCCGACAATCAAATGCGGATGGGCCGCGCTTCCGACCGAGTCGGGCAAAAGCAAAGGTCCACCCGAGCCGAGATCAGTGTCATTGGCCGCCAGGGTGGCTTGATCGTAGGGTGTGAAATAATCAGCGACCGCCAGCCGGTTGGTGGTTGATAGCTTGACGATAGAATCGCTGTAGTCCCCTCCGTTGGTATTCGCGCTGAAGCTGCCGTTGCCCGTTTCAAAGTAAATATTGCTGCTCGCATCCACGCAAAGTCCGTTGCCATCCATCCAGATCGCGCCTTCTCCAGCGTGGGCGCCAAAGGCATTCATCGTTGCATTTGGGGTAGTGCAAAAAACATCGTTGGTCAATGCCTGCAGATTGGCGGCTTTGAAGCCGAGGACCCAACCGTGATAAGGATCGGTATCCGCATAACCGCCGTAAGCAGCGAATAAAGTGCCGCCGACCAGGGTAAGCCCAGGGCGTTGAAGCTGTTGACGTGGATCGAACGGCACCACTGAACCTGTGCCTCCCACGCCCGTTCCCGGGACCGAAGCAGAAACCACGACGGGGCTGTAGGGTTGTTCAGCGCCGTTGGTGATGTTCAAGGCGTGAATACGATGATAATAATTGGTCGTGGCTCCGACCTCGCGCGTAGCGACGTCAAAGTAAATCGTGCCAGACGCGAGATCAATGACAGGCGTGCCGGTGATGCCGACGTCGGGGATTAGGTCAGGATATTGGGCGGCATACCGATTTCCGAATTCGCCGTTGTCGCTCAGTATCCATGTGCCCAGGTTGGTCCGCCACAACAAGCCTCTGTTGGTTCCCAAATTGGAATCGGCGTCGAAAGCATAAACGCTGTCCTGCTCAGTCGCCACAAAGACAACGTTGTGCGTGCCTTGCCCGGGAATGGGCAGGTTCGCTACATAGAGAGGCTGGGCATAAATGTAGCCATCGACGCTTTGGGAAAACAAACGGCCAAACGTGCTGACATTGACGTTCGCCGGTGTGAGCAGGAATTCATTCGTATTAGCTCCGGTCCGGGCATTGTCATAGCGGGAGGTCAGCACCTCCGGCAGAACACCGCCCGGTGGAGGCAGAACCGTGAGCGTGGCTGCGGTGCTGACGTTGGTGCCAAAAGCGTTGGATGCAGCCAGCGTGTAGGATCCGGTGTCGTTGGTTGAGAGATTAGGCAGAGTCAATTGCGCGGTTGTTGCCCCGGGAATGTTGGCGCCCTGGTGCTGCCATTGCAAACTAATCGGAGGAGAGCCAACCACCACGGCTGAAAATGCGGCCAGACCACCGACGTAATTCGTGGATGCCGACGGGGTCGGCTCCGAGGCGAACGTCGGCGCCGACGGAGGATTGACCGTCAGCGTGATCGAAGGACTATTGGTGGAGCCCGCGCTGTTGCTAATGATGACGTCGTAATTGGCTGACGCGCTGGTGGCAACGTTAGTCAAAACGAATGTGCTGTTGGTTGCCTCCGGGATGTTCGCCAAGTTGCTGCGCCATTGATATTGGAATGGCGGCGTGCCAGTAGTGGTGAGTTCGAAAGCCACAGTAGTTCCCGCATAAACTGTGTTGGAAGGTGAGACTGTTAGCGTCGCGATTGGCAAAGGCAAATTGGGCCCGAGAAGGAAGTCGCTCTGAATTTGGGCTGCCGAAAGGGCGAAGTTATAAATGCGGAATTCGTTGACAGATCCTTGTAGGCCAGGATCCGGCCAGTTGTCCGCGCCGATGATGTTGCGGACATCCTGGACGCCCGACATTTGAATGGTCACGTTGCTGATTCCGCCGGCCAACACGCCATTGGTGAATACGGCAATGTAACCGGCTGGCGGATTGAAAACAGTAGTAATGCAAATGTTGGTCTTGCCATCCAGGCTGCTGCCTGTTCCAAGATCGATGAATTGGTAATCCGCGTTGGCGTTGTCGGAATCGGAAATGCCGGCGATCGTCGCGTCGTCGCTGGAGTGAACACAGAGGTGAATGTCGTATTCAGAGTAGCCGTTGGCATCCTGGTTGCCGAAATCGAAGAGATTGGCCCAAGTATATTGGTTTGGAGCGATGGTCGCCCAAGCTTCCACAGTTACCGCCACGTCGTTGGTGATGATTCCCGGCGGCAATTGAAGGTAGTCGGTGGGGGGCGCGGCGGCCGTCGCGTTGGGGATAACGAGTTGTCCGGCTGAGACCGTGGCGTTGCCAACTAATGTGCCGTTAGCCGTGCCGATGGAGTCGTTGGCGGTGCCGTTATTGAAGCTGTAGCGATGGGTCATGCTACCCGCGGGAACAAGATTGGTTTCGACGACGGCGAGGATGACCGCCGGGCTGTTGCTCGAGCCGAAACTATTGCTGACCACCACGTCGTAACTGCCGGCCGCTGCCAGGGAGAGGTTGGTTAGAACCAACGAGCTGGCCGTGGCGCCGGAGATGGCTACGCCGTTGGTGCGCCATTGGTATTTGAGGGGAGGCATGCCAGTGGTCGCTACATTGAAGGTCACGCTTCCTGCCACATTGACGGAGGTCGAGGGCGAAGCGGTTACCACGCCCAGTGGGGCTGCCACATTCGGCCCTAATTGAAAATCATCCTGAACTTGCGCGGGCGAGAGGGCGAAGTTGTAAATGCGAAATTCGTCAAACGAGCCGTCGAAATACGAGTCGCCTGTCCACTGGGAGCGGCCGATCCAGTCGTTGAGCGTGGCACCGATCGCAGCCGGAGTGAGGGTCATGTTGAGGTTGCTGGCTACCAGGACATCGTCGGCATACAGCGTGCCCAAAGAGGCGTTGCCGTCGGTCGCCCAAACGATGTGCGTTTCGTGGCCGACGGGCGGGCGCCCGTCGTTGGGCCATTGCATGATTTGCTCAGCGCCATTTCCAGCGACGGTATATGCGCCGCGCAGATTGCCGGTCCCCGCAGGCAAGGAGAGGAACATGTACTCCGTGCCGGCGCCCTGTTGCCCTGCTCCGCCGGTATTGTTGCCAAAATCAAAAATTCGCGCCCAACTCCCACTGCCGTTGTCCGTAACCCAGGTTTCGATGGTGATGGACGTATAATTTGACACAAGACTGGGCGGCAAGCTGACGTAGCCATTAACGCCGTTGAGCGTTAGAACGCCGCTCGAAACAGTGGCTCCGCCGTTCAGCGTGCCGGAGGCAGCGCCGACGGAATCACTTGCGTCACTTGTAAAGCTATAACGATGGGTTAACGCGCCGGACTGGGCAAAACTGCCGCGCACCGCGAGACAGAACGAGGCTATGGTGAGCCAACGGATTAGTTTCATGTGTCTGTATTCTAGCAGAAATGCGGTCGAAACTCAAAATGAATACCGACAGTGCTTGGATGACTCAGGACTCCCATGCCGGCGGTTGTCAAGTCACTTTTCAGCAAGTGCGCAGGGTACGATCGAAGCTCCTAAGTTTACGAGGCTGGAAGCGGCGCAATGCAAGAATTCATTTACTGCCCTTGAATAAGTCCCTTCGCATTCGGGCCTTTAACCGTTTGACGCATAACTTTGCAGCTTCATCCGCCGTGTAAACCCAAAAACCGGAGATGTCCGAGCCTCCCTTATATTCATAGTCGGCACTCCATAACCGATTCCCGTTGGGGTCTTTTAGATTTATCAACATGGTGCTGGTTTGCCAGCTCAGCACGGAGCCGGACGCCATTTCGTTCGAAGTCCCTGACGAATATCCTGTTCCACCCCAATATCGTTCCCCGTCATACCAACCGGTGGCCGTTGAATTTGCCGGGCTAACGGCGCTCTCTGGACTGAGGAGTCCGCCTTCCGAGCTGCTTTCGAAAATGATTTCCAATCTTCCGTTTTGATCCAACTGGGTTTCATTTTCGTTTATGCTCAACAACTGGCCGAACTCCACGACCGCCATCTCATGCAAAATTTTGTCCATGCTCGGATTGCCCGTGCGGACAAGGATTGAGTATTTCCATTTGCTCACTTGTTGCGACGCAAGAGGTGCGATGTTCGTGCTGACGGTTGAGCATCCGCAAAAAATGATCAGAGCCAGTACGGTGCAGTATTTCATACGGTGTTCTGCATGATCTGCTCCAAGGTCACATTCGACACGTCCGCTCCTGGGGTCAACTCTGGACCGCCACGAATTGGATCTTTGCCCCGGGATCCCAGGGTGATGCGGAGCAGGACGACGAAGCTGTTTTCATGTGAGGTGCATGCTAAAAAGCTGCGGTGTCCGAGGCAAATGCAAATGCAGCCAGCGGGTGACCACCAGCGCTTGCCCAATTTCATGGAATCTGATATCGCCCGTGGCTTAATGAAATTGTCCGACATGATCCCATACGAAGGGGGACGGAATCAGATAACTTGGACAAATGCTGCCCAAATTGACTTAAAATATTGGCCTCGAAGGCTTCAAGAAATCATGAACCGCTTCGCGCCGCGAAACTCAACCAGATGCAGTTCGACAGCGAGTTGCACAATGCCTTTGGCCTTGCGACTACCGCACGTCTGGTAAATACCGGCTACGAAATCGCCAAAAGTCAGTCCGTTCTTTTTAGGACTAGTTTTCGTTTGTGTGACTTGCTCAGGTTTCATGATTTAATTATGTTATGATTCCCTTAGCAAGTTCCTTGCCATCGCAGAATTGATACAAGCCTTTTTGCAACTTGAACCTGGCTAGACGAGGTCCCCTTCTAAGATTTGCCCTGTTTAATTCCACATGAGCCAGTCGGGGAGGTGAGTCGAAACGAATTACGCCAGCGAATCGATTCGCTAACCAGAAAGCGTGACTCAGAGGGCTCTCTCGGTTAGACGCTATGGAATGCTCCTTGTCCCAGAATTGTGCATTCCAGTATGCACTGTCCTCAGCAGCGGATTATCCGCCGACCCCGGCGTATTCCTCGTCCACTTTCAAATTTAAGCCCATCAACACATAATCATGAGTGATGGCCTGCATGTCTTTCACATAATCCTCGAAACGGGCGAGATTACTAAAGCCCAACATGGCAAACATTTTGATGGCGGCCACCTGTTCACCGATGAATTCAGCCTCGATTCGTTCCAGACCGACGTTGCGGGAGATGTGCGTGATTTCCGTCACCATGCCCCGGGCCAGACCGCGTCCGCGATACCGCGGAAGCACCAGCACGCTGACGCGTCCGATATGCCGCTTCCAGCCCCCCAACTGCTGGTGCAGGGTAGTGCAGCCGGCAATTTTTTGATCTATAATTGCCAGCAGCGGAAGGTTGCGATCGAAGTCGATATTCTGACACCAATCACGAATCGCTTGCGGTTCGGTGACGCGATGTTTCATGAACAGGCGTTCCTGGGCCGGCACCTCTAGGAAGAATTGGTGGAACAACTTTTCGTCGTCCTTCTTCAGCGGACGCAACTCTGCCTGGTAGTTGTCCTTGAGGGGAATTCTTGTTGGAAACTTTTGAAGTTCAAGTTCAATCGACATAAGTCATGCCTTCCGTTCTCCTCTAGTATAGGCAAAAATCTCGAAGCGCGTCAACTCATTGCTTTGTAAAGCTCAGCCAGCCGACCAGTATTCGCCTCTGGTAACCTTGTCGTGGCTCACGTATCCGGATATTGCGGAACCGGACGGGGTCTCCGCGATCCTGCAAGATCAGCGGTTACCTGGAACAATGCCCGATGCTGACCTGGCAGCGCGAATTGTGCGGGCATGCGAGACCGTTCAAGAAAAGCGCAGTCAGCCTCCGCTTCAGCGTGCCTTGAACGCCACTGTCAACGAATCGTAGCCGTTGGCGCGTTCGTAGAGTGCCTCGTGCTCGATGTGCTGCCTGGCCTCCAAGACGGTGACGCGCTCGACGCGGCTAGTCAGGGCTTCCAGCAGGCTGCGCACGATCAGGCGCGCGTGCGGCGCGCCAAGGCACAGGTGGGGGCCGAAGCCGAAGGAAAGGTGCGGATTCGGTTTGCGGTGGAGGCAAATCTCCTCCGGCTTGTCGAATACTGTTTCATCGAAATTCGCCGAGGCCCACGCCAACGATACGCGGCCACCGGCCTTGACCGGCACACCTTGGACGGACGTGTCCACCGGGCACACGCGCCCGATGTGGGTGAGCGGCATGAAGACGCGGAAAAATTCCTCGCCCGCATGAACGATCCGCCTCGGGTCCGCACGCAGATAATCCAAGGAGTCAGTATTTTGGCCGAAGTAGGCGATGATGGAAGAGATACTGTGGATAATCGTGTCGCGTCCGCCTGCAAAGACGAGGTTGCCAAAGCCCATCATCTCCTCGCGGGTCAGCCGCCGCCCTCGGTAAGTGGCCGTTGCCAGCGCACTGAACAAATCCCCGCCTGGGTTTGCCTCTGCGCGATCGAATTGTGCTCGCAAGTAGTCCTCGAGCACGATGCCCTTCTTGAACCCGCCACCGGTGACCTTGAAGACATGAATGCCCCACCCAATCCAGGTATCCGCCTCCGATTCCGGCACATTGAGCAAGTAGGTCAGCGCGCGCGATTGCACTGGCAGCGCGAACTCCTGGACAACTTCGATGGACTCCCGGCCTAGCGCTTGGGAGAGCATGGCGCCAATCAATGCGTCCACTTTTGCGATCACTTCGGCCAGCTTGGCGCGTTGGAAAAACGGCTCGACGATCGCGCGATACTCTGAGTGCTCCGGTGGGTTCGTCTCGATGGGTAATTGTCGCATTGTCCGGACCTCCTCCTCTGAAGGGATCGGCACCCGAAATGGCGCATCGGAGCTATACGTCCGCCAATCCTTCGCCGCCTCGCGCACGTCTGCATGGCGCAGGATCATCGGCAGCGTCTCGCCCTGGAAGGGACATTGCAGGACACCGTCCTTCTGGCGGGCTTCGCGAAAGGGGTCGCGCAGGTTTGAATGCTCAGCCACAAATTAGGAGTGTCGGATATTTTCCATCAATCTTCAAGCCAACACCGTTCGCAACCTCTTCCCGGAGAAAATTGGTGCGCTTAGCAGGACTTGAACCTGCACGGCTTTCGCCACTACCACCTCAAAGTAGCGTGTCTGCCAATTCCACCATAAGCGCAACCGTCGGACTGAAATTAAGTTGGCCACAAAACCACCAAAACGCAAGCACGGGTTGCGGGGTCCAGATGCGGGCAGCAAAGTGGCTCGCCAACCTCGCCAAAAGCCCAATGCAAAGGGCGCCCAGACACCTGTCAAATAAAACGCAAGTCTCTTGAAGATTTTAGTAGCGTACCGCAGCGGCCTGTGGTAATTTGCATCTGTCAGTTGCAGAATCTTGAATTCTGCGGGATACCCCAGGGGAAATATGGACCTCGAGGGCTAAAGCAGAGCGTTGGAAACAATAACGTAGCGTCACTTATAGTCTGGTCACTGCCAGTCTGTTGTGATGACTGCAATCATAGGGAAATTCATTAATATGAATATGGACACGCTTGGGCAGGGTATAGATGTTAAAAAACCGTTCGGCAGCGCCGTCAGAAGGTGGCGAGGTCGTTTGGGAGTTTCACAGGAGGAATTGGCCGGACGCGCAGGGTTGCATCGCACCTATATATGTGACATTGAGCGAGGGGCTCGTAATGTTTCTTTGGAGAGCATCGAAAAGCTCGCGCGCGCGCTGGAAATCTCCATGACCACTCTCTTCTCCTACGAACCGACTGGCAGTCAGACGGAAACAAGAGGAATCGCGAGCGAAAGACTGGTGGATATTCTTTTCGTGGAAGACGATCCGCACGACGCCGAGATAACCATGGAGGCGCTCAAAGGAATCACCAATTTGGTGCAAGTGGTGCGCGACGGACAGGCGGCCCTGGATTTTCTCTTCTGCCAGGGGGAGTTTGCCACCCGACAACCTAGAGCATTTTAAATAAAGTTGTAGCCGCAGTGGCCAAACCAGTTGAGGGCGTCTTGGGCGGTGATTCCGGCCAGGGCCTGGCCGATGGCCTCCAGCAAGGATTCCTGCGTTCGCGCCTCC
>DASYNM010000027.1:0-4756 GCA_036008545.1 Verrucomicrobiia bacterium
AACGGAGGCGGAGGCTGTGTAGGACGAGCCATTGCCGGGAGCAGTCAATACGACAGCGGGAGGCGGATTGGTGTAGGGATAAAGCTGAGTTTGCGGGATAATGGCATTCGCGGTGGACGGGCTGCTCCAGTAAAGTTGCGCCGCAGCCCCGCCGGTTTGATTGAAGAAATCCATCTGGATGTTATAGCGCTGCTGGGCTGCGAGAGTAATGGTATTGCTCCAGGTGGTTGCCGGCTGAGTGACCCACTTGTTTATGAGCAATTGACCGTTCACGTAGAGGCGCACGCCGCTGTCGGTATCGGTCGAGAAAGTGTAAGTCTCGCTGTATTCGGGCTGGACCGATCCGATCCAGCGCACGACAAAATTGGAGAGACCAATGGAGGCAGCGGGCGGAGCGGTGGCCCAATTGAAATCAATGGTGGGATCAGTCCGCACCAAGGTCGGCTGGATTGAAAAGGACGAATTGGTAAAAGCAATACTGGTCACGTTGGCCCAATAAGAGCCTTGCAGGCCGATCCCGGAGCCAATGGCCGAGCTGTCAACAAAACCGACGCTGGCTACGCCGCTGTTGGCCGCTCCAGGCTGGGCGGCGATCGCTTGCACGTTGGCGCTGGTCGTCAAGACGAAAGGCCCGGTATAGAGCAGCGAGTTGGTGTTTGGCGCCGTTCCATCCAGCGTGTAATAGATCGTGGAATTGGGCGAGGCATCCGACATGGTCACGATCACTGAATTGGTGAACAGTCCGCCAGCAGGGGCAATGACTGGCGTGGCCAGGAAAAGACTGTTGCCATAAATGGAGAGGCTATATTGCGCGCCAACGAAGACCTTGCCATTGACGACCGTAGGCGTCGTCATGATGATCGCCAGGCCGGGATTGTCGCGAGCCGGATTCTGGCTGCTGTTGTAAAGTTCCTGGGCCAGGTTGGTGGCGTTGTAAGCGTGCAAAACGTCCGGGCCGCCGTCGGATTGGATCGCCCAGACGATGGCATCGTTGGTGCCGTTGGCGGAGATAGAGGGAGTGCCGCCCAGAGCGCTGAAGTTGATCGTGGCCTCAGAAGTAGGTGCGGCGGTGATGACGGCGTTGCTGATGAAGAACGCTTTCATGACGTCGCCGGAGCCTTGATAATAAATGTGCTGGTTGAAAAAGGCGGGTGTGCTCCAGGCGCCGGTGATGGCCCCGGGTACTTCCTGCACGATTTGGCTGTCGTTTACCGTGTTGTATTTACCCATGTTGTCGCGATCGACCAGGCGCAAGATTCCGTCTTTGCCGCAGCCTACCATGAGGTGCGGGTGGTTCGTGCTACCCACAGAATCCGGCAATAAGATCGTTCCACCCGATCCCAAGTCCGTGTCGTTGACAGCCAGAGTGGCTTGGTTGTAGGGGGTGAAGTAGTCCGCCACGGCCAGGCCGTTGGTGGTGGAAAGCTTGACGAAACTGTCGCCGTAATCTCCGCCGTTGGTGTTGGCGCTGAAACTGCCGTTGGCAGTGGCAAAATAAAGATTGTTGCTGACATCGACGCAGAGTCCGTTTCCGCTCATCCACAAGGCGCCCTCGCCGGCGTTGACGCCAAAGGTCGCCACGGTGGCGTTGGGCGTGGTGTTAAACGCATAGCTGGCAGACTGCGCGAGGTTGGTGGCCTTGAAACCGAGAACCCAGCCGTGATAGGGGTCGGTATCCGCGTAACTGCCGTAAGCGCCGTATAGCATTCCACCGGCCAGTGTCATGCCGGGGCGTTGATTCTCCGTGCGAGCGTCAAAGCCCACCACCCCGTTGGTGCCATCCACACCTGTTCCAGGAACCGAATTGGTCACAGCCACCGGGCTGTAGGATTGTTCGGCGCCGTTGGTGATGTTAAGGGCATGGATGCGGTGGTAATAATTCGTCGTCGCTCCAACTTCGCGAGTATGGACGTTCACATAAAGCGTTCCGGAAGCCAGGTCAATAACCGGCGTGCCGGTGATGCCTACGACCGGGACGATGTCGCCGTAATAGGTTCCTTGGTAACGGTTACCAAATTCGTCATTGTAGCTAGAGACCGCGATGCCCAGATTGTCGTGCCAGAGCAATCCTCCGTTGGTCCCGGCATTGCTATCGGCATCGAAAGCATACACGCTGTCATTCTCAGTCGCGACGAAGACCACGTTGTGCGTGCCCTGTCCGGGGATGGCCAGGCCCGACACATACAGTGGTTGGGCGATAATGAGACCATCCGTTGGATAGGTGATCAACTTGCCGAAAGTGGAGACATGCACGTTGGCCAGGGTCAGGAGCACCTCGTTGGTGTTGGCACCATCACGGGCATTGTCGTTGTGATAAGTCAGGACATTAAGGGCGGAAGGGTTGGGCGGCGGCAGAATCGTCAGAACGGCGGGCAGGCTATTGGTAACGCCAAGGGAATTGGAAGCAAACAAGGTGTAAGTTCCTGCCTCTCCCGCTTGCAACGAGGCCAGCGTGAGGGTGCTTGCTGTCGCGTTAAGAATGTTGACACCATTGCGCTGCCATTGCAATTGAATCGGCTGAGTGCCGCTCACCGCCGCCGTGAAAGTGACAAATCCGCCAAGATAATTTGTGGACGACGCCGGGGAGGGCTGCTCGCCAAAAACAGGCGCGCTGGCCGGATTAATTGTCACCGTCAGAACTGGACTGGTGTTCGTGCCATTGGTATTGCCCACGATGACATCATAACTTCCCGAATTCGCCACCGTCGCGTTTGTCAAGACTAGCGTGGCGTCCGTGCCCCAGGAAATATTGGTGCCATCTTCTTCCCACTGATATTGATAGGGTGGTGTCCCGGCAACCAATACACTCAGCGTCACGGTCGTCCCCGCGAAAACCGTGTTGGAAGGCGAGGCTGTTGGCAGCAGCGGAAAAGTGGACAACGAAGACGACCATTCCCCGGCTTGAAAAATGGCGATGTCCGCCGGTGTCAATGCGATGTTGGCGATCAGCAAATCCTCCAGCCAGCCCACGAAATTGACATCGGACGTCGTCTTGCCCACGACGAAACCCGAGGCTTGAACGTTAGGCGATGTTGGCGTGCGCGTCCCAACATTAGCCCCGTCCACGTACATCGTTTCGTTCGTGCCATCCCATGTCACGGCGAGAGCGTGCCAGTTTCCGTCCATGGGATTGGTGGCCAAATCGCTGACAATAAAATCATTTGCATACCAATAGTCATCCACGCTGTTAGGGCCATTGAGACGAAAGTTGTTGGCCTCGCTGGTATTGTTGACGCCCCAGCCAATAAAGCCGCCGTTGTTCGGACAGCCCGTGTCGATCTTCTCCCAAACAGCGATGGTATAGGGATTGGCCCCGGTGGGCACATCGAGCGGAAACGCGCCGGAGAGCGTGGTCATCGTGCTGTTGCCATCCAGATACAACGCGCCTCCGAATTTGCCGGCGCTGCTGTAAGTCGGTGTGCCGCTGGCAGTGGCCAGGTTGTTACCCAAGCCGCTGCTGTCGATGCCCAAGTCCGCGGAGTTGTCAAATTGCCAATAACCCACTGTGACGATGGGTCCGCTCTGGGAACCGGTAACCGTGATGGAAGGACTGGTTCCGGTCGTACCGCCGAGCATGGCGCTGACGGTGGCGTTGCCGGAGCCGACGCCGGTGATCACACCGGCGTCACTGACCGTGAGCACATTGGTGTCGCTGCTGATCCAGTTGCTGGCAGCGCCAGTCACCGTCACATTGGTTGCCTGCAAAAAGTTTGCGCTGACCATAGCCGGTTGAGGTTCGCCCGCGATCATGGACGTGCTGGCAACTGCGACGCTGACCGACACCGGCGTCAGGTTCGTGACCAGGACATTAGGACCGGCAACGGCGCTGACGGCAATATAAAGAGGCGAGGCGGCGGCATTCCATATCCGCAATTCGTCGATGCTGCCGGCAAACATCGGATCGCCGCCGAATTCGTCGCGCCCGAACCAGTTGTTGAACGTGTCTCCGTAATTGGCCGGGGCAAGGTTCGTTGGAATATCAGCGATCGCCACTTGAGCGCCGTCGAGATAGAGCGTGGCGGTGGTGCTGGCGGCATCGTAGGTCACGACGGTGTAATGCTCCACATTCAAAGGCATCGGACCGGCTGGATCTATCACATCAATCTCGTCGCCGCCAGTCAAGTTGAAGGCAGCTCTGAAATCATCCTCGCCGCTGTGCGGGATTAGGGAGATATAGGCGGTTCCGCCACTTGGGGGTTGTCCGGGGCCGGCGGCGCTGTCGCCGAAACACCACGCTTCCGCCCACACCGACCCGGCCGTATCCGTCACCCAGCACTCAACCGTTATCGAGGCGTCGTTCGAAACGATGCCATTCGGCAATTGCACGTAGCCCGAAGGATTGTCGGAGTTGCCCCCGCCCGGCAATAGGAGGGTGCCGCCAGAAATCGTGGCGTTGCCGACCAGAGTCCCGTTCGCGCCTCCCACCGAATCGGAAGCGTCGCTAGTGAAGCTATATCGATGCTGAAGGATTTGTGCCGGGAGCAAACGAGGCAGAGCAAGAAAGAGCAAACTTGAAGCGATCAGACGAAAGGACGCGGCCCGGGCCAACCGCGGTCGCGAGATGGTAGAATTCATTGCTGCTTGCTCTTAATTATTTTGGCTCAACCAACACTCTCCTTGAAATACCCCGCCATCTTCGATTACTTAACCATCGCACTAATGGCTTACCGAACGATAGTCTTCCCGCGAACTCAGCCTAGCGTCAATAAGACGGATCCAAATTATACAGGTTGTCAACAGGATTAGAAGCGCCCGC
>DASYNM010000028.1:0-7017 GCA_036008545.1 Verrucomicrobiia bacterium
CATGACCAGTGCCATGTAGCCGCCGACGTGAGGAGGCGGATTGCGGAGGACCACGCTGGCTAATCTGGCGTTAGCCCAGTGCCTCGTCGCTTGTGGTTGGCGCCGGGACGATCTCCTCACGTCGGCAGCTAGGTTGGTCGATGCCACGCCCTTGCGCGCCAGTCCTTGACAGTCGATAACGTAAAATGTAGTTTTACGCCATGACGAAAAGCATTGCAAAGATTGGCAACTCGAACGGAATCATTTTTGACTCGACGCTGATGGACATGGCTCATCTAAAGAGAGGAGACGAGGTGAATGTCGAGGTGCATGAAGGAGGCGTGATCACGTTGACGCCGCTGCGCCGGAGCATCGAACCGAAGAAGGCCGGCGTCACGGCAGCACGCCTGATCCGCAAGAATGCAGAGCTGTTCCGCCGTTTGTCATGAGCGGGCCGCTGGTTCATCCCACGGTGGAGGCGGTCATGGGCATTCACGCTGAGGTGCTGAAGGCGCACGGCGGTTCGGCCGGATTACGTGACCAAGCGCTGCTGGAATCGGCTGTGGCAGCGCCGCAAGCCACCATGATGGGGGCGCCCATGTTTTCCGATCCAGTGGAGATCGCCGCAGCCTACTTTTTCTATCTTTGTTGCAATCATCCATTCCTAGACGGCAACAAGCGGACGGCGCTGGCGACGTGTCTGGTCTTCCTGAGCGAAAATGGCTTGTTGCCGGAGGAGAAATTGGAAACCGATGCCTGGGAACGCCTCACACTGGACGTTGCGTCCAGCGCACTGGATCGGGAGCAGACTACAGCGCGGTTGCGCCAACTTCTCCGCGCGCGAAAATAGGGCTGTCAACTAGTTGGATGCATTCACTGCGACGAGGCCAAGCACCGGCGAAGCCTTTACCTAAGTTGTTTGATTATTCGCCGGGCTCCCGTTATGAGTGCTGGCTGTGAAACGTAAATTCAAATCTTCGCGCGATATCATCATCCGAACCAAGGATTGGGCAAAGGCCACAAAATTTTATGGCTCGGTGCTCGGACTCCCCGTCTCGCATCGGAGCGAAACGCTGGTGGGATTCGAGACGGGCGCATTTTGTTTGTACGTCGAAAAGGGCAAAAAGCACGGTCCAGTCTTCGAGTTCCTGGTGCCAAACGTCCAGGCCGCGAAACGCAAAATGATCGCCGCGGGATGCACCGTGCTCGAAGAGGATCCATCTCTCCCGCGTTGCTATATCCGAGACCCGTACGGTGTCATGTTCAACATCGGCCAGGCTCGCCCTTGAGAGGCAAAATAATTCTCCTGGTAAGGCGAGACTCCGTCGAGCCCTACCACGTGGGAATCATTTTACTTTCCAGCGCAATAGACCGGCTGAATAGCCGGGTTTCAGTTGCGCTTCTATTCGCAACGCCGGGGTTTCGACGGGTTGGAATGAGAGTGTATTCCATTTGTCCGCCGTCACCGGCGTGGTGGATGGTTCGGCGACTTCCTTCCAATCTGCGCCATCCTTGTAAAGCAAGCGCCACGAGGCCGGCAGGCGGCACTCGCCGTTGCCGGTGTCGTCGAACCAGTACACCTGCACCTCCGACACGCGTTTAGCCTGCGCGAAATTCAACTGCACCCATTCCTTGGTGCCACGATGGTCCCACCACGTGAAGCGCGGGATGTTGCGGTCGTCGGAATTTAAGGGTTCGAGGCCGTCGTCCAAGGCATCGAGCGTATCGCCCTCGAAGCAGTGGGAGGCGCTCGCCCTCAAAGCAGGCGCGGTCCATTCGTGCGCCCCAGGACCGGAGCCGATCACTGGAAACATCGTCAAACGCAAACGGGCCGCGCCCATGGGAATGAGAGTAATCTTTTCATCCGGCTGGTCCGATTTCACCGGGCTGGGCTGAAGCTTGCCGATGACATTGTTACCGTCGGCCTGCCAACCAGGAATGCGCCGGCCCGTCGCCTCCAATTTGATGGGCACCGTTTCCGGCGCGAACGGCTGCGCCGCCAACGGTCCGTCGGACGGAATTACTTTGAACGACGCAGCAGGATTCTGCGCGTCGAGAACCAGGCCGTAGTTCCACGGCGATTCCGGAAAAACCTCCCACTCCGGCCAGGCAGGATCGTGCTTGCCGTAGGGAGTAAACTTTTCCTTGATGTCCAGAGAGAAACTCAATGGCCCGTAGCTCACCGACGCAGCATCCTGATTCTTGGGCCACCTATGCACCGCCAACTTCATGGGGAATCGCAGAATGACGGTGTCCCCGCCGCGCCACGCTCGCCACACCTGCTCAAGGCGAATAAAGCTCAGTGGCTGGCACTTCACATTGGATAATTCTCCATTCACGGTGACGGACGCCGAATCGCACCAGCCCGGCACACGCAGGTAAATGGGAAATTTCGCTTCGCGCGCAGTCACGATCCTAAGTTTGACCGTGTCCGAGAAAGGGTAATCGGTTTCTTCGTAGATTTTAACCGAGGCCGAATCCCCGGCCTTGGCATCGACTTCGCAAGAGGCGTAGAGCGAGGCACAGAGGCCGTTGTCGGGCGTGGCCAGCCAAAGTTCCTCTGCGTAGTAAGGCCAGCCGTGCGAGACGTTGTGTTGACAGCAACGATACACCTCGTACGGGCTGTAGGAAACCATCGTGCCGCTATTCTGAATATCAGGCGCTTTGTTTTCGCGATCGAGCTGAATCTGGTTGGCGCACGTGACGTAATGCAGCGCCTTTTCGTCCGGGGTCATGGCGGCGGGAAAACTGTTGAACGCAATCTCCTCGCAGCGATCGGCCCAAACCGGCTGGCCGGTGATCTTGGTCAGCATCTCGAAGCTGTGCATCAATTCGACAATCCCGCATGTCTCAATTCCGCCGCGCGGATCGGTGTAGCCGGGACGCGAATTTTCGTCACCGACAAATCCGCCGCCGGGAAATTGCCCGTAGGTGGCGAAAACTTTTTCGTAATTTCGTTCAGCCGAGGCCAAATGCTTGGGGTCCTGTGAGAGCATCCAAAACACCGTGCCCGCGCGGAAGCCCTGTGAAACGTTGACGTTATGCCAGTTGACCACGTCCTCGTCCCAGCGCGCCATGCCGGCGTGAATCTTGCGCGCCAAGTCGAGCAGCCACGGCTCGCCAGTGCGGTTGTAGAGCCAGAAGACGCTCTCGATGTTGTCGCCGAACCGCAGCTTGGGCCAATAACCCTCGCCAAAGGCGCTGACCGGCAGCCGGTATTCCCATTTGAAATAGCGGCCCATCAGCTCGATGACGCGCGGATCCGGGAACGCCTCGTAATAAGACTGGAGGACATTGAGCATGAGCATGTGCGGCCAAAGATCGGGCTTGCCGTCCAGGCTGGTCAGCAATTCGCGGGGACCGAACCAGCCGTCCTCGCGTTGGGTGGCCAGCACGGCGTTGATCCATTTTTTCGCCTCCGCCGTAATCGCTTCGTCCTTCAGCACGTAACCAAGATCGCCATAGCCCTTGAGCCAATAGGGCATTTCCTCCCAGCCATACTTGCCGCGGCCTTGCGGGTCCGTCCACGAGCTTTTGGTGAAATCGAGCCACGGGGAGATTTGCTCCAGATGGCCCGTCATGCCGTCGCGCTCCATTTCCAATTGATGGCGCAGCCAGCCCTGCGGAGTGATGGAGCCAATGGGCAGTTTGTAGAATGGCGAAGGCGCCAGCGGCGGCCGGTTGCCGACGTAGAAGGAGTTAGTCAACCTTGAGACCGGGTGATCAACTTCCGTCACCTGGCCGAACGCGGCCGTCAAGGACGCGAAAATGCACAAGGTGACAAGACGTCTGGCCAGAATGATCGAGTTCATGAATTATATTTCAGCCATCAATGTAGGGGACATTGCCCGTTACGTCATGTCGCCAGTTTGGGCCACACAAAGCCTCAGTGGAATCGGTCTCGCACTCGCGCTTATCGGTGTCACTGCCAAACCCGCACCAGGCAAACGCCGTGACGCGGGACGTTGGCGGTGAAGGAATCGGCAAATTCGCCCGTGTCTTTTTGCCGCCATAAATCGCGCACGTGGCACTTGCCGCTCAAGCCCAAGTCCGCCCATTTCACGGTCACGTCCGTCGCCTCTTCGCCGCGGTTGAACAGACCCACGGCCTTGGAACCGTCGGACATGTCCTTGGCCCAAATTTCCGTGTCGCCGTCCTTGGCCTTACGCGAAGCTTGCCGGCCCAAGGCGTCCTGGTTGACGGCCAGCACTTCGTCGTTGGCCAGCAAATTGAAAGTAAAGGGGTCCATTTGCGACATGTCCGCCCCGATCAGCAGCGGCGAGTCCAACAGGCACCAAAGGCTGATGTGCGTGTATTGCTCGTTGGGCGTCAGGCGCGTGGGATGGAGATTGCCCCAGCCCACTTTCCCCAACACCAACATGTCGGGATCGTTCCAGTGGCCCGGCCCGGCCCACTTCTCGTGGCCATTTTGGGCAAAGCCGATGCCGGACATGCTCTTCCATGAATCACTAATGTCGCCAGTGGTGCGCCAGCAATTGCCGCCGACGTCCGCGCCCCATTCCCAAACGTCCCCCATGCCGTATTGACAGAGGCTGAAAAGAATATCGCGATCCTGTTCTCGCAGAGCCGCCTCCATGACCTTGTAAGGCTTCATCAGGCGCTCACGCTCGGGCAGCGATTGGTCCTGCACGTCGTTGTAGGAGCACCAGTCGTACTTCAAATAGTCGAAGCCCCAATTGGCGTACTGCTGGGCGTCTTTCTCCTCGTGCTGCCAACTCGCCTCGAAACCCGCGCAAGTTGTGGGGCCGGGCGAGGAATAAATCCCGATCTTCAGGCCCTTGGAATGAACATAGTCGGCCAACCCTTTCATGTCGGGAAATTTCTTGTTGCATTGGATGAACCCGTTCTCGTCCCGTTTGCCTTCCCAAGTATCGTCAATATTAATATAGGTCCAGCCGTGATTGATCAGCCCGCTGCTCACCATGGCGTCGGCGGCGGCACGTATCTTTGCCTGATCGACAGCGCCGGCGAAGCAATTCCAACTGTTCCATCCCAAGGGCGGTGTCAAAGCGATTTTATCCCCGATCACTATGCGCAAAACCTTCTCCGTCTGACCGCGCGCGTTCTTGGCGCTTAGTTTCACTGGAAATTCGCCCGCCTGCGCAACCACGCCTGTGATTTCTCCGCGCGCCTCGTCCAGGTTCAATCCCGGCGGCAGGTTGGCGGCGCTAAGACTCACCGGCGCTTCACCCGTCACGGGCAGATGATAAAAAAAGGGATGCCCCGGACGCGCGCCGAAGACAACCGGTCCATTGATGCGCGGTTCCGCGGGAGCGGGCGGGGTTAGAATCACTAGCTCCTCACGCGGCGCGGCCACAGTCACAGGCGGCGCGCCTTCGTATTCGAAACGCGCATCAGCCCAATCCGCATGATCGAAATTGATGCCATCGCCGGCATCGCTGACTTTCAAGGCCAGCGTTTTGACGCCGTGAAGATCGACGGTGAAGCCCTTGGCTACCTCACCGGCCTTCATGACGCCGCTTTGCCAGAGTGTTTTGTTGCCGTTGAGCACCATGAATTCAATACTCGCGTCCTGGCTCGTCACCTCTCCGTCCACCCCAACGCTGGCGCTGAATTGCGTGGCGCCGTTGACAGTGACATAAAGCGTGCTGACAGCGTGCGTGCCAAGGCCGTGCTCGAACTGCGCTCCCCCGATGCTCAACGGGTGCCCTTCCACGGAAGCGTTGTGGTGGGGCTGGCCCCAATCCTGCTGGGTATTGCGAATGTCCAGTTGATCCAGCCGAATTGTTTCCGCTCCAGCCGAGAGGCTCAAAAGGACAAGGGCGGAAATAAAAGCGATGGCGCCGAGGCGATAAGATTTCCCAATCATAACAACTTCTTTCAACGCCGCCATCCTAACGCCAACCGGCGCGGAAAGCCAATTACGAAAATGACAGCAAAAATTTAGCGAGACGTCCGGGCGCATTTCTGCCATGATGTTTGGTGTAAGCAAAAAGGCCATCGCGTTCAAAGTCCGATTGTAGATGAACTTCAATTTCGATCTGGATTATTATTTGGAGTGGGTGCGCAGAAACCCGTGGGTTGGGTTGCTCTTTATATTCCAATTCTGGATGCTTTTTGACGCGGTGCGCCGCGGCGAATGGTTTTGGGCGTTTTTGATTCTCTTTGTTCCGCCGCCCATCATGCCGCTCTGGTATTTCCTCTGGGTGTATCGCGCCCAGCCGTTGGCCACGCAGGGCTTCGAACTGCCCGGTACCGGCAGCCGGATGCGCATCAAGCAATTGGAGGCGCTGATTCACAATCTGGACAAACCCCACCATTATCTGGAACTGGGCGACATTTATTTTCGCAAGGGCAACCTCGCCAAGGCCGAGTTGAACTACCGCGCTTCGCTGGAACGCGAACCGCAGGACATTGACGCCCGCGCGCATCTTGGACAATGTTTGCTGCGCCAAAAGAGAGCGGAGGAAGCAAGCCCAATCCTGTATCAGGTCTGCAAGGAGAATCCCAAACACGACTATGGTTATTCGCTCATGGCCTACGCCGAGGCCTTGGGCGCGCTTGGCGACACCGATGGCGCCATCACCGTATGGCAGGAGGTGCTCAAGGATCACAGCTACGCCCGCGCCCGCGTGCAACTGGGCCAATTATATCTGCTCAAGAACCGGCGTGATCTGGCCGAGCTTGAATTTCGCGGCACGATCAACGATGACCGGCACGCTCCCGGCTACCAGCGCAAGCGGGATCGTTGGTGGGTTTGGAAGGCCAAGAGACTGTTGGCGTAATCCAGCCGCCTTATTCTGCCCCTACCCCTAATCGTAATCCTAATCTTAATCTCTTGCGATGTGCGCAGTTCTCGCCTCGCGGCAAATTCAGGCTTTCGTCTTTTGCTTCCTCCTCGGATGCTCGTAAACCTCCGAGGAATTGTCGAACTCCGTGATGCTGGTCACACTTGCCATTGGAACCAGGATGCGCCGGCCACGAACCGTCTCGCCGGAATTGTGAGCGTGGCGCCCCTCGATGAATAGCAGCCCCTCGTACCATTGCAAACTGGGA
>DASYNM010000029.1:0-4495 GCA_036008545.1 Verrucomicrobiia bacterium
CTCATAACCAATAGTCATCAATTCAATCACGAGTGGTGCGACTTTATGCATGTCCATTCGTTTTGGCGAGCCATTTCTGTGCCACCCCGATCGAAACGCCAAGTGTGGGCCAATTATGTGCATCCTCAAACTATTTTACGACCGAGAACAGGCACTTTTTGCCGTAATTTACGGCTGATTGTGCTGCGGGGCATTGCGCCGCTGCGACGTTATGCGGTTCATTTCGAGTCTGGCAGCCCCTTTGCCATTTTAAGATCGGTCCTGGTGTGATACAACTCGTGCCGCCTGAAACCGCACACGGAATATGGTTGGTTTGAATTGCCCGGGCGTCGGGGATTTGCGAACATCGTGGACGCGGTGGCCGAACAAACACAAATGTGCGGAGTGTTCGATGGCCTTCGCCTCTTCAACGCCATTCACGGAATTGCCAGCCCAAGGCGTATGGGCCTCGGATGAGAAACATATTCAATCTCATTATAATCTGGCTGCAGCGGCATCCTTGGCCTTTGGCCTGCCTGTTGGCGGCCGGTTTTTTCCTCCAGGCCTTTTGCTCCAGTGAGCGGGAATCATTGACATGGGATGAGCCCAGTTACATTGCCGCAGGTTATGCTTATTGGAAATGGAATGCCTTCGAGGTGAACCCATCCCACCCGCCGCTCACGCAGATGCTGATATCGCTCCCGCTGTTGCCGATGGATATACGCGCCCCGGGAAAGAATGATCCCGCATGGCGCTTCGGCGGAAATCCAGCGGCCGAGTTGGGACGTCGGTTAATCTTTGAAGGCGGGCAGGATCCGGTGCGGATCGCGCGACTGGCACGTCTGCCTGTCATACTGATGGGAACGTGTCTTGTCCTTTGTATTTTTGCCTGGGGCAGCCAGTTGTGGGGACCTGGCGCCGGGTTGGCGGCGGCTTTGCTCGCGGCGTGTGATCCTAATTTGTTGGCCCATTCGGGCCTTGCCACCGAAGATCTTGGCTGTACCATATTGATGTTTGCCGCCTGCTGGATGCTGCACCGGGGATTGGTGACCTCACGAACCTGGCGCGACTGGTTGGCTTGTGGAATTTTTACCGGCTTGGCGCTGATTGCCAAATACTCATCCCTGATCCTGCTCCCGCTGTTTCTAGTCATCATTCTTTGGTACATATCAAGCACTCCGTCAAAACTTGAGACCTTGCGTTGGCTGTTCCCCCGCTTGTTGCTGGCTGGCGGCATAACGCTGCTGGTGGTTGGTGTCGGCTACAAGGGGACTTTTGATTATGCTGCTTACTTGCGAGGGCTTCATAGCATTTACGGAGATACGAACCCCAATCCCAGTTTCTATCTTTGGGGTCGCGTATCTACCCAACCCTTCTGGTATTACAACCTTGTGGCTCTGGTTTGCAAGACGCCGCTCGGCACGCTTCTGTTGTTGACGATGGCGGCTGTGAGTGTGGCCTGCTGGCCGCGACGTCATATCGAATCGACCGTTTTTCTCCTTTTGCCGGCCTTCTTGATCGTTGGCATTAGCTGTTTCGACCGCTTCAATTTAGGACTCAGGCGGATCTTGCCGGCTCTGCCCTTTCTGTTGTTGTTCGCTGCGCGAGCCTGGGTGGACTTTAACCGACTGCGCTTGCTTTCGACCCTGTTGTTGGCCAGTAGCGTCGTGGCGGCCGCCGCCATCTACCCCAACTACCTTTCTTTTTTTAATTTGCTCTGCGGAGGGCCGGAAAACGCACCTTACATTACACATGACAGCAATGTAGATTGGGGCCAGGATCTTCCGGCCTTGGCCGAGTGGCAGCATCAACATCCGGAAGCCAAACCCATGCGGTTGTGTTATTTTGGAACCGCAGTCCCCCAAGCCTATGGCGTTCAAGCCGAAGTATGTTCGCTGCAAGATACTTTTCAACCCCGAGAAGGTTATTATGCCATGAGCGTGACGTCGCTGGTTTCCCTGCGAAGGTACTCCGCGCTCAACCGAGTGGATGTTGATTGGCTTCAAAAATTCAAACCTTGTGGCCGGGCAGGTTACTCCATCCTCATCTACCGGTTCGGCGACCCGTCGAATCCTGCTTCGCCAGTATCACCACCAACACACGCCGGCAACGCTCCCTGACTTGCGCCTTATTGCCTCGGCTGGGTGGCCGTACCTTTGCCGTTTTAAGTTCAGGCCCGGTGTGCTACAACTCGTGCCGCATGAAATCGCATACGGAATATCTTTGGTTTGAACTGCCCGGACGCCGGGGATTTGTGAACATCACCGGCCAGGTGGCTGAACAGTTGCAAAAGAGCGGTGTGCGCGAGGGCCTTTGCCTGGTCAACGCGATGCACATCTCCGCCTCGGTTTTCATCAACGACGATGAAAGCGGGTTGCATCACGATTATGAAGTCTGGCTGGAGAAATTGGCGCCGCACGAACCGATCAGCCAATATCACCATAATCGTACCGGCGAAGATAACGCCGACGCCCACATGAAGCGCCAGGTCATGGGGCGCGAAGTCGTCGTCGCGATTACCAAGGGCAAATTGGATTTCGGTCCGTGGGAGCAGATTTTCTACGGCGAATTCGATGGCGGCCGGCGCAAGCGCGTGCTGGTCAAGATTATTGGCGAATGACAAAAAAGGCTGTTGACATGGCAATGGCGGCAGTTTCATATTGGCGCCCGTGATGCCAGCCTCTGCCAGAGGGTTGATGCGCGCCGCGAGGAGCGGTGTTGGAGCTTTCTGCCTCGGTGTCTTCCTGCTGGTCCAAACCATGGCGGCGGTGCCCGCCCTCCATACCTGGCTGCATCAGGATGCCTCGGCTCCCGGCCATGAGTGCGCCGTCACGTTGTTCCTGAACGGTCAGGTTCACAGCCCGACCACAGAAGTTGCGGTTGCGCCTTGCGCGGCTCTTTTGTTTTCCTACGCGCCGCCTCGCGGCGTTGATTTTGTTTCCGCCGATGTGCGGTTGCTCCCCAGCCGCGGTCCTCCTGCCTGATTCTTCGTTTCGGTTCCCGTCTAAAAAATAGTTTGACTCCCGGTCGGCGCAATATTGTGTTGCGGCCGGCAGCCCGGGAGTGGAACGGAAGTTCCGAGAGAAATCCAACTGAAATTTCCTTGCATCGCAATTTATGAAATCGACGAAGAAATCAGATCAGAAAATGTATTTGCAGATTTTGGGGCTGGCTTTGGCCTGGGGTTCGATTACCTCCGCCCCGGTCCTGGGCCAGACGAACAACACCCCGCCTGCGACCAATCCACCGCCTGCGGCCAACGCACCGGCTGCTACCAATGCTCCCGCCGCGACCAAAGCAACTAATGTTTTGGACACGGTCACGGTCGAAGGCCATCTCAATGAGGTGCGCACCACCATTCTCACCGAGGTGGGAACGTCGCAATACACGATTGACAGTGTGGCCATCCAGAACGAGGCGCAAGGCAACAACGCCTCGTTCAACCAGGTGCTCCTGCGCGCTCCGGGTGTGGCGGAGGATTCGCTGGGCCAGGTCCATGTGCGGGGCGAGCACGGCAATTTGCAATACCGCATCAACGACGTGCTGCTGCCTGAAGGCATCACCGGTTTCGGCCAGGAACTGGATCCGCGCTTCGTGCAAAGCATGCAGTTGTTGACCGGCTCGCTGCCGGCCGAATACGGCTTTCGCACCGCCGGCATCGTCGATATCCAAACCAAGAGCGGGGCGGCGCTCAACGGCGGTTCGGTGGAGGTTTACGGCGGCAGTTACGACACCATCCGACCCAGCTTTGAATTCGGACAGACCAAGGGCAACACGAGTTTTTTCATCGACGGCAGTTACGACCACAATGATCTTGGCATTGAGAATCCGACCCGGAGTTCGGTGCCGATTCACGATTACACTGATCAGTACAAATCATTCGTTTACTTCTCTCACATCATGGATCCGACCAGCCGGATCCTTGTCATGGGAAGCGTGTCGTACAGCCAGTTTGAAATTCCCATCAATACAGGCGTGACGGCCTCGCCGCAACCGGGCACAGCCACGCCTTGGGCGGGAGCGTCCGAGCCATCGGTGTTTGCTCTCAACGACAATCAGAACGAGCAGAATTATTATGGAGTGGTGGCCTATCAGAAGTCGTCCGGCGACTTGAACTACCAGTTCTCCGCTTACGCCCGCAATAGCAGCGTGCATTATGTGCCGGGCAACATCCCGGCCGCGCTGGACTTTAACAACGGCGTCGCTACCGATGAGAATCGCATCCTTTACTCCGGCGGCTCGCAATTGGACCTCAGCTATACGCTCGGGGACCATCATACGCTGCGCGGCGGTCTGACTTATTTACATGAAGCCGTGACGGCGGATACGACGACAACCGTGTTCGAGGTCAATGATGCCGGCGACGCTACAAGCGGCCCCATCCCTGTGACCCAGAACAACGGCCCGCACGCCGATTATGGCGGAATCTACTTGCAGGATGAATGGAAGATCGTGCCGCAACTGACCCTCAACGCCGGTGGCCGCTTCGACGTCTATACTTCCGACGACGACGCCG
>DASYNM010000030.1:0-7540 GCA_036008545.1 Verrucomicrobiia bacterium
GGCCGATCAGGCCATGTCGCGCGCGGCAATTTCCTGATGCTGTTCACGAGCACGGAGCGGTTCATGAAATATCTGCGCTGCGTCCTCATTGGCATCCCGCTCTGGTGCGTCGTCGGCGTGCTCATCACGTTCTCGCCGGAAATCACGAAGGCGCTCAATGTGCAGGGCGATGTCAAGCCGGCGCAGGCCATCGCCTTTACCTACCTGGGCATCACCTTCGGCGGTTACGCCAGCGGCCATTTGAGCCAATGGCTGGGTTCGCGCCGGAAAATCCTTTTTGGCTTCATCCTGTTCACGGCAGTAACGATCATTGCCTACTTCAGTTGTCGCGGGCTTTCAAGCGGCACGTTCTATCTGGTCACGTTGCTGATGGGCTTTGGCGTCGGTTACTGGACCATCTTCATCACCATCGCCGCTGAACAATTCGGCACGAACATCCGCGCGACCGTGGCCACGACGGTGCCGAATTTTGTGCGCGGCGCCACCGTGCCGCTGACGCTGGCCTTCAATTATTTGAAACCGCACACAGGCGTGATTAGCTCCGCGGCCATCGTGTCCGCGGTGTCCATCCTCGTCGCCCTGTGGGCGGTGAAGGGAATGGAAGAAACGCACGGGAAAGATTTGGATTATATCGAAACCTCTTAAAGAATTTACGCTGTGCTATTTACAATTTATAACCCGCCTTCCTGGCTAGTCTTGAAACCAAATACAACGTGCTTTCTATTCTGATGCAATATGATAATTCCTGCCTGCTCGCGCAAATCCTGCTCGAGAAGCTTGCAGGCCTGGGAACGCGTCAAAGGTTTTGTTTGTTTGATTAAGATGGGCGCCTCATCATTTCGCACTTCCGGAGGAGCTTCAACCGCCTTGCCGGTCAACTGTGCATAAACCGCAATTATTTGCGAAGCATCATATGGATGATCGTTCACGCCCAACCCCACCGGAATCTTTTCCTCCGCGCAGCCGGCTAAGACACAGAACGCCAAGGCACCTAGCATGACAGTGATTTTAATCCGGTTCACCAACTAGATGAACACCGGAAGCAGGCGTGGGTTGCGAGAGCCAAACGAAAAAACGCCCCGCGGTTTCCCACGGGGCGTGATGAATAATAAGGACAATTAAGACCCGACGTTGGCGAGTTCTTCGTTGTTCTCCGCGTTGACGATCTTGAACTGTTCCGCGTGCATGCCGGTATCGGCGCGGAACGAGAGTTTGCCGAAATAGCGTTTCTCCATCTCGATGAGGTGCTTCTCGTCCTCGGTGCGCAGGCGTTCGAGCACGGTCGGATGCACGACGATGCGGAGCTGGAAGTCCGATTCGTCGCGCGTGCGTTTCTTCAGGATTTCCTGGAGCTTGCGCTGGATCTCCACGCTCATGGTGATGGTACTCTTGACCTTGCCACGGCCTTTGCAATACGGGCAGTCGTCATAGACGGCGCTGCGCACGCTTTCGCTGTGGCGCTGGCGGGTCATCTCCATGAGGCCGAGCTGCGAGATGGGCAGGATGTGGGTCTTGGCCTTATCGCGGCGCAGGCCCTCGCGCATGCGATTCATGACCTGCTGGCGGTCGCGCTGGTGTTTCATGTCAATGAAGTCCAGCACGATAAGCCCGCCCATGTTGCGCAGGCGGAGTTGCCGGCAGATTTCCTCGGCGGCTTCGAGGTTCACTTTGAGGATGGCGGCTTCCTGGTCGCGCCCGCTCTTGTGGCGGCCGGTGTTGACGTCAATGGCCACGAGGGCCTCGGTTTCGTCAATGACGATGTAGCTGCCGCTCTTCAAATGCACCTGGCGCGAGAAGGTGTTTTCCAACTGCTTGCTGATGTTGAAGCGGTCGAAAACGGGCTGGGCCTCGCTGTAGAGCTTGATCTTGCCGGCAGAACGTTTCGAGATCTTCGAAATCATGTCGCGCATGCGGTCACAGGCTTTGGGGCTGTCCACGACGATACGCTCGACATCCTCGGTGAGGAAGTCGCGCACGGTGCGTTCGATCAAATCCGGCTCCTGGAAAATGCAGGTGGCCGTGGGCTGCTTATCCTTCTTCGCGAGCACCTGGTTCCATTCTTCGAGCAGCAGGGCGAGGTCGCGGACGAAGTAACGCTTTTGCTGTCCTTCGCCGGCGGTGCGCATGATGACGCCCATGCCGTCGGGGATGGCGAGTTCGCGCAGGATTTTCTTGAGGCGCTTGCGTTCCTCCTGGTTCTCGATCTTGCGGGAGATGCCCGACTGGTCCGAGTTGGGGAGCAGCACGAGGTAGCGCCCGGGCACGACGAGGTTGGTGGTGACACGCGGACCTTTGGTGCCGATGGGGCCTTTGGTGACCTGGATGATGATTTCGCTGCCGGGCGGGTAGAGGCGCGGCACGTCTTTTTGCGTGATCTTGGGCCGGTCCCGGCGGCTGCCTTCGCGCTCGACGATTTCAACGCCGCTGTCGAACTGGTTGGGAACGATGTCCCAGTAATGGAGAAACGCGTTTTTCTCGAAGCCGATGTCCACGAACGCGGCCTTGAGGACGTCCTCGAGGTTGCGGACACGACCTTTGAAGATGCTGCCGACAAGGCGCTCTTCGGTGGTGCGCTCGATGTTAAATTCCTCGAGCTTTCCGTCTTCGGTCACCGCGACGCGCGTTTCGAGCGTCTCGGCGTTGATGATGACTTCTTTGTGGATCTTTTTGACGGGGCGAATGAAGCGCTGGACCTTCTTAACAATATTGGTCGCGACATTTCGAATCGCATCAAGGACGCCAGCGGGGCGTTCTTTGATGGTGACCGGCTCGAACTTCTCCTCTTTTTCCGCTTCCACGACGGGCGGGGTCTCGGGGTGAGGCTCGCGAAATTCCTTGTTTTCGTGAAGGTCCGCGTCAGGCCGGGCGGGCTCGGTGCCTTCGGGAGGCAAACCGGCGGCGAGGTTTTCCGCGCGCTCGATTTCCTGCGTATGGCGTTTTTCGAACAGACGTTCATTGCCGCCCTGCTCGCTGACGACGTCAGCGCGCGCCTGGGAGGCTTCCCGGTCCTGCTTTTGCTTCATGGGCCCCAGCCCCCCTTTGGGGCGAAAGCGCATTCCGCGGCGATGCCGGGAAAATTTATTGTCACTCATAAGTTCAGTATCCTTTCCGATGGATGTAAACGTTTTGCATCAACCCTGCGGCGATCAACGAGCCCAGCACTGAAGATCCGCCGTAAGAAAGCAGCGGCAGTGGGACACCCGTCACGGGCATGATGCGAATATTCATACCGATGTTAATAAAGACGTGGCTGAAGATGAGCGTCACAACGCCCACGGCCACGAGTTTGCCCAGGCGGTCGCGCGCCTGGCCGGCGATTCTTAATCCGGCGAAAAGAACCACCGCATAAAGCGCCAAAACAATGACGCTGCCGACGAATCCTTCCTCCTCAGCAATGACGGAGAAAATGAAGTCGTTATGGGCCACCGCCCGCGGCGAATAACCGAGCGCGTTTTGCGTGCCGTGCCGCCAGCCTTTGCCCGTCAGCCCGCCGGAGCCGACGGAGATCAACGCCTGCCGGACGTTGTATTCATCACCAAGCTGTTGTTGGTGGATGTTTTGCAACTCCGCCGGGGTGGCGCCCGACGGAGCGAAATGGGCATAATCGCGGCCAAAATAAACCAGCAGCCGGTCGCGTTCATAGGGATGGATGGGAATTTGCAGCGCATGCGGCGCATACAAAATATCCACGATAAACAAAAGGCCCACCACGCCCACCGTGCCTATCAAAAGCATGAGGGAGCGTTTAGGAATGCCGGCGACATACATCATCGCCAGGCCCGTGGGCATGAGGACCAGCGCCGAGCCCAGGTCCGGTTCCTTGTAGATGAGGGCAAAAGGGAGGAGCATGAGGCCAAGGGTCTTCCAGAAAATAACAGGTTGTCTCAATTCATCCGGCGGGCGGCTCAGAAAGTTTGCCGCCGCGAGGATGAAAGCGAGCTTGGCAAATTCACTCGGCTGGAACTGGAAGAAGGGCAGGTCAATCCAGCGGCGCGCGCCGTAACGCATCGAGCCGACGTGCGGGATCAAAACGGCGATCAAAGAGAAAATCGTGAGCCAATAAATGACCATGGACCAGCGGGCAATGGTGTGGTATTCGACAAAGCACAGCACAGCGCCCGCGCCGATGCCGATGGCATACCAGATGATTTGGCGGACCCACATCTGGTCGAACCACGGCAGCGATGCGGACGCGGGATTGGCCAGCGTAGCGCTGCACACGAACAGCGCGCCAAGGACCATCAGCCCCGCAAGCGCGAGCAATTGCAGGCGGTCAAGCCCAGGCCGATGTTCGTTGATGGATGGGTCAACCATTTCGTTTCCTTCCGTTCACCGTTGCAACGGATGGCGTCAGTGACTTGTCTTTTTCAACCAATGCCGCATAAATATCGTGGGCGATGGGCGCACAAGTAGAGCCGCCGGAACCGCCGCTTTCCGACTGGACCATGACGATGACGGCGTATTTTGGGCTTTCATAGGGCGCGAAGGACGCAAACCAGTAGTTATGGGCGATCAGCTTGCCGGTTTCATCCTGCACCTGGGCGGTGCCGGTCTTGCCGCAAATGCTCAGACCGGGAACGTCAGCCGGTTTGCCGGTGCCGTTCTGGGTTTCATCCAGCATCGCATCGCACACAATGCGCAGGCTGCGCGGGCGCACACCGATTTGATCGCGAACAACACCGGACGGGAAAATCGTGGGCGTTTCGCCACTCGCGGGGTCCTGCGATACCACACGGTCCACAAGACGCGGCCACAAAATGTTTCCACCGTTGGCAATGGCGGAATAGGCGACGGCGATTTGGATGGGCGTCACAGCCATCTGGCCCTGGCCGAAACAAATGTTGGCCGAGTCGCCGACACGCCAATCGGATTTTCGAACCTCTTCCAGAGAGGGAAAGATGCCCCGGGTTTCCTGCCGGGTAGGCAGGCCGGTCTTTTCGCCCAGATGAAATTTTTCGCCGAGGGCGACGATTTTTTCGATGCCGGTGCGCAGGCCGTTGTAGATGAAATAAGAATTGCTCGAGAAGGCGACGGCGCGTTTGAAGTCATAATCGCCGGGATGCACGGTGTCCTTGATTTTTCGCGCGCCGAGGTAGATGCAACCGTGGTCCGGATCCAACGGGTCCGGTTGCACTTGATAAATCTCATCCGGATTCAGCCCGTTATCGAGCGCGGCCAAACCGACGATGGGTTTGAAGATGGAGCCGGGGGCGTAGTTTTCGTAGGTCGCGCGGTTGATCAATGGGCGCAGTTTCGGATCGTCCAGCAGCGCGGATTCTTTTTGGATTTCATCGGGCGGCAAATTGCCGGTAAAATAATTCGGGTCCATCCCCGGCGACGAAACCATGGCCAGGATGTCTCCGGTGCGGACGTTCATGACGACGACGGCGGCGCGGGCGTCCGCGCCCTGGTGCTGCGCGAGGGACTGTTCGGCGGCGCGCTGGATGTCCAAGTCAATTGTCAGGACGACGTTGTGGCCCGGATCCGGTTCGCTCCCGACGTCTTCCCCGGGCTGGCGAAAACCCTGGTTGTTGACCATGACAGATACTTCACCGGCACGGCCATGCAATGCGGAATCGAAGCCGCCTTCAATGCCCACCACACCGCGATAATCAGGCAGGCGATAATTAAAAAACGAATCTTCGCCTTCGATAGAGCTGTCGTCCTTTTGCACGTAGCCGAGGACATGCGCCGCCGTGGTGCCCAGCGGATAGCTGCGCGTTGTCTGCACTTCCAAATCCACGCCCATGCTTTCGGAATAATTTTCCTCGAAGCGGGCGATCTCTTCGGGCGTCAGGTTTTGCAAGATGGGATACGGGACGTAGAGACTGGATTCGTAGGCGCGCTGGAAATTTTTAGGATCAAACGTCAGCGGCTGACCCAAGGTTTGGCTTACGTGGGAAATAACACCGTAGGCGACATCGTCGCGCGCCTGCCAGGTAAGCGACGCAATCTGCTCTTTGCTCAGCGATCCGGCTTTGGGCGCGGGGGATGAGCTTGGCCAGAATTTCCAGAACGGCTGGCTGGGCGCCACGCGCCGGATGGGACGGAGGCGATTGTATTCGGTTTGGAACGCGCCGCTCAAATCGCCGAGGTAAAGGCTGAGGTTATAGCGCGCGGTATTCTCAGCCATGACCCGGCCTTCGCGATCCAAAATTCTGCCGCGCATGGCCGGCATGCGGATGGTGCGATAGGATTGCGTCTCCAAATGGCTTTTGTATTCGCCCGCGGAAACGACCTGCACCCACCAAAGCCCGGCGAGCAAGACGAAGAGGCCCGCCGCCAGCGCCAGCGCCACGAAGCGGAGCTGCGGGTCGTTCTTTTTTAGTTCGTCGAAAACTAGCATGGCATCGTTAATTCGTTTTGCGGCCGCGCAAAATTTCGCGGTCGGGTCGAAAACTGGTTTCCATCCGTGGTTGATAGCCGAGGGCGTGGTCGCACCAATCGAACAGGGTGAAAAAGGCCGGCGTGGCGATCGCGCCACCGGCAATCATCACAAGCCATTGCCAGAGCGAACCCCAGCCGAGCAGCGGCTCTTTGCCCGCGGTCAGCAAAAGCAGGACAGATATCAGCGGCGCCGCGGCGCTGGCCAGGCCACCCAGGACAAGCTGGGCGAAGGGCACCTCGCGAAGGATCAAGTCGCGTTGCAGGAAGACCGGGAAACTGACAATGAACAATGGCAAAATAGACAGGCCAAGCGGATTGGCCGAGAGCGAGTCAAACCACAATCCGCCAAAAACGGTGAGCAGGGCCATGACCACGATGTTGGTGTTAAGCGCGGCGTAAATCATGAGCGCAGGCAGCAAGTCAATCTGCGCGCCGAGCAGGTTTCGCAACCCGGGAAAAACCGCTTCGCCAAAAACGGCGAGGAACGCAGCGGCGAGGACGAGGATGGAATTTAAAAAGTTCATGTCATTTCCATTGCGTCAACACCCATACTTCTTCCAGAGCGCCAAGGTTGGCATTTAGTTTCACGCGCGCCTCCGTATAAAGGCCAAATTCGACCTGGCGGGCGTCCACGATTTGGCCCAACGGGATGCCTTTGGGAAAAACGCCGCCGATGCCGCTGGTGACGACCTGCTGGCCGGACTTGAGGCTGGCGGTGCTGGAAAGATACGTGAGGTCGGCCAGCGAACTGTCCATCGGCCCGCTGGCGCTCAAGATGCCGGTATCCTGCGCCGTATCCTCCACGAGGGCAGAGACACGACAATTGGGATCCCCAATCAAAACGACTTGCGAGCGGGCATAACCAACGGAGGAAATGCGGCCGACCAGACCATCAGCGGTGAGGACGGGGAGATTTGGGGCGATGCCGTCGCGGGTGCCTAAATCAATCTCAATCGTCCGCCACCAGTTGGCCGGGTCGCGGCCAACGACTTTGGCCAGCTTCATTTGCCAGGGCTGCTGGCGCTGCCAGCCGAAGTAATCGTGCAACTGGTCGTTCTCGCGGGCCATGGCCCGGGCCTGGACCTGCTGAAGTTTGAGTTGCTGATTTTCGCTGCGGAGGGAATCCAGTTCGCGAAGCAATTCGCGCCGGGGC
>DASYNM010000031.1:0-6581 GCA_036008545.1 Verrucomicrobiia bacterium
TGAGGGAGAACGTTTCTCCCACTGAATAGCCCCAGCTTAATTCTTGGTGATGACCTTGACGTCGTCGCCCTGTTTGGCGTCCTTGGCGCGCAGCCCGATGAACCAGGCCGTGTCCTGCTTGCTGTTGCCGCCCCACACCAGCCATTTGGGAGGAGTCAGCGTGACCACCCTCTGATCGACTGGTTTGCCTTCGCCGATACAACTTAACTCCACGCGCGACCCGCCGAGATTCTTGATGCGAATCGTGCAGTGATCGCTCATCTTCAAGTCCCGCGTTTTGTTGAGCGGAATGCTGGCAATTTGGTTGGTGATCTCAAAATAACTCTTCCACTTGAACATTCCATGAAGCTTGGCGGCCAAATCTGCATCCACCGGCTTGCAGTTGGGTCCGCCTTTTTCGTCATTGGTGCCCCAGACCAAACGGGCTTCCAGCTTGATGTCGGCGGCATGGGCGGCAACGGCGCCGGAGAGGAGGAACGTGGCTAAAAGAACTCGGACGGCGCTACGCATAAAAATGGTTTCTACCTAATGGATCATTCCAAGTCAATGACGGTACCGGATGAATCCTCAGTCGGCACGCTTTTTTGCACTGACGGGACTTCCATCGCTGCGCTGCTGTCTTGCAGCCAGACCACGGTCATTTGGGCGGATTGATCGTGAAAAGTCACTGCTTCCATACCGTCGCCGGTGGAGGAGATTTCATCAAAGGACGGCGACCCATTCCGCACGACGGCCAGCAGGAGCACACAGCCCAACGCGGCGGCGCCAGCCAGCGGCCCGATATATCTCCGCAAGCGCGCAAACCATGGCAATGCGTCGGGGCGTCGACTGCCGGCTTCGCGTTGAATCTGGCGTTGGATTTTGCTCCAGTAGAATTCCCGGCTTTCAGCCAGTGGGACTGCCGCTTCCTGGCGGAACATGGCCTGTCTGATGGAGCCCAATTCCGCGGCCAACGCGGCAGCCTCGGAGTCGTGGGCGATCAACTCGCCCATCCGCCGGGCTTCATGGTCCGGCAATTCTCCGTCCAGCCACGCCTGCACCTTTAACTCCAAATCATGTTTCATTCTGAGCCTTCTCTTCTTACACCTGCCAAGAGCGACGCCATTCGGCGGCGCGCGTAAAACAACCGCGACATTACCGTGCCGATGGAGCACTTCATCCGTTTGGCAATTTCCTTATACTCCAATTCTTCAAATTCATGCAACACCAACACAGTCCGATGCTCGTGTGACAATTGCGCCAGTGCCCGATCGATCCGCTCCCGCAATTCCACTCGTTCCAATCCGGCCGTGGGATTGGGATTGACCACCGGCATTTGCCGTTCGACCCCGCCGTCCTCTTCCATGGCCTCGATCGACTCGGCGCGTTGCCTTTTGTGCTTCCGCAACTGGTCCAGGCACAGATTGATGACGATTCGCGTCATCCAGGTGACGAAACTGGAATCGCCTTGAAACTGCGCCAGCCGTTGCCAGCCCTTCACCCACGCATCTTGTGAAAGATCAAGCGCTTCCTCTTCATTGCGCATCATGCTATAGGCGCGCGCATAGACCTTATCCCGATGCCGCGCCACCAACTCCTCGAACGCCGTCAAATCGCCCTCCCTCGCCATTCGCACCAAATCGGCCTCCATCAAGACCGACTTATCAGCATCCATTGACATAGGATTGGACGGGGCAGGGTGGAAACTATTCAGTCAAACTCACAAGCGTCCTTTGGTGCTTGGCAGCCGTCCCAAGATTCTCGCATCCCGTTGACATGCAGCGTCTAACGCACGGGCGAAGGCCTTGAAAAGCGCCTCGACGATGTGGTGGGGTTCATCCCCGTAGAGCAATTCCAGGTGCAGGTTGCAGCGGGCCTCGTTGGCAAAGGCCTGAAAGAACTCCCGCGCCAAGCCAAACCGGAAGGATGACGAGGCATCTTGCGTCTTCTCTGAGGCGGTGATCTTCTTGTGTGCAGCCGCCTGCAAGCCGCGCCAGACCAAATACGGGCGGCCACTGAAATCGACCACGCATCGCGCAAGGCATTCATCCATAGGCACATAGGCCTCACCGGTGAAAGGATTGCGGGGGTCGAAGCCGGCACCATAGCGGCGAATTCCCTTCTTATCCCCCAGCGCCTGAAGAAAGGCCTGGCCCAACACCAAGCCGCAATCTTCCACCGTGTGGTGGGCATCCACGGCCAAGTCCCCCTGGCAGCGAAGTTTCAAATCCATGGTGGCGTGCTTGGCAAAAAGCGTGAGCATGTGATCGAAGAACGGCACGCCGGTTCGCACCGACGCCTTGCCCATACCGTCAAGTATAAGCGTCGCGGCGATCCGCGTTTCGGCGGTGACGCGCTGAATGGTGGCCTGACGTTTTTTCATTCTGCCATTCATTAAACTGCGTCCTTCCGCGAAAACAAAGCGCAATTCTCCGATTCATGTTTCGAGATGGAAATCATGATGATGAATTCGTGAATGCGAAACAATTCGCTCTTTTGTTGCGGCCAAGCCGGGCTATAATGGCGGCCTGATGCTACCGACGCAGGACTTACATGTCAAGCAAATTGTCAGGCTCTCGACGCCGCGCGCTCTGAAGGATGCGCTGCCCGTTCCCGAGAGCGCCAATGCCACGGTCGTGCGCGGACGCCAGGCGATTCGGAACATCCTTGCGCAAAAGGACCCGCGCCTGCTCGTCGTGGTGGGGCCGTGCTCGATTCACGATGTCAAAGGCGCCCTGGATTACGCGGGCAGATTGAGTCAGTTGCGGACGGAGTTGGGCGATCGCATGGAGATTGTCATGCGGGTTTATTTCGAGAAGCCCCGCACCACCATCGGCTGGAAGGGGCTCATCAACGATCCGCACCTGGATAATTCGCACGACATTGAAACGGGGATCAGGACCGCCCGCCGCCTCTTGTTGGACATCGCGGCGATGGGTCTGCCGGCGGCGACGGAGTTTTTGGACCCGATCATCCCGCAATACATCGCGGAGCTGGTTAGTTGGGCGGCCATCGGCGCGCGCACGACGGAGTCGCAAACGCATCGCGAAATGGCCAGCGGTCTTTCCATGCCGGTCGGCTTTAAAAACGCCACGGATGGCAGCTTGCAAATCGCCATCGATGCCATGGGCGCGGCCAAGCATCCGCACAGTTTTATCGGCATTGATCCGGACGGGGTGACCAGCATCATCCGCACGACGGGCAACGAAGTGGGGCATGTGGTGCTGCGCGGGGGGCGGCTGCGCACCAATTACGACGCGGCCAGCATCGGCGAGGCGGAAGTGCGGCTGGCAGATCACGGTTTGCCGAAGGTGTTGATGGTGGATTGCAGTCACGCCAATTCGGGCAAGCAACCCGCCCGTCAAGAAGATGTCTGGCATAGCGTGATCGAACAGCGCGCCAAGGGCACGAGTTCTTTGATCGGGTTGATGGTGGAAAGCTATTTGGAAGAGGGCGCGCAGCCGTTTCCAAAAAATCCGGCCGAGGTCCGCTACGGCCTTTCCATTACCGACGGCTGCATAGGCTGGGAAACCACAGAGCGGATGTTGCGGTGGGGGCATCAACAATTGGCCGGGGTTTTGTAGAACTAATTGAGTTGGACGGTGTTATTTGTGCCATGAATTTGCGCTCGCTTATATCCCTGGCCAAAGCCGAAGGCGCCAGCGACCTGCATCTGGAACCGGGGCTGGCGCCGGTCTTGCGCGTGCGCAGCCAGTTGCGTGCTGTCGGCGAGCCTGTTGCCTCCGCGCTGACCCAGGAGTGGGCGCGCGAGATCATCGATCCTGAAGACTGGCCCCATTTCCTGGAGCGCCGCTCTTTTGATCTTTCCAAAGTAATCGAGGGCCTTTGCTGCCGCATCAACGTGATGCACACTTCGCGCGGCGTCGGTTTTGCCATTCGTTTGCTGTCCGCGTTCCAGCCGACTTTGGAAGCTTTGAATCTGCATCCCGACCTCAAGCAGCTTGTCAATCATTCGCACGGCCTGGTGCTTATTTGCGGCCCGACCGGTTGCGGGAAAACAACCACGCTGGCGGCGCTGATCCAGACCATCAACCTGAGCGAGGCCCGGCACATCGTCACCATCGAAAACCCGATCGAGTTTACGTTTCGACCGCGCCAGTCGTTCATTCGCCAGCGCGAAGTGGGGCGCGACACTCCTAGTTTCGAGCAGGCGCTGCTGGACAGCCTGCGCGAAGACCCGGACGTGCTGATGGTCGGCGAAATGCGCGAGCCGGAAACGATGCGGCTGACGCTTAGCGCGGCGGAGACTGGGCATCTGGTTTTGGCGACCGTTCATTCCTCCAATTGCGCAGAGGCGTTGCAACGGGTGGTCGGCGCCTTTCCGGCGGAGATTCAGAATAACGTCGCCGCGCAACTGGCCGATTGCCTCATCGGCGTGATCTCGCAACGGCTGGTGTTCCGGCCCAACTTGAATATTTGCGTGCCTGAATGCGAAGTGCTCAAGGCCACGCTGCCGATCAAGAACTTCATCCGCAACCGTGACTTTTTCAAAATCGTTTCCACCGTGGAAACCGGCGCCGAGCATGGCATGTGGACGTTTCAACGCTATCGCTCGTGGATCGACAAACGCACCAGCTTCCAGCGCCCCATGCGCGAAGCCGACACGGAGGAAGAGCAATCTGCCGCGCCAGTGACGTCCACGCCCCGCCTGCCGGCCGCGCCGCCGACGCCAGTTCGCCCCGCCACCTCGCCAGCGACGCAGCTCGAACGGAGCGAGGCCGCGCGCATCGAGATCGAGCCGACTGAATCGTTTGAGAAGATACTAAAGAAGCAGTTGTGATACGTCGGACGCGGACTTAATGCATGTCTGTAAAATGCCCGACCAGATGTAGCCGCCGAAGTGAGTCGGCGGATTTCCAACGCGAATTAAGCCACGTCCGCCGACTTACGTCGGCGGCTACGACGATACGGACACGATCTTAGCGCAGGAATATTTTTTTGGTCTCCTCCGTGGCGGTGTCGAGGTCGCGGAGCAATTTGTCCCAATCCACTTTCAGGCCCGTCGCGGCGCGGGCGGGCTCGAGAGTCGCGGCTTCGAGCGCGCGCAGTTCGACCAGTTTTTGCGAGACTTTCGGGTCGGACAGAAACTCGAAGAGTCGCTCGGCCGCCTCGGGATGCGGACAAGCCCGGATCACGCCCACGGTATTGGGCACGAAAAGCGTCTCCTCGGTGACAGGCAGCGCCATGATTGGGGAACCTTCGCGTTGCGCGCCGGCGATGTCATCTGAATCGGTAAAGCCCCACCAAGCCTCGCCGCGCGCCACCTGCTTGACAACGACGGAATTGCCATCCATCAGAAACGGTTTGTTGGCTGCGAGCGCGCGACACCATTTTTGCCAGCCTTCGTCGCCCCAGAGCTGGCGCAGCGCCAGGAAATGCGTGGACGTGGTGCCAAAGAGCGGATAGGCGAGCGCTACTTTGCCGCGCCAAAGCGAGTTGGTGGCGTCGCTGAAAGTGCGCGGGGCGTTGGCTAGCGGGAGAAGATTGGTATTGATGACGATGCGGCGCGTGCGGTAGCCCAGATGCGTCCAGCCGTTGGTGAGGCGGAAAATGCCGTGCGCCGCCAGTTGCCGGGTGCGGAATTCCTCGTTGTTCCAAAATACATCGCACTGCGGGTTGCTTTGTTCAGTCAACAATCGGTTCACTAATCCGACCGTCTTGACCGCCTCACTGTCATAGACAGGCCGGACGTGGATGCCGGTCTGGGTTTCAAACTCCTTGAAAATCGGCTCGGCGAAAACCTCGTCTTGCGAGGTGTACACGATCACGGTTGGCGACCCCTTCTTCCCGCAGCCTGGCCATAAGAAAGCGACACAAGCGACCAAAAACGACAATGTGGCAGCGGCGCGGCGGGTTGGAAATTCTGAACTCATTGCGCTTTAAAGCTAAATTCCCGCCTCCGCCCATTCAAGGACAAACGGCTTTCCGCGAAATGTCTTTCCAACAAGTCCTCACGCCGTTAATGCTCTGTGCTTTCCGTCATGTTGCAGGAACTGAAGATGAGCCGTATTTTACCCGCGTTGCTGTGCAGTCTCGCTGGTAGCGGCGCCTTGACTGCTGGCACTATCCAAGCGCAGGGGGACGAGTCTCCGCCGCCCATCCAGCGCGAGTTTCGCGGTTTGTGGGTGGCTACCGTCAATAATATCGACTGGCCTTCGCAACGCGGGCTGGACACCGCCCGCCAAAAGCAGGAGTTGCTCGCCATCCTAGACCGCGCCGCGGCCCTGCGCTTCAATGTGGTCGTGCTGCAGGTACGCGCGAGTTGCGACGCCTTCTACGACTCGAAAATCGAACCTTGGTCCGAATACTTGACTGGCCGCATGGGGCAGGCTCCGTCCCCGCCCTACGATCCTCTTCAATTCGCTGTGGCCGAAGCGCACAAGCGTGGCCTGGAGTTGCACGCCTGGTTCAATCCCTATCGCGCGCGTCTGAGCGATGTCAAGACGCCCGTGGCAACCAATCACATAAGCGTAAAACATCCTGAATTGGTGCGCACTTACGGCAAATCCCTCTGGCTGGACCCGTCTGAACAAGGCACTCGCGATTACTCGTTGGGTGTGATCATGGACGTGGTCCGCCGC
>DASYNM010000032.1:0-5207 GCA_036008545.1 Verrucomicrobiia bacterium
GCGCAGATCGGAAATAATTTCGGGCGTAAAACCAGGAAAGAGCGTGGCGTCTTTGGACAGGTCTTCCCTCTGGTTCATCTGCAACCATTGCTGAAGAAAATAGCGCATCTTGGAATGCGCGCGCGGGTCGGCCAACATGCGTTGCGCTTGCGCGGCGACTTGCTCCTCGGTGCGTAGTTTGCCATCGGTGGCGGATCGCTCCAAAGCGGCGTCCGGCAGCGAATCCCACAAATCGTAGGAAAGCCGCTCCGCCACCTCGAAGTCATCGGGTTTGTCGCTGTCAAGTCCAAGATACAGGAAGCGCGGCGACTTCAAGGCCAGAATCACCACGCGCTTGACAGCGTCTTCCGTTTTCAGGGCGCGCTTGAATTGCACGGAGACGAAAAGCCGTTTCTGTTCATCTGTTAGAGGACGACGGAAAGCCGACGCGACCAACTTGCCGCAAAACGTCTCCACCTTGTCGATACGATTGGTGTCCGTGGCTTTGCTGTGCGAGAGCCCATCAATATGCTTGACCACATAATTGGCGGCTTCGATGGCAGCGTGCGTCGTTGCTTCGTCCCAAGCCTTGGAAACGCCCATGCCGCGCTCGTAACCCACACTGCTATCGTCCGGCGGAAACGGGGTGGTCACGACAAATGTCGGCGAGACGTGTTCCGGCAAAAGATCGCGCGCCGGAATTTCCTCCTCAACGCCGTGAGGTGGTTTCCAATGCAACGAGAGCAGCGCGGTCTTCTCCTTGAACCTGAAATAATCCAGGCGAAACGGATAGGCGCGTCCGCCGATCAAACGCAGCTTGGTCCTGTGCTCGGCAAGCTGGCCGCCGCCCACCCAGCCGTCAATAATCGGATCGTCGTCGTCGTTGATCCACAGGCGCGCGCCGTTGGCGGTTTTGAGAGTGAATTCGTAGTCGCCAGTCTCCTCAGCCAGCAGCGAGCCGCGCCAATGCACCGAAAACCCGTTGGTGCCGTTGAGTTTCGCGTCCCAGTTGGTGTCGCCGAAATTGAAACCAAACTGGCGATCGACGCGCTCGTAAACTTTTTTGTCGCCGTCGAATTCCCTGGAGTTGTAATAGACGGCCCGCAGGCCCCGTTCCTCGGTCAACGCGCCGTCGTTGCCGGAAAGATACTTGATCAAATCGGCGACGGTGTTGGCGTACTGGCGATTGGTCAAATGCAACAGCTCGATGCGCGGAGGATGCCTGCGCAAGCGCGCCTGGCTCGAATAAAAGGAATCGTAAATGTAGCCAGCCACCGCCTCGGCCTGGGCGCCCTGGCATCGGCCGGGGTCGTCATCGGGCATCTTTTTGCCAATGTAACGGCTCAACTTCTCCAGCGGCCAATCCCCTTGCAGCGCGTCATCGTATTTGCCTTTGACGCCCTGGCCACCGCCGCCGTGGCATCTGGCGCAGAGTTGGCGATAGATTTGACTTCCGTTTAACGGCTTCTCGGCGCCAAACAAACTTGGCTGGCCGAACAAAAGCAATCCCAGCAAACAAAAACCCAATCGATTGGCTCCAACTCCCATAATGTCGAAACACCTTTTGTCGCTCACAAAGCCTGCAAATGCAAGCTGGCTTTACGCAAATCGGCTCTCCTGCTGCCGCGATGTAACGCCATTGACAACCTGCCTGCCTTCGTGTTATTAATCGCGCAGTGTGAGCCGTCGAACCGATCCCTACACGGCGCACAAAGCCGGATTGGGGACGCGTAGGTGCAGCAATTCAAACTTAGAGGCAACATGAAAACACGAGTCCGACACTCTGACAAGGGATCGCGCGGGCGTTCGCCCAATACTGGCGGCTTCCAGGACCAGCAAAAAAGCGGCTTCACTTTGATCGAGTTGTTGGTCGTGATTGCCATCATTGCCATTCTGGCGGCGATGCTTCTGCCGGCCCTGGCCAAGGCCAAAAGTAACGCCATGACCACCACCTGTCTGAGCAACCAGAAGCAGCTCGTCCTGGCCTGGCTCCAATACGCCAATGACAACAAGGACAGGCTCGTCAACATGAACCCCCAGGATTACGGCCCCGGCGCCGCTTCCTGGCGTTTGGACAACTACAATCCTGCGATGGTGAATTTGCAGGGGGAGGGCTTGGAGCAACAAAACATTACGGAGTTCCTGGCGTGCTATGCAGAGGGGAGCTTTTGGCCTTACGCCCCCAACGCGAACGTCGTCCATTGTCCGGCCGATCTTCGCCAGTATAAACCGCCCAATCCGAACATTTATACCGAAGGCACTTATCCCAACGGCAATTTCGCCTGGGGCAGTTACTCCGGCGCTGGCGGCTTGAACGGGCAAAGCGGCAGCTTATTCAACATGAGGGACATCGTCCACACCAGCTCGAGGTTTGTCTTCGTCGAAGAGAACGATCCTCGCGGCGAAAATGAAGGCTCCTGGGAACAGGGTTCGTTGGCGGCTTCCCCGCCGCCATGGACCGGCTCCGATGAAGAAGATTCCACAGCCGCCTGGCACGAGCTCAACAGCACTTATTCCTGGGCCGACGGCCACGCCGAAACGCATCGTTGGGTCGATCCGGCCATGATCGCGTATGCCCTGAGCATGAACGGCAACAAATACGGGGGGACTACGCCGAATCAGGTCAACGCTCCGCACGACTGGAGATACATCGAGGTTGGATATCCAACCAAATATAATCCGTAGGGTGACCTTGACCGTTGGACTTTTGTGCCCGCAAGAATTCACAACCTTCGCGGCTTGTAGCAACGGCGTCCTCCGAGGTTGATCGAAAAGGAAATTCAGATGCGTCCGCCGCGGGTTTTTATGGGCATCTTGCCGCACTACGGACACGACACGTGAACAACACCCACGTCAACGGAGTCCAGTTTTACCGATTGCAGTTCCGCTGGGCTTGTCAATCCACGTGCGCTCTAATAATCGACTTGCGCGAAAACTCGGTCTTTGGGATGCTTTGAATATAACGTTCAAGTCGTGCAGATGTTGAATGTCGATTCCGTGGGCGCGCTTAGCTCAGTGGTAGAGCATTACCTTCACACGGTAGGGGTCGCAGGTTCAAGCCCTGCAGCGCGCACCATCCAATTTAGAATCGCCACACCCACGCCCAGGTATCCGCCCAGCGTTTTCGCCGCCTTTGTCTGCGCTGGTATTCAGATTTGACTTTTTGAAGCCCGTTGGCTTATAAAAGGACTATCGACTTTGCGGAGACACTCCCGGTCGGTATGGCTCATCGTTGGATCGTCAGGCACGATCAGTGATGTATGAAAACACATTATTGGGTTGCCCTTGGAGTCGCCATCACCTTGGTTGCGGGTTGCGCTTCACAGTCTCAAGTTCCCAAGACGTCCGCGCCTGCAACGATTTCCTCCCCGTCTGACGATTTCCGTGTTGTTTCGGCGGTTTATGGTTCGGACACATATTTTGCCGACGTTACCAGTCGGGTTGATGAATTGCTGCATAATCGGGACGACACATTATTGGCGCGCGTTGACTGGCTGCGTGTCGACCCGGCGCCCGACTGCAATAAGACGCTGGTGATTGTTTATGAATTTGAGGGACGCCGGCATATTTCCATTACCGTCGAGGGTGGCAAAGTGAGCTTGGAGCAGTTGAAGTTGGCCAAAGCCGAAGACGCTCCGCCGGTCAAAGCCAGACTCAGGGTCGTCAAAGTGGACAGTGAAGAAACGCAGGCCGAAAACAATTGCGGCGCCAACGCCGTGGATGGTAATCCCAACACGATTTGGCATACCGAATACCAGGCCAACAAGCCCGGTCCTCCCCACGAGATCGTCATTGAACTGGTGCCGCCATCTGAGATCAAGGGCTTCGCCTATCTCCCCCGGCAGGATTGGTCAGAAAACGGCTGCATCAAGGACTTTGAATTTTACATCAGCGACGATGGGATTAAATTTGGCGAACCCCTTAAACACGGGGAATTCAAGCCCGGCAAGGAGGAGCAAATCGAAACCTTTCAGCCGGTAAAATGCCGTTTCATCAAACTCAAGGCCCTTTCAGAAATGCACGACGGGCCTTGGACCTCAGCCGCTGAAATCCGCGTCATTCAAACAGGCGAGGCTGCGACCGCGAAAACCCATTGGCGCAGCACTACCGAACCGATAGCCCCGCGCTTTGTTTTTCCCATACAGAACGATGACCCAGTTCCCGACATTCGTTGAAGGGGAGGGTGATATTGCGACTTACTCAAAGGGCTGCCGTTGCATTGGCCGAGTAAACATAAACCCGAATGGTTTTCCAGCGTTCTCACCCGCAACATTGTCTTCGCCAGCGCACAAATTTAAGCCTTTGATGCGATTCTTTCAAGGTGAGGGCAAGTCTGCAAGGGCCAAGGCGCCTACAATCGGTTGGGCTGCCGTCATTTTTCCTTTCTTTGAACAGCGCGGCCCTGAATGTCTCCAATTGCCTACAAACTGGAAGTGTCCATCTTGTCGAATTCCCACCAGCGAACGGTCCCACCCAACAAATACTCACTAGGACGGGCGATAATAAGCCGGAGCGGGTTTGTGGCGGGATTCAACAGCGCAAGATGGGCTTTGGCGTTGGCAAGTTGTGTTTGCCTGTCGGCCACGTTCTTGGCGGCTCCAGCGGCGGCTTCACGGGCGTTGGCATTGGCCACGGCGGCGCTCCCTCTTACGTTTTGATCGCGGGATTGGCTGTAGGTTTGCGGTACGCCAGCGTAAGTGCTGACGGTGCCAATCGGCGTCGCCCTATAGCCACTGCCGGGCACCTGGCCAGCACCATTGATCGCGGCGTCCAGCGTGGCTTGGGCGCTGTCCACTTCGGCCTGTAGGCGGGCCAGCGTCGCGAGGTAGCCCGAAACTGCCGGAGGCAGGCCGTGGATGAAGATGTTTTTGTTCGGCTCGATGATGATCGTGTGGTCCGGTAACATTCGGACGATGCGAATTGGTTGCGCCGGGCTGAGGGTGGTCTTTTCCTTGTCGATGCGTTCCTTGTTGGCCGTCTTGGCTGCGTCAGTTGCGGCTTGCTGTGCCGCCACTGCCGCCGGGTCGTAGTGCAACCGTGCTTGCAGGTTTGGTGGCAGGTTGGAGATGGCCACGCGCTGACCACCACCATCGTAAAGGATGGCAACGCGAGCACCGGTCACGGTGCCTAGTTCCACGTTAGTGAACGTCTGGCCGTCGATGGTTAGCGTGGGAATGATGTTGGTGTTGGAGTCGGCGGCAGAGGCGCCTGTAGCACAGCACGCCATA
>DASYNM010000033.1:0-1662 GCA_036008545.1 Verrucomicrobiia bacterium
AGCGCCAGCCCCGCAAATTTGCGGACACCACCGAAATCGGAGGCACGGTATGTGTCCCGGTCATTGGCAAAATGAAACTGTTGCGTGCGACAATGCGTCCCACCACGTCCACCAGCCTGACCTCGACGGTGGCGATACTGAGCATAAAAATACCTAAAATAGGTACCGAGATCGTGAAACTGCCGGTGGGGGAAGTGGAGGCACTGCCCTGCGGCAGCCATCCGGCTTGTACGTCACACCGCCACAGCTGCACGGTCCAGCCCACTATGGGCCCGACGCCAGTCTCGGAGAACGTTCCCACAACGTCAGTCATAACTACCTACCGGTAAGTGCTGCAGTTACAAGTAATAAAACTGCGTCTACCGTTCAGCACTAGTGGATGAAATCTGACATTTGAATCCTGGTGAAGATTCCGGGCGAACTCGTCGTGTGCGAGTCTGCGGCATGGCATTTCCTTTCCGTCACGCCGCCGATGTCGATTCCCCAAAGCCTTTGTATTTTGGATGAAGCGCGGAGCCCTATTAAGGTAACAAAACACTCACTTTCGAAGTGTCTTGACGTGCAAACGATTCCCGCCAGTATCGTCCATATCACGAAACCGCTGGATCAGATGTGATCTGCGTCACACTGCAGCAGTTTCGTGCTGCATCCTTACAGCGTCGCCGTCCGATTCTTCCTGCTGACTCGGGCCGTTGGGTCTTTGACTTTCTACGTCGACACCCTCGCCGCCATGCGCCATTTCTGGATTGAGCCGACAAACACCGTCGCTTCGAATGATAAAGTCGGCCGGATCGAAAACTTGGCCTTGAGAAAATCTAACCGGCGTGGTCGACTGTCGGGCGCTCAGGCGCCATTAAATCGAAAGTGAATTTCGACGATCCATCACTGCCTTCGTGCATGATGCCGGTTGTCGGGTCGTCACCCTCGGAAGTGGCGGAGAGTTGTAGACCTCCTCGTTGAAACGCGGAAGATCCCGGGATGACGATCGACGCCGGCGCTTTGCAGCCGCTCCGTCAAAACGGGACTTAGCAGAATGTGATCGAGACGCAGGCCGCCTTAGCGTTCCCAACGGTTCCGCATGTAATCCCAAAACGTGTACATCGGCTCTTTAGGATGGAGCGCGCGAATGGCGTCGGTCCAGCCCTGCGCGATAAGATGCTGATACGCGGCGCGGCTCTCCGGCTGCAACATTGCGTTGCGATCCCAAGACTTCGTCGGATAGATGTCGAGGTCTGTAGGCACCACGTTGTAATCTCCCGCCAGCACGACAGGCGCTCCAGTCGCGTAGAGTTCAGTCGCGTGGGCGTTCAATCATTTCAGCCAAGCGAGCTTGTAATCGAACTTCGGACCGGGCTGGGGGTTTCCATTGGGCGCGTAGATCGAGGCGACGAGCACGCCGTTGACGGCCGCCTCGAGATAGCGGCATTGCCCGTCGGAGGCGTCGCCCGGCAAGTCCATGCGGGTCACCACCGGCGTCCACCGCGCGAGGATCGCCACGCCGTTCCAGCGCTTCTCGCCGTGCCAGCCCTCCCAGGTCTTCGCCGGCCACTACGTGGACTACAATCCTTACGATCCCATCAGCTACGCACAGAACAACACCGGGCGCGGCGCATAATGCAGCGATTGAGACCGATTCGCATCGCGGGTCCGCGATGAATGTCG
>DASYNM010000034.1:0-5737 GCA_036008545.1 Verrucomicrobiia bacterium
GAACACGCCGTTGCTGAAGCCGGTGGGCGAGATGAATTCCGCGCCCGGCACGACGATGAATTGTGCCGCACCCACGACGCTGTCGATGAAGCCGAGTTCCCAGGCGTTGGCGGTGACGGTCGCACTGTTGGTCAACTGGAACGGTCCGGTATAGAGCAGCGAATTGGTCGTCGGCAGCGAACCGTCCAACGTGTAGTAGAGAGTCTCGTTGGTCGTGGCGGGCTCAATCGTCACGTTGACGGAAGCCTCAAACGATCCGCCCGCCGGGTCGATCGTGGGCGGCGGCAAGGCCGGGGTGCCGGGGAGGCTGTTGATCCAATCAGCCATGACTTGAACAGCGTTTGTGTCAATAAGGTAGCGTGCCAGCGGCGGCATCTGGGTGGACGGCGGTGTCAGAAGATCGGCCTCGTTCATCCGGTAATAAATACTGGAGCGCCAGATGTCGTCGGGCGTGACGATGTTGACATTGTCATAACCGAAATTTCCCTTCACGGCCGGGACGTTGATGATCATTTGATTGGTCAAAGGAATGTCGTAGCGCGCGTCGAAGGTCGGCCCCGACCCACCTGGTTGAATGTGGCACTGGGCGCAATTGGCATCCAGATAGGAGCGCGCCCGCTGTTCATAGGAGGCGGCGGTGTTGGTCAGTGAGGAGAGTTGCTCGACGTTGGTGATGTCCGCTTCGTTTATAGCCGGATAAAGCAGGCCAGTGCGGTTCAGCGCGCGGAGTTGATTGTCGGTCACGCCGTTGGGATAATTGAAGTTGCCGTTCAACTGACGGGCATTGACGCCCAAGACGTAATTGGCCGGCGCCGTGTGGCACTGCAAACAATCGGTGGGGCTGGGATAATACCATAGGTTGGTGTAAAAGCCGTCCGCGGTTTGAATGAGGACCGGTTCGAACAAACTGTTGGTCAGCAAATCGGCGTCGCTATAGTCGGGGCGCCATTTATACGTCACCCCATAAACCGCGCCATTGGTGTCGCGCACCAGCAGGCGGGTTTCCAGGCGCAGCAGGTTGGTGGGATCACTGTCATTGGTCTGCAATTCAAAGGTCTTGACAAAGACTGTGCCGGCCGGGAACGACCAGCTAAAGGTCGGCGCGTAGGCAATTTGTTGGTCCGGCGTGTAGGGCGCGCCGCTGCTGGGGATGGAGAAATAGCGCACCTTTTGCGCGTTGTCGGAGAACAACTGCACGTTGGGCGCGTAGGGAATCAGGCTGGCGACCGGGGTCATGCTGGGCGTGTCGGAGAAAATCCCGGTCTGCGATAAGTTCGTTGGCAACGCGCCAGTGAAGACGGGCGGCATGTTGTAGAAAGGCGGCGCAGTCGGATAATTAGTCAAACCGTAAGGCTGTCCCGTGGGGGCGGTGACGGTGATGTCGACCACAGCAGAGGTAGCGGCCAAACCGCTGCCGTCCACCGCTACGGCGGTCAACGCGTAACCGCCAACTCCCAGGCCCGTCGTGGTGAGACTGTAGGGGGCGTTGCTTACGCTGCCCAGCAAGGTGGATCCGACGTAAAAGCTAACGTAGCTGAGAGGATTGAATTGGGTGGCGGCTTCGGCAATCAGACTCACGCTGGCGCTGGCGGTGTAGGTCGCGCCGTTGCTTGGCCCGGTCAAGGCAACCGAAGGCGGCGGGTTCGTGACCGGGTAGAGTTGCGATTCCGGAATAATGGTCATTGGCCCTTCGGATGGACTGCTCCAGAACAAATACGCCTCCGCGCCTCCGCCCGCTTGAAAATAATCCATGGTAATGTTGTATCGCTGCTGCGCAACCAAGGCAATGGAGCCGCTCCAAGTGGTCGGAGCTTGAGGAACCCACTCATTCACGAGTAATTGCCCGTTGACGTACAGCATCACGCCGTCGTCGGTCGTCGTGGAGAACGTGTAAGTCTCGTTGAATTGCGGTTCTACGGTTCCGGTCCATTGCACGACATAGGTGTCCGGCCCGACGTTAGTGGCGGGCTGGCTCGTGTTCCAGTCGAAGTCGATGGTCGGATCAACGCGCGTTAGGGTGGGCGGGGTATTGAAGCCTGGGGTTACAAAGGCCGCACTGGTTGTATTGGCCCAGTAGTTGCCCAACAAGCCGCTGCCGTTGCCAACGGCCGAACTGTTGATGAAACTCGCGCTCACGGTTCCGCTGGCGACCGCCCCAGGCTTAAAAGCCCCGGCCGTGACCGATGCTGAAACCGTCAGATTAAAGGGCCCACTGTAGAGAAATGAATTGGTCGTCGGCGCTGTGCCGTCCAGCGTGTAGTAGATCGACGCTCCGGCTGTCGGGTCCGTCAGGGTGATCAGGACCGAATTCGTGAACACTCCGCCGTCGGGACTGATGACGGGCGTGGCCACAAAGGTGGTCGCCAGCCCATACACTGTCAGAGAATACTGCGCCGCGACATAGACCTTGCCGTTGGCGATGGCGGGAGCAATAAACTTGACGGCATCGCCCGCGGAATCGCGCGAAGCAATTTGGTCACTGGTATAGAGTTCCTGCGTGAGATTGGTTGCGTTGTAGGCGCGCAGAATGCAGGGAGTCGTCGGAGTTTCACCTCCTGAATTGTAAATCGCCCATACGATGGCGTTGCTGGTGCCATTGGCCGAAATGCAAGCTGTGGCGCCGCCTTTGTTGTCGTAACCATCGGGAGTTTCCACGGGTGTGGTGTTGAACGAGGCATTGGTGATAGAGTAGGCGCCGATCTTGCCACTCGAATCGAAAACATAGAGTGTGTTGTTGAAGAAAGCCGGCGTTGTATCCCGGTCTCCAGGGTAACTGCCATTGAATTCCTGCACGATCTGGTCGGTAGTGCTATTCCAACGCCCCATGTTGTCGCGATCCATCAGGTAGATCGGCGAGGTTTTGCCCCCGCCCACGACCAAATGAGGATGCGCCGCGCTGCCGGCTGAATCGGGCAAAATAATCGGCGCGGCAGAGCCTAGGTCTTCGTCGCCGCCGCTCAGGCTCACAGCGTCGGAAGGCGCGAAGAAATCCACCATCTGAAGTCCGTTGCTGGTGGCAAACTTGATCACACTCATGGCGTAGTTATTTGAGGAAGTGATAGTGGCAACCTGGTCGAAGTTGCCGTTGCCGGTTTGAAAATACATGTTGCCCTGCGCATCCACGGAAGGGCCACCGCCGCCGTCCCAGAAGCCGCCGCCGCTGAAAGTGCCGTTGCCGCCGTTGGGCGTGCTATTATAGACACTGGGTGCAAGGGAGAGGTTGGTGGCGTTGTAGCCAAAGAACCAGCCATGGTAAGGTGTGGCGTCGCCATGCGAAGCATAAGCCAGGTAAACCACCCCATTGAGCAGAGTCAACGCAGGCCGGTCGTGCTCCTTCTCCGCGTTCCAGAGCACGTGCGGAGGGTTCTCGCCATCATTGTCCCCGTTGCCCACGCCGGGATAATTGGTGCATTGGATAACGACGGGACCATCGAAATTGGTCCGTTCCAGCCCGGTCGTAATATCCAGCGCGTGCAGACGATGCACGAAAGTGCTTCCTCCTTCCAAGGTCTTGACTTCGCAGTAAATCGTCCCGCTCACCGGATCAATGACTGGCGTGGCAGTAATGCCGATTTCAGGGGTAATATCGCTGCTGCCGCTGTCGCCGCTAGGCATGGTGGTCACGCCCGGCCCGAGAAAACTGGTCTGCCAAAGCGGCGAGGCGTTTGCGCCGGAATTGTTATCGGCGTCAAAGGCAAACACGCTGTCATGCTCGGTGGCGACATAGACCACGTTGTGAGTTCCCTTGCCGGGGATGCTCACGTTGGTCATGATCAACGGCTGCGCATAAACGAAGCCGTCAACGGCACATGAGAATAGCTTTCCAAAACTGTTGGTATTGACATTGGCCGGCGTCAAGATCGTTTCGGTTGAGTTCAACCCCATGCGGGTATTGTCGTTGTGATAAGTCAGCACCGCGGTCAACGTGGAAACCGGGTTGGTCGCGAGCGTGGTGAAATTCAGTGACGGCGTTGCCCAGGCCACGCCCGAGCTGTTGGACGCGCCGGCGGTGAAGAAATAAGTTGTGTTCGAGGACAGCGATCCGATTGTTTGCGCGTAAACGCCACTCTGCAAACCGATCGAAATATTACTGGCCCACCCGCCTGCGTTGGTCCCGCCATCCGCCGGCCCGTAGTAGAGAGTGACGGTCGTCGGCACGCCGCCGGTCGAAACGACCTGTCCGTTGAGGGTGGCCAGCGTGGCGCCGATGCCCGTCGCTGGGGCATTAGCCACTGTTGGCGGCGAAACGGAGCCGGTAAGAAAGCTTTGGGACGGCGAAGCCCAGGATGTGCCAGCATAATTGACTGCTTTGGCGGCGTAATAATAGGTGGTGTTAGGCGCTAACCCGGTAATCGGCAAATTGAACGCAGCGGTTTCCAAACCCAAGGTGACGCTGTTGGCCCAGTTGCCGGCATTGGTACCACCATCAGTTGCACCATAGTATAGGGTGACTGTAGGTGTATAGCCACCGTTGGTAATGACCTCCCCGTTCAGCGTAGCTGACGTGGGATCAACACTTGAAGCGGGCAGATTCGTCAGCACGGCCAGAGTGAAGGCATTGGTTACCGCCTGGTAAGTAAAATCGCTGATGTTTTGGGCGCCCCCGACACCCCCAGAACTGATGGTCAATCCGACGTAGGCAAAGCTGCTTCCAAGCAGGCTGGTAAGATCACCGACGTTGTAGTTTGTGACGAAGGTCGCCTGCGTGGCGGTGTCAACCAGCGTTTCCTGCACCAATCCTCCAGGGGTGTAAACGATGGTGAAGTTGATGGGATCGCCGTTGGCCACGTTGACGCTGCCGGTGGGCAGATAGCCGCCCGTGACGCCATCGGTATTGTAGAGAATCCCGATCCCATTGCCGTTGTAAATATTAATTTCCCAATCGGCGCTGGGGCTCATGTCAAAAATGCCCAAGCTGCCGCCGGACGAATTGCCGATATTGTTGAGATAGTTGGTGCCGCTTTCTTGCAGATCGAAAGAAGCCCCATCCGCGTCGTCACCAGGAACACCACCGACATTCTGGTAAGTAAAAGTGGCGGTGAAGCCGTTGATGTTAACCTCACTGTTGTACCAGGCGGTTACCCATTCGTTGCCGCCGCCGTCGGTTCCGTTCAACACGTTTCCGCTGATGCTGGCCGATGGAATGCCCACTTCATTGATGGTCCAATTCGTGCCATCGCCGAAGAAGCTGATCTCGCTTGGCCCCGGCTGGCTGATCGTGGCCGAGTTCGTGGTGGAACCAAATTCGTTCATGGCGACCACGGTCACATTGGTCAATCCAGCCTCCACGGGCAGCGTGGTGTAGCTCGTACGGGTCGCGCCGGGCGCCAGGACATTGTTGGTGTACCAGGCGTAGGTAATGGGGCCCGGACCATCAGCCAGTGTGTAGAAAGTGGCGGTGCTGTTGGTCGCGACCACCGCGTTGCTAAGCGACAGCGTGATGACGGGCGGGCTGTTGCTCGTGTAAACCAGGAAATTGTCCCAAGCGCTAACGCCACCGTCCTCAAACGCACGAAGAGCCGGCCAGACGGCGGCCTCAGTTGCGATGGCCAGCGCGGCATGGCTGGTCGCCGTGGAAAAAGTGATGAGATTGGGGCCTGGGATCAAGCCATTGCTGCCGTAATCGTAAAGTGCGCAGCCGGCCGTCATATTGCCGGAGGCTCCTGAGGTGTTGGTCACGCCGACCACGAATTTATACCAGTGCTCCGCCTCGACCGTGACGGTTCCCAACTGATTG
>DASYNM010000035.1:0-4257 GCA_036008545.1 Verrucomicrobiia bacterium
AGCCAGCGCCGGAGATTGTGCTGAATGGGAACCTGTCTGGCGTATCGGGTCTTTGTCTTGCGGCCCGGCAGTCTGATGTAATCCTCACCGATGTCCTGCCATTCCAGCCTCACGCATTCTGACGGCCTAATTCCGGCAAAACTAATCAGCGCCACCAGCATCAGCAAATCAGGGCGCTTGCTTTGCACCCCGGCCAAAACCTTGCGCAGGTCCGCCACACACAAAAATTCAATCTCTTGATGGCCGACGCGGTGCTGCTCCATTTCCTTGCCCGGATTGAAGCCCGCCGGGACCAGCGGAGGGTTTTGCTTTCCCGCCCACTTGTAAAAATTGCTCAAAATCAACCGATACTCGTTGCGCGTTTTTGCCCCGATGTCCAGCGTGAGCAGCGCCGTGTCAAGTTGCCCTGCTGTCAGATCATCGAGGAGGACACCCTCAGGCAGCACTTTTTTCATCCGCCCCAAACGAGTGAGAATGTTCTTACAATGGCTTTGGGATTGGCCAGACCTAATCTTGGACTGATGGTAGGCTGGGGCAGCGTCGTCAAATCGCGTGGGATTGTGTCCGGGACCACCGCCGCCTTTGTGGTGCGTGCGATAAAATTGCGCAGCCTCCACGAGTGTTGCGCCGCTGCTCAAGAGCAGCGCCCGGCAATGCGCCCACTCCCGCACGGCGGAGATCAGAGAGTCGCCTGTTTCAAGGCTCTTTACAATTTCACCGGCAAGGCAGACATCCTGCCATTGGCCATTACTTAGCGTCATGCGGTCGGCCCGTCCTTTGACCATCGCCGCCCTGATTTTGTCGGCCCGTTTTTGAGCGGCTTCTTTGGTCTTGTTGCTCAACAGTCGGCGCTTGCCGCTGGAGTGGTCTTCCAAAAGCCAATATCGGATTGGCCCTGCTTTGGTTTTTTTGACCGTTTCGTAGATGGTAAATTCGACGCCGTCAGCATTGTAAACCGTTTTCATATTCGCAATCCAAGAACTGAGTTTCTTGGCTTGCGCGGCCTCCAAGTTGTTTCAAACTTGTTTCAATGGCCCCACATGGGGTGTGAATTGGAATTTTCCCTCGCAGAGGGTGGCGGGAGTGGCGGGGCTCGAACCCGTAACCTCTGCCGTGACAGGGCAGCGCTCTAACCAATTGAGCTACACCCCCCGCTCGGAGCCGCAAACACTACTTGACCTTTCCCCCACCGTCAATCACGAATCCAGCTTGCGCTTCCCATTTCCTTGCTCCTAATCTTAATCCCTTCTGGCCCCACTTTGCCGTGGTCATATTCGATTAAGATTAGGATTAGGAAAAAACAAAGACCCGGACCGCACGCTACCATTCAATGACAGCGGCGCCCCATGTCAACCCGGCGCCGAAAACGATGAGCAAGACCAAGTCACCCCGTTGGATGCGCTTGCACTGCACGGCTTCGTCCAAGGCGATTGCTACGGAAGCGGCCGAGGTGTTGCCGTGCTTTTCGAGGTTCACAAATAATTGCTCCGGCTTGGCGCCCAGCCGTTCGGCCACAGTGTCGATGATGCGGCGATTTGCTTGATGCGGAATAATGCAAGTGATTTGCGAGATATCCAGTTGACAGCGGCGCAGGGCTTCCTCGGCAGCGATGTGCATGGCCGTGACGGCGTTCTTGTAGGTCTCTTTGCCATCCATGCGCAGATAATGCAGGCCCGCCGCGACCGTTTCGTGGCTGGGTGGAAAGGCCGATCCGCCGCCGGGCATGCACAAAAGCCCGGCCCGCGCGCCGTCCGAGCCCATGCAGGCTGTCAACAATCCGTGTGCTTCCGGCCGGTTGCGCAGAATGGCCGCGCCCGCGCCGTCACCGAAAAGTACGCAGGTGTTGCGATCATTCCAATTGATGATGGCGGAAAGCTTTTCCGCGCCGATGACCAGGATGGTGTCGTAGGTGCGGGACATGATGAATTGCTGGCCGATTTCCAACGCAAAAATGAAGCCCGAGCATGCGGCTTGGATGTCAAAGGCTGCCGCGTTCTCAGCGCCAATCTTTTCCTGCACCAGGCAGGCGGTCGAGGGAAATGGCATGTCGGGCGTGATGGTGGCCAGGATGATTAAATCGATTTCGCCCGGGGCAATTCTGGCCCGTGTCATGGCCACGCGCGCGGCTTTGGCGGCGAGGTCCGAGGTGGCTTCGTGTTGCGCGGCGATGCGGCGTTCCTTGATTCCGGTGCGCGAGAATATCCATTCGTGCGAGGTATCGACCATTTTTTCCAGGTCGGCATTGGAAAGCACGCGTTCGGGCACGTAGGAGCCGACGGAGATGATCGAGCAAGTGCGCCCCTCGAAATTGTGGCGAGCGCGTGGGTTGGTGAATTTTCGAGCGGGGAGTTTCATGGCTTGGCGGTGGCGAGATGCGCGTTGGCTTTGGCGACTTCGGATTCGATCATTTGATTGAGGCGATGCTGAAGAGCCTTGGTGCATTCGCCGATGGCGTTGGTGATGGCCAGGGCGCTGGCAGAACCGTGCGCTTTAAAAATGGTGCCGTTGAGCCCGAGCAAGGGCGCGCCGCCGCGGCGATCGGGATCAATGCGCCGCTTGATGGTGCGCAGGGCGTTTTTGATCAGCATGGCGCCGAGCATGCGCTTGGGGTTCTTGGAGACTTCGTCCCGCACCCAGCCTGTCAAGCCTTTGGCAAAACTTTCCAACGTCTTGAGCACGATGTTGCCAATAAAGCCGTCGCAAACCACGACGTCAACGCGGTCGTGGAAGAGGTCGTGTCCCTCGACATTGCCGATAAAATTCAAGTCAACCATTTGGCAAAGTTTGCAAGCTTCCTGAGTCGTTTCGGTGCCTTTATTGGCCTCGGTGCCGTTGCTCAAGACGCCCACACGCGGGTTGGTATACCCTAATATCTCCCGCGAGTAAATGCTTCCCATGATGGCAAAATGGAGCAGATGATTCGGTTTGCATTCCACGCTCGCTCCGGAGTCAAGCAATACAAAATCATTCTTTGGCCCTGGGATGACCGTGGCAATGCACGCCCGATCCACTCCCGGCAACGTGCGCAGGCGAATGGTGCTCGCAGCGACAATGCCGCCGGTGTTGCCGGGGGAAATCATGGCGTCGCCCAAGCCCTCCTTGATCAAATCGACGGCGCGCAAAATGGAGCAATCCTTTTTACGCCGCAACCCTTCCACCGGCTTGTCCTCCATGGTGAGAACTTCGCTGGCCGGCACAATGTTCACGCGCGGATCGCGGCAGCCGATCTTCGCGATGGCGGCCTCAATCTCCTCCTTGCGCCCGACCAGGGTCAATTGAGTGATGGTAGCGCTGGCTTGCAGCGCCAATCGTGCGCCTTCAATGATCGTCTCCGCGCCGTGATCCCCGCCCATCACATCCACTACTATGCGCATAAAAAAAGGCGCGGAAGACGAATCACATCCGCGCCGCCGCAAACGATCAGGCCCCGGCTTTCACGGTGATGACCTGACGCCCCTTGTAAAAGCCGCACGCCGGGCAGACCCGATGCGGCCTGTATGGCGCCGCGCATTGCGGGCAGGTGCTCAGTTGGGGCAGCTTCATGACACTGTTGTAAGCCCGCCGCATCCGCTGGCGGCTGTGTGAAGGCTTGCGTTTGGGAACTCCCATAATTGTCCTGTTTTAGAATTTCAGTTTGTTTAATTCGGCCCAGGCTGACGAACCTTCCGTCTGACCGGCGCCTTTCGTTTTATTGTCCTTGGCTCGATTGGGCAATCCCGCGCAATCGGCCTCGCACAACGGATGTTGCGGCAACTCCAGCAGAATATCTTCGCGCAGGTAAGGCGTCAAGTCCGCCAAATCATCTTTCCGCGGCGCCTTTTCCGCGCCGGCCAGCGGCAAGTGCGCCGTCCAATGCTCCAATTCAATCCGGTGCTGGAACGGCTTGAGGCAGCGGGCGCACTCGCAATCCAGCGTCAGCTCAAGGCAGCCTTGCACCAGAATCCCTTCCCCCAACATCTGCGCCGTCAGGTCGTAGCGCAATGGAAGTCGCGCGTGGATCAGTTCGTCGTTGTCCGGCAATTCCAGTTCTGCCACCGGCAACGTGCCTCGCAACCGGACTTCCTTCTCTTCCACATGGCGGATGTTGACTTGAAGCGGCATGATGCAAGGGGTGCGAGGATTAGGGTTTGCGTTTGGCCTGGCCGAATTTACGCTTCAACGCCGTCTGCACGTGCGGCGGCACGAAGCACTCGACATTGCCGCCCAGACGCGCGATCTCCTTGACGATCCGTGAACTCAGAAATGTATAAGTTTCAC
>DASYNM010000036.1:0-3320 GCA_036008545.1 Verrucomicrobiia bacterium
TGACGATGATGTCGGTGAAGCCCTGGCGGCCGGCTGCGCTTTTTGCGTTGTAAAATTTGAGGCGATTCATGTCTTCGAGATCGAAATAGAGGCTGCCTTTGTCGCCGTTGATCTCGAAGGCGATGTGGTTCTTGCGGCCCAGACCAAAGCGCGTCGCTTCCAGGTTGGCCATCGCGCCGTTTTCGAATCGGCCGATGAAACCGACGGCGTCATCGACGGTAACCTTGCCCTTCTTGGTTCCTGCGCCGCTTCGTGGAGAACCGCCTTTCGCCTCCAGCAATGTGCGTTCCTTGATAAACGTTTCCATCATTCCGCTAACTTCCGTGATTTCTCCGACCAGGTAACGGCCGAGGTCGATGATGTGCGCATTGATGTCGCCGTTCGCGCCGGAACCGGATAGGCTTTTTTGCATGCGCCAGGTCAACGGAACATCAGGATTAGTGCCCCAGTCCTGCGCGTAACGGGCGTGAAAATGTCGAATTGAGCTGCCGAGTTCGCCAGCCTGGATCATTTGCCGCGCCAAAGCGACCGCAGGTATGCGTCGATAATTGTGGCAGATCATGTGGACGGCGTCCGCGCGCCGGGCCGCGGCCAGCATCTGCCGCGATTCGGCCAAAGTGCAAGCCAACGGCTTTTCGCACAAAACGGCCTTGCCCGCCGCGAGCGCCGCCAATGCTATGGGACAATGCGTGTCGTTGCCGGTGCTGATATCGACGATGTCGATGTCCGGCGCGGCGACGACGTTGCGCCAATCGGTTTCCCCTCTGGCCCAACCAAAGATACTGCGCGCACGTTCGACTGCGGCCGCCTCGCGCCCGCAGATGGCGGTCAATTCGATCTTGGCCGGGAGTTCCGGGAAAAAATGATTGACCTGCCGCCAGGCGTTAGAATGGGCCTTGCCCATGAAACGACAGCCAATCAGTCCGACTCGCAATGTCTTGGTCATCGGAATAAGGTCACGTTGGGTGAGTTGAAAAACGGGTCAAAGGGGGAAGGATTAAATCTTCTTAGGCAGGTTGGTCCAGGCGCCATGCTTGGCGTTACTCTTGACACAGGTTTCGATGAAGGCGATGCCCATCCACCCGTCCTCGATGTTCGCATATTTGCTGCCGTCTCCGACAAATTTGCCGCCTGCGTTCCACTTGCGCACATCGGCTTCGAAGCAGCGATGCAGCCGGGCGAAAGCATCGTGGAACGCTTCCGGATGCCCGCTGGGAATCGTCGGTTCGGCCATCAGATCGGCGGGCATGTCTTTGGGCAGGAAGCCGTCTCCCGGCGTGACGGCGCCCCGCCAATAGGTTCGGTCGGGCTGGTTGGGCAGACAAACGGTGATGCTCTCCGGTTCTTCCGCGCGCCATCGCAGCGATCCTTTGGTCCCCGCGATGACAATCCCGAGGTCGTTCTTGTAGCCAGTGCAAATTTGCGACGCGCGCACCATGCCCCTGCCGCCGTTGCCCAATTTGCAATAGACCGTGAAATGATCATCCAATTGGCGGCCTTCGACGAATGTTTCCAACTGCGCGGACACGGCCGTGACGTCCAGGCCGGTGACGAAGCGCAGTTGCATCAGCGCGTGCGTGCCGATGTCGCCGCCACAGCCCGAGCCGCCGGCGCGTTTCGGGTCCACGCGCCAGGAAGCCTGTTGCTGGCCGCTGGCTTCGAGCTTGGTCGCCAGCCATCCCTGGAGATAGTAGCTATCCACCCAACGCACCTCCCCCAGTAGGCCGCTGCGCACGATGTATCGGCTCAAGCGGCTCGTCCAATGGCCCAGATAAGTGTGCGCCACGCCGAACGGCACGCCCAGTTTGCGCGCAGTCTTCACCAGTTCGTTCGCCTCCCTGAGGTTCAGGCAAAGTGGTTTCTCACAGAAGACCGGGATGCCGGCTTTCATAGCCTTCATCGCAGGGTCGAAGTGGACAAAGTTTGGCGTGACGATGAGAATGTAATCCAGCTTTTCGCCGTCGGGCAAACTCGCGTTGGCCGCGATCATCTCATCATAGGAGCCGTAGCCTTTGATGGGGTAGGCCCAGTTCGCCGCCTCCTCCAGCGCGATTTTGGGATCGGGAAACAGCGCGCCCGCCACCACGCGACGAGTACCGTCAAAGTGAATGGCCTTTTGATGCGGATTGACGATGAACGCGCCGCGTCCGCCGCCGACCAACCCGACGTTAAGAGGTTTATTGGACATAATTTTTTGCTGCGATTATGTGAGCATCCATCCAAGCGCTGCTCCCGCGGACGATCATGCCGTAACGGATTTTTAGCGTCATGAAGATGCCAGTTAAAGTTGGAGTTGAATTGTCAAGTTCCCGGCCAGTATAGTGAGCTCGGTTTTCAAGTCAACGGCGACTTGAAGGATGCTCAATTTGAAAACACACACGCATGTTCACGACTGCTGAAATCGCCAAAGAATTGGATGGGGAAGTCATTGGCGACGGCTCCCTCAAACTGACGGGATTTGCCCCTGCCACAGCCGCCCGGCCAGGCGATCTGACCTTCGCTGAGAATGAAACATTTTTCCAGAAAGCCGAGCAAAGCGCCGCCGCTGCGATTCTCATCGACGGCCCATTTGCCTCGGGCCGCAAAGCGCTTATCCGAGTGGCCAATGCGCGCATTGCTTTTGCCCGTGTGCTGCCGCTGTTTTTTCCCGAACGCACCTTCGCGCCGGGCGTTGATCCAAAGTCGGTTGTGGCCTCATCCGCCCAGATCGATCCCACCGCCCACATCGGGCCGCACTGCGTCGTTGGCGAGAAGGTCAACATCGGCGCCGGAGTCGTGCTCCAGGGCGGCAATCACATTGGGAATCATTGCGTCATTGGCGCCCATTCGCGGCTTTTTCCAAACGTCGTGCTTTACGATCAAACACAAATTGGCCAGCGTGTCCGCATCCATGCCGGAGCGGTCATTGGCTCGGACGGTTTTGGCTACGTCTTCGACGCCGGCCACCATCGCAAAGTGCCACAAGTCGGGCAGGTGGTCGTGCAGGACGATGTGGAGATCGGAGCCAACGTAGCCATCGACCGCGGCGCGCTGGGGCCGACGCTTATCGGCAAAGGCACCAAGATCGACAACCTGGTGCAGATCGCGCACAACGTGAGCGTAGGGGAGCATTGTCTGGTCGTGGCGCAAGTCGGGGTGGCCGGCAGCACCAAGATCGGCCAATACACGACGCTGGCCGGACAGGTGGGCATCGCGGGCCATCTCAAGATTGGCAACAAAGTGACCATCGCAGCGCAATCGGGCGTCATGCACGACGTTCCTGACGGCGGCAAATGGCTGGGTGCGCCGGCGCAGCCCGATCGTCAAGCCAAGCGGCAAAT